>JAICIH010000327.1 GCA_025924475.1 Bryobacteraceae bacterium
GAAGCCGTCTTTCTTCGCTCGAATTTCATACGTGCCCGCAAGAAGATTGGACACCGTGTACGACCCGCTCTCATCTACCGTCGCATCAATGGAAGCGCCCGTCCCTTGGTTCACAACCGTTACTACCGTGCCAGGCGCAGCTGCGCCCGAAGAGTCGTTCACATAGCCCACAATCGACCCGGTGATGTTTTGTGCCATACCCGGAATCGCGAACAGACTCACACAACACACAATCCCAATCGCCCGAATTTCAAACTGAAGCTTCTTACCCATCGCGGTTCCTGAATTTTTGAATTTGAGTGCGATGAAGGGATTCTAGATTGCCTTGCGCTGGTTTGTCAATGACAAAAGGTGTTTTATACTGTCAAACAGCCAAATCGGCAGGTGCCTGTGACGGGATTCCATCTCACGCTTCCGGATTACATCGTCATCCTCGGCTATTTCCTAGTCGTCCTGGTTGTCGGCGTCTACTTCAACAAGCGGCAAAAAGCCTCCCAGGACTACTTCGCCGGTGGCCATCAGGTCTCGTGGTGGCTTGCCGGCATCTCCCACTACATGTCCAGCTTCAGCGCGTTCACCTTCATCGCCTACTCGCAAATGGCGTACACGTACGGTTGGGTAGCTATAACGCTGTTCTGGATGAGCACTCCGGCGTGCATCCTCGGTGGGCTCGTATTTGCGAAGCGCTGGCGTCGCGCCCGCGTCGTCACTCCCGTAGAATTTCTGGAAAAGCGCTTCAATGCCCCAATGCGCCAGTTGTTCGCCTGGGCTGGAATCCCCGTCAAAATCTTCGACGACGCTCTCAAAGTCTTCGCTACTGCGCTGATTCTTTCGGCAGGCTTGGGAGTGGAATTAAAAACGGCCATCATCGTCTGCGGTGGAATCACCATCACTTACACAATCCTCGGTGGCCTCTGGGCTCTCGTTATCACGGATTACGTCCAGTTCGTGATGAAGATCGCGGCCATGCTTCTGTTGCTCCCGCTCGCTTTATGGCACGTAGGCGGCCCATCCCATGCATTTGAGGGCCTCCCGCCCGGTTTCCTTTATTTCAAAGGCGGCCCTTACGGATGGATCTATCTGCTGAGCTTCTGCCTGATCGTCCTCGTCAGTTACAACGCAACGTGGGCGCTCGCCCAGAAATATTACTCGGTACCGGACGAAAAATCCGCCAGCAAAGCGGCCTACTTATCCGCCGCTCTCAATTTCGTAGGCACGCCCCTCATGCTCCTCCCTGCCATCATCGGGCGCAAGCTATTACCCGATCTTCTGGCGCAGGGCCGCACCGCGGATACTTACGTTCTTCTTGTCTTAAAACTCCTTCCGGCAGGAGTGATCGGCATCATCGTCGCCGCCATGTTCTCGGCAACCATGGCCGCCATCAGTTCCGACCTGAACGCCATCGCCAGCGTCTTGACCCGCGATGTCTACTTCCGTCTCGTCAACCCGCAGTCATCTGAACGAAAGCTTGTTAGCGTGGGAAGGCTCTCCACGCTCGCGCTCGGCGTAATTGTTATTGCGCTGAGTCTCTGGATCGCCCTCACCCAATCGCAGTCACTATTTCATTTAATGGTCACAGCCTTCGGTGTATTCCTCGCGCCCACGTTGCTGCCGGTTCTAGCCGGGCTCACCATTCGCTCTCTCACCTGGAAAGGCGCTCTAGCTGGTTTCATCTTCGGTTTGATCGTAGGATTTACAACGTTTTCCATCAAGACCTGGTATCTTCCGTCGCGCCCCGACATTCCGGCCGAATGGGCGAACTACACGTTCGAAGGCATCTCCATCTTTCTGAACTTCGCGGCCACTGTGCTCGGAATGTGGTTCGGAAGCGTCTTCCTTAAGAAGGATGCGGACGAAACGAGCCGCATCTCCTCCTTCTTTCAATCTCTCGACACACCCATCTCCTCCGGCGAAGTTCACAGGCAAGAACACGATCCCGCACGGATGGCCGTAGGCGCCGCCACCGTCACTGTCGGGCTTCTTCTAATTCTGGCCAGCCTCTTCGCGCACTCCATGCAGGCGCGCTCTATCGACGCTGCGCTAGGACTGATCCTGGTCGGCCTCGGCTCGCGATTTGTATATCTGGCACGACAAGCAAAAAAGAAACTGATAGCCGCATGAACTTCCGACTTACTCTATTCATCCATCTCGCCATCATCTCCGCGCTTCCATTCCAAGCCGCAGCCGCCGAAACGGAATGGCTGCTGCCAAATTTCGCCAATCGCCTGAGCGTGGAGGTGAAAAATCCAGGAAATTCGTCTTTGCAGGCGCTCGCCACGCTACCGGTTGTCAAAGCCCAAGCGGTCGCTTTGAATTTTCCCGGTCGCCTCGCTCTGGCGGTTCTCGTTGCCGACGGTCAATCCGACCGCCCCGCCACAATCATTGCCTCTCAATCCGACGACCTAGACGGCGATGGATCTCCCGACGAATTTGAATTTCCAGTCGATCTTCCGCCCCACTCGCAATGCCGCGTCGATATCTATTACTCCACAACTCTCGAAGATAGTTTCCCTTGGTCCAAGCGCGTCTCGGCTAAGCACAGTTATGGCTATAATCGCGAAGTTGCCGCGCTCGAATCGGAATCGGCCGGCTATCGCACCTATGGCGGCTTCTTTCTCGACTTCCACGGGCGGAAAACCGGCGCCGTGGGCCTCTGGAATGACGCCGCTGGCTATGTCCCCGTCCAGCGCGACCTCGGAACAGGCCGCGATGTCCTCCACATCGGAGCTACTCTCGGCTTGGGCGGAGTCTTTCTGCGACGCGCCGGCAAAATCTCTCAAGCTCCCGCCAATGTCCCCACGTACGCCCACAAACCTTCTCCGGAGATGGTTCCTCACTACCGCGTTGTTGCGCAGGGTCCGCTCCGCGCGATTATCGAAGCGACCCTCGACAATTGGCAAATTGAGAACGACAGCATTCGTCTTGAAGCCCGCTACTCCATTGACGCCGGCGAACGCTTTGTCCGCTGCCGCGTAATTGCTACTCCTGTGCAAGTCGCGAAAGACCACGAATACGAGGTCGGTATCGGCGTTCGCGACCTGCCGGCAGGCTCAGTCTCTTCCGATGCGGGCCAACTGATTGTCACCGGGCGCCAGAACGCTCGCGACGGCGACGTCGGCCTCGCCATATACTTCGATCCAACGCAATACTCGCCCGCATCCACCATTCAAACCGCCGACGGATCGAACCGCGCCGTCATCGGCAAGGCCCGGCTCAGTCCTGGAATCACATCGCAACAGAGCTACGCAGCCGCCGGGGCCTGGAGCGGCAGCGGAATCGCAAATCCTGGCGAGCTGCTCAAAGAAATGCGCGAAAAGGTCGAAGCGCACGCCGAAATCGGCGCGCTGACCTTTGCCTCCACGCCTCATCCCGAAAAAGTGGAGGCCGAACCGCAATAACTTATGAATGAAATCAGATTAGGGATCATCGGCTCCGGCTTCATGGGGCGCACCAATGCCGAGACCATCACAAAATATCTTCCAGGCACTCGCCTCGTGAGCATCGCCGGCGGCAGCCGCGCCCCGCAGCTTGCCGCCGATTACAAAGTCGAATGCGATCCCGATGTCGACAAGTTAGTCCAACGCGCCGATATCGATGCGGTCTTCATCAGCACGCCCCACAGCCAACACGCCGCCCACGCCATCGCTGCCGCAAACTTCGGCAAGCATATTCTGCTCGACAAACCCATGGCCGCCAGCGTTGCCGAATGCAACCAGATCCTCGAAGCTACTCGGCGAAACAATGTCAACCTGATGATCATGTTCGGCCAGCGTTTTCGCCTGGTGAATCGCGAAGCCTACAAACTCATTCAGGATGGAGCCATTGGCCATATCCAGGCAATTAGCACCTGTGCCCTGAACTCCGGCGGCCTCGCCTCCTTACCGCCCTGGCAAAGTCTCCCGGAAAACCTCGGTACGTTCTTCGGGCACGGCATTCACAACATCGATCAAGTGCGTTGGTTTACCGGTGACGAAGTCGCAACCGTCGCCGCCTGTGTCCAGCGCGAAGCGCCATCGAATAATGAAGTCTCCACCATGGCCGTGCTCGGTCTCCGCAACGGCGTCATGGCGAATGTCTGGGTAAGCTGGACAATCCCGTCTCCGAACTTTCCTCACAGCGCATTTTCCGCGCGTGTCGTTGGTGACCGCGGCATTCTCGATCTCGACGCATACGGAGTCCTGCGCCTCGGCCGCGAGGGCTCCTGGAACGTCATCGCCGAGCAAGCGCCCATTGACTTCAAAGGGAAGGGAATGCTCGACCCCGTCCGCATGGAAGCCTATACCGCCCAGGGGCAAGAGTTCGTCGCTAGCATTCGCGAGCGCCGCCGCCCATCCGTCACCGGCGAGGATGGCCGCGCTGCGGTCGAAGTCGCTCTCGCCGCTTATCAATCGGCCAAAGAGCGTCGCACGGTGATTCTGTGAATCGTTCTCTCCTGCTGGCGCTCTGCGCCGCCTCAATCTGTACTGCCGCCAAGCTGCCCTGGTACATGCAGGAAACGTCAATGTCTTCCGCGGGCCGCTTGACATTTCTCGAAAAATCCTGGTGGCCGCGCGCCAAAGCTCTCGCGGAGGGTCAAAGCTTCTCCCTAGACCTAAATCACGATGGCCGCCCCGACACCCTGATCGAGCGCCGCGACGGCAACATTGTCGAAAGCATAGATGACAGCGGCCGCCCCTCCGATATCGCTTCGAACAATGCCGATGCCGCCTATGTCGTCAGCTACCACGGAACCGGCTTCGTCGATCGCATGATCGTCTACATCGATAACGACAACGATGGGAAGGCCGATGAAATGGAAATTCGCCACTACCGCGACGGCTATCTTCGTTATGCGTGGTTTGGAGAAAATTACGACAAAGACGGAGCCCGTATCTTCGCCCTTAAAAACTGGAGCTATGCAGGCGGCTCCGATTTCAACAGTAAGTTCCGCGGCAACGTAAATTTCTACCTGAATAAGTACGATCCCGAGCACCAGCGCTGGGTCCCGCTCTCGGAATGCCCCTTCATCTTTTGGGACCCAAATCGCGATGGCCGTGGTGACATCGTCCTCCGCGTCTCCGCTGCGCCGCTCGCGAGCAACACCGGCAAAGACTCCGACTACGCCAACAACTACGACTACATGTGGGCCGAAAAAGCCACCCCCCTCTCCGAAATCGGCAACATGAACGTACGCTTCAGCTACAACATCGATCCGGAACCGCGCCGCGAGCCTCTCGAAAAACCCCACTACACATTCGGCTTCAATTTGGTTGGCGCCCAGCCGTATTCCTACCCAAACATGAATTACACGAATCCACGCCGCCGCCCGCCGCAAACTGTGGTCCGCATCCCTTCCTCCGAAGGAATGAGCGTTGCGCTTCACTATCCCGCGCAGCAGACCGGTTTCTCCTGGGACGAAGCGCGAACCGTGTTCCGTTGGGAAGGCCAGTTTTGGATTTTCGAGCGCGAATTCATGCCGAATACCGGCGGCCCCACTATGCGCTGGAATATGCGCCGCGAATATTCCCCTAAGCCATCTGTCGCGCGAAGCCTTTACTACTCGGATGTCGACAAGCGCTATCATCTGCTCGGCGCTACGGAAGGATGGCTCGAAGTGGGCCACTTGGTCAACAACGCAAAAGACCTTGAATTTCGTTACTTCGATTCCGACGGCGACGGCTACCTTGATACGACACAAGTGTTCGCCCGAACAAATCCGGTACCTGTCCGCACCAGCCACGTGACAGACCTTCGCGCACGTCCCGTCACCTTGACACGCGAAAGCATGCAGGCCGAATACAATACCCGCATCCTGCCTTCCGCCATTCAGCAGGACCAGGCGCTCATCGCCGCGCTCAAAGAAACTGCAAACGTTCCGCTCGCCGCGGCCTATGAAGCAGAAGCCGAAAAAGCCGATTCTGCCGAACGGCGCCGCTACTGTCTCGATATCGCCCGCGAGCTGTACTTCTTGGCCGCCCGCGATGCCTTCTATAGCCGCAATGCCGCAGGTCCGTATCCACGCCTCAACTCCGCCAAACGCGGAACACCCGGCGGATATACCATGGGCGACACGCTCTCTTACTGGAGCAACGCCAAACTCATCGAAAGGTTCGTCGCAAGCTACGGCGACGGACGATTGCAGGAAACCGCACAAATCGCCAGAGATCTCGAAAAGGCCCTGCCGCGGCATTAACTCAATGCGAAAGTATTCGCTGATCGTTCTCGCGCTCGCCGCCCTCGCTCCACTGCGGCCCGCCACACCCCCATCCCTGACACCCGCGCAGCGCGCTCACGAGCAGATACTGTTCCGCCGCGTCTTCGGCGAAAAAGTCGCCGCCTTCGATCCCGCCGCCTTCGCCCAAGTCAAGCGTCTGTCTCCGGGCGAACGGCTCAAGCTCGATACGAATGGCGACGGCAAAATCGACACCATCTATTTCATCGACACCGATCCCAAGCATCAGCCCGAGTTCCGTCCCATCCTCGTGAAAGTCATCGATCAGGATGGCGACATGGATCGCGATGGCGACGGAGACCTCGATAGCGATCTCTATCTCGCCGACTGGCATGCCGACGGCAGTATCGACGCGGCCGTCGAATACCGCGACACC
>JAICIH010000328.1 GCA_025924475.1 Bryobacteraceae bacterium
AGCGTCACGGACAACGCAATTTGACCGGCAACCACCAGATCGCGAACGCTCCAACGCCGCATGCGAGGGGAAACCAGTTCGTTCTTGAGGCTGGGAATCAACTCAATCCGGGTCGCTTGTAATGCCGGAGCCAGCCCGAAAAGAATCGTGGTGAGAAGTGCCGCGGCGGCGGTAAAGGCGAGCACTGTAGCATTCGGATGAAGCGCGATATCGATCGGTATATCGAAGCTCGGCCGCCAGGAACTCAGAAAGCCCGAAACAGCCAAAGCGAAACAGTACCCAAGCGCGCCGCCGATGGCCGCCAGCAACAGGCTCTCCGTCATGAGTTGCCGCAAAAGTTGCGCGCGGCCAGCCCCCAGCGCCAATCGAATTCCGACCTCGCGGCGCCGATCCGAAGCGCGCGCCAGCAGCATACCCGCCAAATTTACGCAGGCCAGCAGCAGTCCTAATCCCGCAACACCCGCCAGCACCATACCAAAGCTTGTAACTGGACCGCGTAGCGCCTGACCGATCAGTCCCGGAGATGACAATTGAAACTTCCCCTTCGGAGAAACTTCGTTGGGGTAAGTCCGCGCCAGTTGGCCGGCAATTTGGTTCAAATTCGCTTCGGCTTGCGCGCGTGTAACACCCGGCTTGCGGCGTCCAAGTGTCCATGCGTTTTGTGAAGTCCGCCACTTCATCCATTCAAAACCGGGTTCCACCTGAAGCTCCATGCTCATCGGAACCCAATAATCGGCGGCGACGATCAACTCCGTTCCTGAAAACTCCGGTCGCGCCACACCGATCACGGTGAACGGATAGCCATTGATCTTTACTTGCCTGCCCACCACGCCCGGATCGCCTCCGAAATGGCTCCGCCAAAAACGATGGCTGATCACAACCATCGGGTGCGCCCCAGGTTCATCATCGTCCTCGGTTCCGAAGAATCGTCCGAGGAGTGGCTGGACACCGAGCGTCTCAAAGTAATTGCCGGTTGCTTCGTAACCCCAGGCGCGGATGTTCTCCCGCGGCTGAACACTCATGCTTACCGCTACGAACCGGCAAGCCACCAGGCTCGAAAACACGGTATTCCGATCACGAAAATCGAGGTAGTTGGGGAACGACATGTTCGCCAGGCCGCCCCAGTTCAGCGCATCTACTTGCTCCGGATCGTGAATCGGCAACGACCGCAGCAGGACGTTGTCGATAAACGTGAAAACCGTAGCATTCGCGCCAAGGCCGACCGCCAGCGTGGCGATCGCGACTGCCGTGAACAGCGGCGTCCGGCGCAGCATGCGCAAGCCGTAGCGTACATCGCGCGCCAGGCTCTCAATGAGTCCCACTCCGTGCGCTTCGCGGCACTCTTCTTTGTAGACGGAAATTGGACCTATCAGGCGTTGTGCCGCCAGCCTTGCCTGCTCCGGCTGCATGCCCGCGCGCAAGTTGCTTTCGATTTCCCGCTCCAGGTGATCGCGAAGCTCCTGATCGAGTTCGGCTAATGCCCGCTTGCGCCCAATCAGGGAACGCAGCGTGTCCTCCAAGCGAGTAAGCCATTGCATAGCCCGAAAACTCCTCTCGACTATCTACAGTACCGAATATCTTTGTAGATAATCAAGAGGTCGCCAGGTCAACTCTCCGCTGCCGCTGCGGACAAAATAGCGGCTGCGCTTCGTTCTATATCTTCTTCCCTTGTCGCCCAGGAGGAAACGCTGATTCGCATTGCTGTGCGACCCTGCCATTCTGTCGGACCGCACCAGCATGTGCCATCCCGCTGTACCCGCTCGATCACTCGGCGCGTGCGCGCGCTATCGCCAAAGGAAACCAGCACCTGATTGAGCGCCACTTCGTTCAATATTTCGCAGCCGCCCTGCCGAAGCGCCTCGGCGAAACGCTGCGCCAGGCCGCAGGTACGCTCGATCATCTCCGCAAGGCCGGAGTGTCCCAACGAGCTGAGAGCTGCCCAAATTTCCACACCACGCGCCCGTCGGGAACTTTCTGGACTGTATTGCGAAGGCTCGCGATGTGGGCTCTGTGGCAGATAAGCGGCTTCTAACGACATAGCGCCTTTCAGTGTCGCGGGATTTCTAACGAATGCCAATCCACTGTCGTAGGGCACGTTTAACCACTTGTGAGCATCGGTAGCCCACGAATCCGCGACTGAAACACCTTCCACTAAGTGTTGATATTGCCTGCTCGCTGTGGCCCAGAGTCCAAAAGCGCCGTCAACGTGTACCCAGGCTCCTGAAGCGTGGGCACGCGCGCAAATCTCCGGCGCCGGGTCAAATGCGCCCGTGTTAACGTTTCCCGCTTGCATGCAGACGATTGCCGGTCCTTCGAGAGAAGGTATTTGGCTCGCCATCATTCGCCCTTGACCGTCGACGGGTATTCGCACGACGCGCGAGCGTCCCATCCCGAGCATGCCAAGCGCTTTAAACAGCGATGGATGCGCTTCGTCTCCCACAACCACCGTGATCGGCGGCGCACCGAATAAGCCGTCCGCTTCGACATCCCATCCGACGCGAGCCAATACGGAATGGCGCGCAGCCGCCAGCGCGGTAAAGTTTGCGACGGTAGCTCCAGTGACAAATGCTCCACCGGAGGTCGCTGGTAGCTGAAGAATGTCCAACAGCCACTTCAGGGAAATTTCCTCGAGCACGGTTCCAATTGGAGATGCTACAAACAGACTTGGGCATTGATCCCATGCGCCGGCCACCCAGTTTGCCGCCAGCGCTGCTGGCAGGGACCCGCCAATTACGAATCCAAAGAACCGGCGGCCAGCCATGCCCATGGTGGCTGGCGAACCGATGCGATCCAAACGCTCGAGTACCCGTGCGGCTTCCATCGGCAATTCCGGCATAGGCTGGTCTAGCTCATCGAGACCGGCCAACGCCTCGGAGGAAGGTGCGACGCTTCTTTCTTCGAGATTCTCTAGGTAGCGTGCGGCGATCTCGGCCGTCATCTTTAGCAAAGCGCGCATTTTTGCAATTCTAGCGGCTGATTACTTGCCGCCGCCGCCCAAATAACGTGTCACCTGCTCCCGTAGCGTATTCAGGCTGACCGTCAACCGGTCCGTCTCGATCGAGACGTACTCATCCTGGTCGGCAAAGTTCCGGCGCGCCTCCACCAGCCGTCGATGATCTTCGCGCAACGCCGGCAAGTTTCGGCTTGCCGATGGCGAACCGCGCAGGGCGGCGGCCAGGTAGTACAACGTGAATTCCACATCGTTGGCGAACGTCTGGAGCGCTGCGCCCGGCGTGTGAACTTCGGTCTCGATAGTGCCGGCCTCCAGCCCCATAATGGCGTTCACTAGCGCGTGCGAGCTTGCCAGCATTCCGTCGAGACCGGCGCGCGTCGAGTCCGGCGTTCCCGGTTCCGCTGAAACGCGATCGACCGACGCCTCTGCACTGGAACGCTTGCGCCGCCACTCGCGGCGCGCTTCGTCCAAAGTCCGTCGAATATCCGGATCATCGCTCGACAGACGGCGCATCACGGCGCGGAAATACAAACGGCTGGCGTCGAACATACTGGCCATCGCTTCGGAAACTTGCGTCCGCTCCCAGGTCGGCCACATGGCATAGGCAATCAGCGCCAGGATTCCTCCGGCAGCCGTATTCAACCCGCGCGCAGTGATCACATCCGCTGGAGAAACGCCGGTTATGGCGATAAGAAACACGACCAGGCCGCTGATTGCTATCGTCAAAACACCGTAGTTTGCCGGACCGAGCCAGCGAAGAAAGAACGTGAATCCACCCACCAGCAACAGTTCGTTGAACGCCGAATCAGGCACCAGATGGTAAAGCACCGTGGCGAGCGCTAGCCCGCCCAGCGTACCGAGCAGGCGCAGCACACCGCGGCTGAACGTAGCCGTAAAATCCGGCTTCAGAACTACGGCAATCGTCATGGGCAGCCAATAAGCGCGCTCCCAACTGATGCTGCGCTCAATCATATCTCCGAGCCCGATACACAGAGCCAGGCGCACGGCATGGCGAAAGATTGCCGCCTGGGGATGAACATTGGCGCGCAGCGTCGCCAGCCAGCCCGCAAGCTGTAATTTGAATGGCTGCTTGAGCTCGCGTTTGAGGTATTCGGCTTCGCCCTCCGGCGTGACGTGTTCGGCGAGCTGCATGACCAGCCGAAGCTGCCCGCCCAGCACATCCGTTGCCGCGGCAATGTTGTTAGCCAGCGGAAACGCCGCTACCTGCTTCTGCGTATGTGCGCCTTCAATGAGTGTTTGCAGCTCTTTGAGTTGCGCCGGAAAATCGGGAGCGGCGCTGTCCGATAACAAGCAATTGCCGGCCGATGCGAGCGAACGCGACGCCAGCGCCAGCAACGAATCCAGATCAGCAGCCGCATCGCCTTCCGCTTCCGAACGTTGATTCTCACCCTCGCCTAATTCGTCGCGCAACCGTTTCAGCGCATAGATTGAAAGGCGCAGCCGGTCCGCCTGATCGAACAATAATCGGAAGCGCTCGGCTGTCACGCTGTGGTCGCGACCCAATGCGTCGAGTACTTCCTGTTCCTGCGTATGCGGCGAGCTGAGTGCGGAAGGCGCGGTGTCGGAGTTGGGATCCACCTCCCTCCCAAGGTCCAGAAAGACGAGGCCAACCACTCTCCGTTCCGGCGCGGAGCGTCGAACGGGCCAGAAAAGCACCGCAAGTAAAGTTTGCAGCAGGCCGCCGCCCAAAACCAACAGACCGGTATAGAAAGCTCCTTCGAGAGTCGAAACGCCGCGCGCCTCGAATACGATCAGCGCCACTAACGTGTTCAGCCCAAGATCGCCGGCGCGCGTACTGATTCCAATCAACATGCCCGCAATAAATGCCCAGGTCATCGCGACCAATACCGCAGCCAGCGGGTGGATGCCGGCCAGCGACCCGACGAACACAGCCACCGCACCGAGCACGCTCCAGGCCAGCATCCGGCGCGCCCGCTGTCCGTACGGATCGGTCCCGTCTGCGAATGAAACGTTCAGCGCACCCGTCGCCACGGCAACGGAGCCTAGTGCATTGCCAAACGCCAATCCCACCGCGAGCGGCAGCGCCACCGCCGCGGAATTTCGAAACGCGAGCCAGACGTTGTTGATTTTGTTTTTCTCGATGCGCCGGAGTGTGTGCCCGAACGCAATGCCGGGAGTCGCTTTCGCCTCTTCGGAAACGCGCGCTTCCATATCGGGTGGCAACCTACATTAATAACAAGCTGACACTCGACGATGCGCAAAACGGTGGCTGGCGAGCATTCCGCGTGGTTTTAGGAATGTGACGCGGAATCCGAAGCCTGTCACCGGTTTGCCCTCAGTGCTTGCCTTCCCAGCTCCCAATGCAGTCGTATGGAGGAAATCCAAACCGGTCCCCGGTCTCGGTTATAAGCCGGATTTGCGACGTGCTGTAGATCGAAGCTGGCAAAGAATCCTGGAAAAATCCGGGCGCTGTAGTAGCACTCCGCAACATACTCGGGCCCATATTGCAAACGGCCGTCTCCCAGGAGAAAATCCTTGCCGCCGAGCGCCAGATATTGTGCATGTACCGCCGAGAGTCCGCTGACAGTTAGTTCCGCGGCCAAAGTGTCAAGGGGCCGGCGCCAACGGTTTCCCGTAATCGAGACGCCGCCGCTGGCTAGCCTGTCGATGGCCGTAAATGCAAAGCTTTCCGTTTTTCCATCGTTCCAGCCGAGTCGTGCAAAGATCCCTGCGTCGCTGGTAATTTCCTGCTCGATATTGATTCCGAAGCCGTATTTCAGCGTTCCGACTCGTCGCGTCGCCGTGACATCCGGCGCTCCTCCGGTTTGTTGGCTCAGCCGAATCGCTTCCCCATACGAACCCGCATTGGCATGGTTCAGATATTCGAGCAGCCGTAACGCGCCCGGATGTTTCCTGATCTGATAACGAAACTCGCCTTCGAAAACATCGCCGCGATCCCGCAGAATTCTCCGATCGAATCGCAACCCGTTTGCTACCTTCGGCATCCCCGCGCTCGCGTAACGCAAGGACCAGCGTTTAGTGTGAAACTCGTGCAGCCATCCCCAGGTATAGCCACGCACATCCGCCGGATAATCCCAGGCGCCGTTATACATCACCGCCCAGCCCATGAACTGCGTGCGCGGATCGTGCGAGTATCGGTTCTGGTCGAAAAAATCCGTTAAAGTAAACCGCCCCACCACAATCGTGTAACGAACCGCCGGACGGTTCCCGGCAAGTTGATTCGCGCCGCTCTCAACCGGCTCTCGCTCTTTTCCAAATCCAAAGTCATGCGAAACGTAAAGCCGGGCGATATACGGTTTGGGCGTGGCGGAAGCCACGCGCGGCAGCTCTCCGTTAGAAGAATTGGCCAAGCCGTTCACACCGCTAAAACCTCTACCACCTGCGATTTCAGGGTTGAAGTAAATCTGTGTATTTTTATCGAGCCGCAGCCCGAAAAACAGCGTTGTCGTCAGCGAGACATCGCGTTCCGGATAGCTTTGCAAGCTCGACGAGCTTTCATAAGGCGACCGGAACGTGCCGTGATACTGGCCGATCGATGTCGCCTGCCAATAAAGATTCCAGCGTTCCGTTTGGACCTGCGCGTTCGCACCCTGGAAAGCCAGGGCAAGAAG
>JAICIH010000329.1 GCA_025924475.1 Bryobacteraceae bacterium
CGCCTTCGGCCCCGCCGCCCGTGAGGCCGGGTGGTTTTCTGAAGTGGCACCAGCGCGTACTCGGTATTTTTCTAATCGTCGTCGCGTTCGAAGTCGGGCTCGTTCTGTTGATCGCTCCCTGGCTCGCCCGCTGGGAAACCAGTTGGGTGCCGACGTCGCCTCGGCTGGCGGCGATTTGGGTCAGCCCGTATTTTCGCGGGGCGCTCAGCGGACTGGGGCTGCTGAATCTCTACGTTTCGCTCAATGAAGCGGCCCGGCAGATTGCGGCGTTGTTTACGAAAAACAATGGATAGCGTAGCAAAATAGGGACAGACGGTCATTTAATCCGATACACCAGTTAATTCTGAGGGGTACATACGAAAATTGAGCATTAAATACGTCGTCTTATTCGAGCAAGCCGAGGGCAACTGGGCTGCGTATGTTCCCGATCTTCCGGGCTGCATAACAACCGGCCAAACGCTAGAAGAAACAGAGATCAACATTCGCGAGGCCATCGAGGGACACTTGAGGACCCTACGAGATTTTGGTGATCCTGTTCCGAAGCCTACTAGCGTAGCGAAAGAAATTGAGATATCACCGGCCGCGTGACACGACGAAAACGTGACTAGGAACGCGCCACCTCGAAACTGAGCCGCGCACCCAAGTAAGCGGTTTGTGATTTGGGCCAGCCCGTATTTTCGCGGGCGCTTGGCGCGCTGATAAGGCCGCCCGAGTGGTTTTACCAAGTATGCTTTAAATCGCAGCATGGTCTATTTCATCGAGGGCGTGATGACAAGCCAAGACGTGATTGTCACTTACATTCAAGATGCCGAGGCTGCCGAGAGGAACTTCGAGGACACGCTTGCCGCGTTTGCCAAAACCGGCGAACAGGATGTAGTGAAAAACTTTTTCGGGCGCGCGTCGACGCGGGCCAAGACCCAGCATCAGCGGCTCGAAACACGTTTGCGGGAGCTGGGAGGAACTCCATCCACCGCCAAGAGCATTCTGGCGCACATGCTCGCCTTTTCTACCACGGCCGCCCAGATCGGGCAAAATCCGGATGAAAAGAATACCCAGCATCTGATCATGTGCGTGGGAGCCGCAGCGGCCGAAATGGCGATGTATGAATCCTTGGCGACCGTGGCGGGTACCGCCGGTGACGGCGTGACGGAGCGCTTGGCGAGAGAGCTGCAGGCCGAAGAGAAGGACGACTTCGACAAGGCTTGGGCGCTGCTCGCACCGAGCGCCGAAGATTCATTCACTGCCGCGCTGGCAAAAAGCGCTAATGCCTAGTCACTTGAGAGTGTAGAGATACGCGGCGATGTCGGTCGCGTCCTCCTGGGAGAGGCCGAGATCCGGCATCACCGTCTTCTCATCTACCTCCTTCGGATGCCGGATCCATCGGATGAGATTCTCGGGAGTGTTCTGGAGCACGCCGGCAACATAGATGCGGCTGCCAATGCCTGTCAACGGCGGCCCCGCCAAGCCGCGGGCGTTCGAAATCCCACCGATGGTGTGGCAGGTTCCGCAGCCATAACGCACGATAGCCGCCGCTCCGCGCGCCGGATCTCCACCAGTTGTAGTCTGCTCGATGCGCGTGGTGCATCCCGCGAGAAGAACGCAGCCGGCTGCGACAAAACCGAATTTAACTCGCATTCGAAAACCTTCTCGCTCGCACATCGCTTTCTTTTAGCCAGGCGGCGCACAAGCCAAGGCCGGTTGCAAGATAAACCAAGCCTGCCGGAATCCACATGATCAGTCCACCGATTTGCTGATCTTGGAGCGGGGTCAATCCCCAAGCTCGCATGCTGTCGTGGTAATCGGGATACCAGATAAGGGGAGAGAACGTCAGCAAGGCGCCGAGCGCGCTGGTATGTATTGCGGTGGTGAAGACGTAGAGAAACGCGCCGCCATACGCCTTTCGCCCGCGAGCGTAGAAAACGGCCCACCAAAATAAGAGAGCGCTGAGGAAGAAGCTGAGATGTTGCGCGGTATGAGCGAACTCGCTGCGAAG
Source organism: Bryobacteraceae bacterium (assembly GCA_025924475.1). Taxonomy (GTDB): domain Bacteria; phylum Acidobacteriota; class Terriglobia; order Bryobacterales; family Bryobacteraceae; genus Bog-105. The sequence continues at coordinate 1,994 of JAICIH010000329.1, forward strand.
CGTGAGCTGGAACAAGTAGGGCGCATGCCAGGCCCAGATAGCAACGGCATGAATGAGCCATGCCGTCAAAGAAGCGGTCAGAAAACTCCAAGAGAGAGCGATGAGCCTGGTTTTCGACCAGCGCCCGATCGCTTGCCGCCATTCGATCGGCAGCGCCCATAAAAACGTGACCAGCGGACGCGATAGCACGAGCAGCGGAGCGGAAATCAGCATCAGAATCTCGTGCTGAATCATGTGCGCCGAGAAAAGTAACTCGCCAAGTGGATGAAGCGGCGAGCAGAGAGCGAACGCCAGCGAAGCCATGCCAGACCAAAACAGAACTTTCCGGCCAAGGCTGAGGCCAAATTGCTTCCGCTGGCCCACCGCATACAGCACCGCGGGTATCAGCAGCAGCGCGACAACACCGGGTTCGAATTCCCACTCCATTTATTGACAGACCTCGAACAGCAGATCCGGGATAACCTGCGCGACAATCACGATGCAAAAACCGGCGCTGAATACTAGGCCGCCCAGGGCCATGAAGCGGCTTCGCGCGAGCGTTGCGCCGGTATCGGTAGTTGGCTGATGCCCGAGCGCATACCATTGCCGCCAAGCCAGCCATCCGGCGCCCGCGGTGAGTAAAAACGCGGCTAACGAAATTAAAAAAAGAATCAGCTTGGCTTGTGAAGCGCACGCCCAAGGATTCCAGGAAAATTTCGCCTGGAAACTCAAGAACCAAAAAATCGGACCCGCCAAAACGGCTACCCAAAGCAGTAAATCACGCGTGGCTTGCTTCGTCATCGGTAACGCCGCCTCGAAACTGCGCCGCGCACGTAACGGACTGTGAAAAAATTAGGGACTGACTGAAGCGCACAGGGCGTTTGGTGCCCGTTGTGCGCGCACCAAAATGAGGCCGTGCCGAAAGCTACTGAGAAATAAAATCCCTGAATGCAGGCGCGGCTGTCTGTCCCTAATTTTTTCACACACCCGTAAGTAAGCGATTTGTACATGCTAACGATCTGTCGAAATGAAAACGGGAACATGAACGCGCCTCGAAACTGAGCCGCGCACGCCAGTAAGCGGTTTGCAGAATTCCAGGCTTGTCCTATCCGATACATCACGACTCCATAATCTTCGGTCCCCAATAAATGGCTAAATAAATAGGTATCCAGATCAGAACCAGGAAATACCAAACGACAGAATCGACATGGATTCCTATCCTCTGTTTTTCGCCGAAGCGCCCGATTACTAGCGACACAAATAGGACGCACGTGAAGACCAGGTCAGCGACAAGATCGAACTGATACAGGCTAAGGAACGCCCAAACATAGGAGCCATTGATGTCGGCTTTCCAATTGAAATTCAGCGAATGCCATTGAATGATTTGCATCGCCAAAAAAATTCCCGCTGGGATCAGGTTGAGAAGCAGTCCGCCGAGCATCCGGTTTCGATCGTTCTTTTTGGCGCCTTCGCTTGCAATGTAGGAACCGCCGGCGCTGATGAATAGCGGAATCAGCGCCAGGCTCGGTAAGAGCAGATGCGGAAACTGTTCGCCTGGCGGCGGCCAGACATCCATCTGGAGACGTGTATAAAAGTACAAAGCAATCAATAGCAGAAACATCGTTCCTTCGATGAAGACGATGCAGAGCTGGCCCCACCAGAGCGGCGCCTGATTTGAAATTTCGAACGGCGGCAAATGAGAAACGTCGAGGGTTTTTGCTTCGTTCAACGGCATACCTCAAGGCTCCACGTGGAACGGCCGGCGAGGCCAGAACCAACCAATCAAGGCGAGTCCCGAGATGATCGATCCCCAGATGATGTACCAGGGATTGAACACCGATCCGGCAAAACCGATGCTGACGCAGACGGCGGTAATAAAGGGCCAAATACTCGAAGAAGGCAGAACGTACCGATGATGCGGCTCGGCGTCCATGAGAGTAGTAACCAGGACCTCGCGGCGATCGTTGCGCAAGCCCGTAACCACACCCCGGTCTTCCGGTGGATCCCAAAGCGGGTAGCGGCTCGCGACGGCCGGTAAGTGTTCGAAGTTGTAGTTTGGTGGCGGAGAATCGGCGGCCCATTCGAGACTCGGAGCGTCCCACGGGTTCGCGGCGGCGAAATGCGGGGAGCGGCGGCTCGAGAGAACGTTGACGATGAAAATAACGCCGCCAATGGCAATGATCCACGCCCCCACCGTCGCCAAAAAGCTAATCGGCCCCCAACCCATTTCCACCGGATACGTATAAACGCGCCGCGGCATCCCCTTGAGTCCGAGAATGTGCATCGGAAAGAATGTCAGGTTAAAGCCGATGAACAGGAACCAGAAATTGATCTTGCCCAGCCTTTCGCTCATGAGGCGTCCCGTCATTTTCGGGAACCAGTGATAAAACGCTCCAAATAAAGGGAAGAGAGCGCCGCCAATAAGAACGTAATGGAAATGCGCGATGACAAAGTAAGTATCGTGGACCTGTAAATCCAACGGCACCGACGCAAGCATCACCCCGGTTAATCCACCGAGTACGAAGATCGCAATGAAGCCGTAAACAAAGTGCAAGGCGGTGGTCCGGCGGACTCGTCCGGCCCACAGCGTGGCCAGCCAGCAGAAGATCTGAATTCCGCTGGTGATCGCAATCATCATGCTAGAGGCAGTGAAATAGGCTTCACCAATTTGGGGTAGCCCAGTGGCGAACATATGATGAACCCAGAGTCCGAACGCGATAAAACCGTTGGCGATTAGCGAAAGGACCATCGCCGGATAGCCGAATATCTCGCGCCGCGCGTTGGCCACGACAATCGAAGAGACAAAGCCCAAGGCCGGAAGGAAGATGATGTACACCTCGGGATGGCCGAAGAACCAGAAGACGTGCTGATAGAGCAGGGGATCTCCTCCTTCGGCAGGATTCACGAAATGTGTGCTCACCGTTCTATCGGAGAGTAAGTAAGAACTTGCGATGACCACGCCGGGCATGGCGAAGATGACCATGAACGACTGCACGAGCATCGACCACACGTAGAGCGGCATCCGGTTCAACGACATCCTCGGCGCCCGCATTTTGAAGATGGTGACAATAATCTCGGTGGCGACACAAAGCGCCGAGACTTCAGTAAACGTAATCATCTGCGCCCAGAAATCGCTGCGCTTGCCGGGAGTAAATTGCGGGCCCGAGAGCGGAGGATAGGCAAACCAACCCATATCGGGCGCCGTGTTGGTGAACACTCCCCAGTAGAGAAACAGGCAGCCTCCCAGATAAAGCCAATAGCCGAACGCATTCAGCCGCGGGAACGCAACATTTCTGGTACCGAGCATAAGAGGTATCAGATAAATCGCCATGCCTTCCATTACCGGCACGGCGAATAGAAACATCATGGTTGTACCGTGCGTGGTGAAGATCTCGTTGTAGCGATCGGGGCCGAGAAAGGTGTTGTTCGGACGCGCCAATTGCGTGCGCATCAGTAACGCTTCCACGCCGCCGGCGAGCAACATGATAAACGCCGTAATGATATAGCGCATGCCGATCGCCTGGTGCGTGGTAACCGATAGCCAGCCGAAAATACCCCGGCGATGACGCCAGGCCTTCTCCAGAAGACTTAGTTCCGTGTGCTCGCTGGGAACGCTCGCAAACGCGTCCGGCGTGGCGCTCATTTGAGACTCTCCAGATATTGAAGGAGTGGCTGCAAATCATCGGCGGCCACCGCAATGGTGGCCATGTGAGTCCCCGGTTTAATTCTTTGGGGATTTACGATCCAGCCGCCCAGATTGCCGATCGTATTCGGAAGAACGCCGGCGGCAAGGCTGCGGCGCGATCCGAAGTGGGTCAGATCGGGACCATTTTGGCCCGCGGCCGTGGTGCCGCGAATCTGATGACAGTAGACACACTGATAGTTGAGAAAGACCTGCTCGCCGTACTGGAGAACGGGATCGGATGGTGAGGCCGCGGGTTGAAGCTGCGCCTGCATCCAGGCATTGAATTTCTCCTTCGGCTCGGCGATTACATAGAACGCCATATGCGCATGCTGTAAGCCGCAGAATTCCGAGCACTGGCCGCGATAGACGCCTGGATTGTCGACTTGAAGGTATTCGGTCGTGACGCGCGATGGTATCAAATCGCGCTTGCCCTGCAGGTTCGGGACCCAAAAGCTGTGAATTACGTCGTTCGATCTTCCTTGGATCAGTACAGGTTGACCGGTAGGGATATGGATTTCGTTCGCTGTAATGAGGATCAGTGAAGGATCTGGATTCATATAGCGAAACTGCCACCACCACTGGTTGCCGGTCACTTCAATGGTCAGAAGATTCGGCTTCTTGCCAAGATCGGCCGTCGCTTTCCCGGTTTTGACGCTAACGATCAGCAATACAAATAGCAAAAGAACTGTCACTACGGTCGCGGCAGTAACGGTGCGCGTTAATCCGGACTCGGTATGCGCTGGAGGCCTGTTCTCGACGGCAGGAGGAGGACGCCGCAACAGAGTAACTAACATGACCGCCATCACGATCGCGAAGATAACCGCAAGCAGCCAGAAAAAACCCCACCACAGCGCTGCAATTTTTCCGGACTCCGGTCCAGCTGGATCGATGGCCGATTGTTGATGTCC
>JAICIH010000330.1 GCA_025924475.1 Bryobacteraceae bacterium
CCCCATATTGAAGCCGCTTCCTGGCAAGACGCCATTTTCCTGCAGGGTTATGTCACAGCCCAAGATCGATTGTGGCAGATGGATACCTTGCGCCGGTTCGGCGGGGGTACGCTGTCGGAAGTCTTCGGTCCCGCGCCGCTCGCGGCCGACCGCCTCTCGCGCAGCATGCGTATGCAAGCGATCGCCGACGCGAGCGTCGCGCGTCTATCCAATGATGAGCGCGCTGTCCTGGCAGAATACGCGCGCGGCGTTAATTTTTTCATCGATACGCACCGCGGCGATTATTCGCTCGAATTTTCGCTGCCCGGGCACTCCTACACCCCACGTCCCTGGACACTCGCCGACTCCGGTCTGGTGTGCTTGGTTATGTTTCGCGATCTGACGAATTCCATGGATTTCGAATTCGCCAAAGGCACGCTGTTCGCTCTGCATGCGGACCCGGCCAAAATGAGTGTCCTGTTTCCGGCGAGCCAAGGGCAATATCTTCGGCCGGGCTCGAACTCCTGGGCAGTTTCCGGTTCCCATACCGCCGATGGCAAGCCGATACTCGCCAACGATCCTCACCTCGCCTACGGCATTCCCGGGACCTGGCACCTGGTTCATTTGAAGGCTCCCGGACTGAACGTCTCCGGCGCGGCGCTGCCCGGAATTCCCTGCGTCATCACTGGACATAATGACCAAATCGCTTGGGGCGTGACGAACCTGCAAACCGACGTGCTGGACCTCTATGGCGAACGCCTCGATTTAAAAACCGGACGTTATCTCTATGAAGAGAAGACTGAGCAAGCGCACCTCGATCACCAAATCATTCGCATTCGCGATACTAAGCCTGCGACACTGGATGTCTGGGTTACGCGGCATGGGCCTGTGGTTCTCGTGGAAGGCCGCCGAAGCTTCAGCATGCGTTGGAGCGCCGCCGAAGGTTTCGGTTTTCCGCTGCTGAAACTCGATGAAGCGCACGACTGGAATGAATTTCGCTCAGCTTTGAGCGAGTTTTGGGGGCCCGCGCAAAATTTCATATACGCCGACCGCGCCGGTAACATCGGCTACCAGGCTGCCGGGCGCGTGCCCATCCGCCGTAACTTCGACGGCAGCATGCCTGTGGACGGAACATCGGGCCACTTCGAATGGGACGGCTACATCCCTTACGAACAGATGCCCAGCATCTATAATCCCGCCTCCGGCATTGTTGCGACAGCCAATCAGAACCCCTTCCCGCCGGACTTCCCGTATCAAGTGAGCGGCAGCTTTGCGGACAAGTATAGAATCGAGCAGATCCATGCGCTTCTAGACAAAAAAATAACCGCAAAAAGCAAGCTGTCCGTAGCAGACATGCTCGAAATTCAAAAAGATGTGTATTCCGCTTACGACAAATTTCTGGCGGAGCAGATTGTCCGGTTACATCCTTCCAAAAGTGAAGCGGAACGCCAGGCGGTGGACATTCTGCGCCGTTGGAACGGGCAAATGGATAAGGATCAAGCTGCGCCGTTCATTACCGAGCTGCTGAACACGGAATTGGGCGCCAATCTACCGCGTTTGTTGCTGCGTGCCGTCGCACCTAAAAACACGAGGGCTACACCTGCACAACCGCCAAAAGGCGCACGCCTGGTCGGCTTCTCGCTTCCTCATCCGCGGCCCCAGGTCATCGAATTGCTGCTGCGCGAACGGCCATCGGGCTTGGTGCCGAATAACGATTGGGACGCCTATCTTCTTGCAGCGTTCCATGCGGCGTTGGAACAGGGCCGCAAGCTGCAGGGCAGCCCAATATCGGGATGGCGCTGGGGACGAGCGCTGCACTGGAAATTTGAACACCCCGTCGGCAAACAGATTCCGTTAGCGGACTATTTTTTCAACCTGGGCCCAGTGGAAATGAGCGGCTCGGGTACCGCCGTGAAACAAACCACCCTCACGCTCGGCCCCTCCGAACGCATGGTCGTGGATTTAGGAAATTTCGACCGGTCCGTGCAAAACCTGGTGACCGGCGAATCGGGCGCTGTGGCTTCAAGCCACTACAAAGACCAGTGGTCTGCCTACTATGTGGGCAAGAGCTTTCCCATGGAGTTCGAGCATATCGATGCCAAGGACGTGCTGCGCGTGAAGCCCGGTTCAGCCTTTTCGGGCCAAACGCAATAGTCAACGCCTCCGTCAGCGACGGCCACCAAACGCAAAGCCCCAAAGACCGTCCGAAGCGCTTCGATCCTGAAGCAATAGTGAGGTACAGACTCGATCAGGCGAAATCCACCTCCTGTACGATCGGCCCCGGACCTTACGGACGTGGCCTTTCCTGGTTCACGCGTAAACAGAATTGGCCGAATGTTGGTTGCTAAGGTTCCAATAGACGAGTTGCCGATCACACGGGACTGAATCAAAACAATATGATGATGACGTGGATAAGCTCGCTTTATTCCGATTCATAGCTGCTCTGGCGTTGACATTCGCTGCTTCTGCTCAGACCAACCCCCACGTAACTGGCTTTTTTACAAACATGAAGTACGTCGCAGACTCTGGGGATGTCCTCGGCATGGAGGTCTGGATTGTGTACGCAAGACACGGCTACTGGGCCACGGTGCAACTAGCAGAAGGCTTTCCTGAACCACCAGTTGTTGTTCGTGTCGAAGTCTCAGGCCCAAAGATTAGCTTTGACGTACCCGATCCGGCTGATGAACCAGATCACAACAGAGGCAGAGCCACATTCAGGTTCATGGGCGCAGTTAACAGGACAGGGTTAGTGGGCACATTTCTTCAGCAAAGGGTTATTCTTAAACGAACCAAGAGCTACTGGCAGTGGCCTTCGGAAGAGCGTTGATGCCGTTACGAAGACGAAGGCACGTCTAAAGGTCTCGGAATTGCTCCTGTGTGACAGGTTAACGGAAATTGCATACGGACGACCGATGCAGAGCGCACATCGGAGTTTTCAACACCATCCATCGTTTTTGGCCGAGCCACTTCCCGCCTAAAGCAGCGCTGACCTGCGCGATGAAATCGCCTCTTGACGTGGCCGCCCATTAGCATCACAATGTAGTTGTAATCATGCTGAGCTGGTGGTGTGTAGATCTCGTATCTCGCGCGCTGGCGCCCGAAGAGCGGGAAGCCATCCGCGGCGATATTACGGAATCAGGTACAACTGCTGGCCGGGCGCTACTCGACGTGCTCGGTATGATCGTCCGGCGCCAAGCCGCATCGTGGAGGCGCTTGGGAACCTGGGTGATTCTCCTGTGTCTTGTCCTCCCGCTGAGCGCGATACTCCTTTCCATGCTCAGCCGCGCCGCCACTCTCACCGCCGTTTACTCCTGGCTATACGTGAATAACTGGACCCCCGGCTATCTCGCGGCCGGATTTCGGCAGGATTTGCTTCACAACGTTGCCTTCTTCGCGGTGTCCTGCTTCAAATTGATTTTTGCCGCCTGGAGCGCGGGGCTTGCGCTCGGATTTATATCGCGCCGGTCGATCGGGAGCAACGGGTTTCTTTTTCTTCTCGTGCTGGTCGCCGGCCTGCTCCTGACGCCGCACAGCCAGGACGGCGGGAATGCGCCGGTGTTCATGCTGAGCTTTTATCGCAGGGTCCTGCCGATCCTGATGTTGGCCGTGCTGGTTGTAATTCCGTCGATCCGCGGCATGCACGACGGTCTCAGATTCTCAAGGAGGTTTACACATGAAGCCAATTGACCGGCGTTTGTTTCTTTCGCTGTGCATCGCGCCGGCGGCCCTTGCGCCGGCCGCCCTTGCACTCGACACGCTGCCGCCCAAAGCGCAAAGAAAAATTGCGCCGGATTTCACTCTGAAAGACGCCAACGGGCAGACCATCACTCTCTCTGCTCACAAAGGCAAAGTGGTCCTGCTGGACTTCTGGGCGACCTGGTGCGGCGGCTGCAAAGTAGAAATTCCCTGGTACGTCGAATTCGATAAGAAATACCGCAGCCGCGGGCTCGCCGTCATTGGCGTGTCCATGGACCACCAAGGCATGAAAGTCGTCAAGCCATTTCTGGCGCAGAAAAACATCGAGTACACGGTCATCATCGGAAACGAAGCCCTCGCGAAGAAATACAACCTGGAATCGATGCCGTTGACGCTGTTGATCGATCGAAATGGCCGGATCGCCGTTTCTCACGCCGGTGTGGTAAACAAAGACGACTTCGAGAGCCACATCAAAGAATTGTTACTGGAGCACGGATAGAACGATTTCTCCGCTTTGCCGACAACGCCAGCAAGCAAGCCCCTAAGCCGCAAAGAATTACAGACGTTGGTTCAGGGACGGCGGCAACCTCGAACGGTTCCACGGCGTTTCCATCCGCATCTGTAAGAAAGTACGAAAAATCCACCGTCCCGCCGGCGCCGAATTGGAGCGCCGTGCCACTGGTCACTCCGACTGAACCGTAGAATGTTTCCGAGAAGAGATACTCTTGGCCCAGAGTAAAAGGCAAAGTGAACGTGAGAAACGGCCGTGTCCCCAGGTCGCCCGAGCATCCACCCACGAAGCAGTCCGCAGAATAAGGACCCACGCTCACTTGCGCCAGCTGGCCCGTGTCCGGTCCTGGCGCGAATGGATTGAGCCTTGTAAATGTTATGAATCCCGGCCGCACGGCTCCCGGAGTATTAAGCAATAGCGAAGCGGTTTCGCTAAATGACGCCTCCGCCCTCGCGGCGCCTGTCACAAATCCCCTCGCATGGCCTGTAAAAGATAAAGATGTCGCGGAAAAGGTTCCCGAAATGGACCCATCAGCGATTGCGGATGCCGGCCCTATGGTTCCATTCAGGTATTGTGGGTCGCTGCTATTGTCGTAGCTGAGTGAGCAGTTTGTGGGATTGGTTTGCGCGGCAACCGTGCCATAGGCATAGGCGACGATCGTACACGTTGTGCTCGTAACTACGGTTGCTTGAGACGCAAAGCAGATAAGTAGAAAAGATGAAATTAAACCGCAAGTTCTCATCTAAGTCCTCCGCTCTTATTTGAACAGAGATAAATCGATCGCTTCGCCCATGGCTTTGTATCCGGCATCGCCCGGATGCAAATGATCGCCGCTGTCGTACGACGCAAGGAAACGATCCGGATGTGCGGGATCGCGCGCCGCTTTGTCGAAATCGACAAAGCCGTCGAACCCCTTGCCGGTCCGTATCCATTCATTCACCGCTTTGCGTTTTACTTCCTTTTCGGGCGTGAAGTAGCCGTTCGCCGCTCCTTCAAACGGAGTTAACGTGGCGCCGAAGATTTTCAAGCCGCGCTCATGCGCGCGCGCGATCATCTGCTTCAGGCCGACAATGAGATCTTCCGCGCTGACCGTTTCCGAGGCCGGCGCGGATTGGCCGGCATGGCCGAGATCATTGATGCCTTCGAGCACGATCACATACTTGGCGCCCGGCTGCGCCAGCACATCGCGCTCGAAACGCGCCAGCGCATTCACGCCGAAGCGAACGTTGGAGTGGCCATCATGCAAAATGCGATTGCCGCCGATTCCCGAATCCACTACCGCAAGCTGCTTACGCCTGCGTTGTGCGAGTAAACGCGCAGCCAGAATATTAGGCCAGCGATGATTGGCATCTACCGTAGAATGCGAGCCATCCGTAATCGAATCGCCGAAAGCGACGATCGTCGAGGCGGACTCCGGCGCAAGCACATCGACCCCAGTCAGATAAACCCACGACGTGATAGTCGCCGCATCGTCCGGCAATGCCGCCGCACCGGTGACGTCGCCCGAAGCGATGTAGGATGTTTGCTGCGCCGCATAGTGAATGCCGGCGCCGCTCGCGGCTTTAGGAATAAAGATGCTGATGGCCACGTTACTCTCGGCCGGCACATCCAGCTTCACCGGATCGCTCAACACCAAAGCATTCGCCGGAATCATGACCGACGTCCGGCCGCTAAATGTGAGCGCCCGGTCGGAGCCGGCAGTCACCTGCGATTTTTGGCCCGCTAGCGCGATATGCACGGCGGCAAGCTCGACCGGCTGATTGCCGTAAGCGTTCGAGAGTCGAACGCGCACCTCGCCGCCCCCCAAGCTCACATGAACGACCTCGCGCAACGTCTGGTTTTCAAATTCAAGCTTGGCCGCGCGCATCTGCTCCGCATCGGGTAACTGTGGCGCGGGACTCGCAGCCCAAGTGGCAATCCAGTGATTCGGCCCGGCGGCCCAAAGCGGAATGGCGAGAGCACACGCCAGAAGAAACGGAATTTTTTTCGTCATCACAAACAATCGGATATCCTATCAGCCACGTGGTTTGGAACGCCCGCGTACAATCTGAGTAGTGGCGTCCGGGAATTCCAAAATCTACAAAGTGGCCGGCCTAAGCCTGATCGGATTCTGTGCCGTTTCTTTGGGTATGGATCGTGCCAATGTCGGGCCAGTTGCTTCCCAAGTGGCCGGATTTTGCGGCGCATTTGTCGGCGCTTTGGTGGCGCAAAAACGAGCCCGCTCCGCCGCGCGGCATGACAAAGGCGAAAACCGGCAGCCCACACAAAAATGACTCTTGCAATGGTCGTCGAAGCCGCGCGCCGCGGCTAGACTGTGCACAATTCGACGGCCTGGCGCAACGAAGTCATCGGATCTTTCGTCGGTACAAACTCGTGCGC
>JAICIH010000331.1 GCA_025924475.1 Bryobacteraceae bacterium
ATTGCTGGCGGGACTCGCCGCGCAGGGCCGCAGCGCCCTTCCGGTGCCGGTCTATCAATGGCGGCTTCCGGCCAACACGGCGCCTCTTGCTGAGGCGCTAAAAAAGCTTCTCGCGGGCGAGTTTCGCGCCGCGATTTTCACTACCGGCGTGCAGATCGATCATTTTTTGGAATTCGCCCGCAGCCAGGGGCAGGAGAATGCGGCGCTTCAGGCATTGCGGAGCATTTTTATCGCTTCCATCGGTCCCACCTGCAGTGAGTCGCTGCAGGCGCACGGGCTCCGGCCCGCTATCGAGCCCAGCCATCCAAAGATGGGCATTCTGGTGCGTGAAGCGGGGCTTCGGTATGGTGAGATGTCGTAGACGGTGTTAGCCGCTTTAGCCAACCGCTCCCTATGGTCGCGGCTCAGTTTCAAGATCAACGACTTGCGAAGTTTGTTGTCGCCCTTAGCTGATTTGACAGCCGTTCGCGCAACCGCACTACTTCGCCGATCACGAAGACGGCCGGGCTGACGGCTTCCACTTCGCCCGCCGCTACGGCGCCCAGCGTGCTTTCGACGACTTTTTCGTCCTGGAGAGTTGCACGTTCGATGAAAGCGACCGGCTCGTCAGGGCGCCGACCGGCAGCAATGAGAGATCGCGCGACGAATTCCCGATTTTTTACACCCATCAGGACCACGAGCGTGTCGACATGGGCGTAGCAGGCCCAATCTTGTTCCCGGTCCTCCTGGCAATGCGCCGTGGCTACCGCGAAGCTCCGCGACACGCCCCGGTAAGTCAAAGGAATGTTCGCCAGTCCAGGCACCGCCACAGCCGAGCTGATGCCTGGGGCCAGTTCTACTTCGATGCCGTGCTCCAGAGCGAGCGCCCACTCCTCCGCTCCGCGCCCGAATACCAGCGGGTCGCCACCTTTCAGTCGGCCGACGACCTTTCCCAGGCGCGTGTGGTGCAGGATCAGATCGAAAATTTTCTGCTGCGTGATTTCCTGCTCGCCTTCGTGCTTTCCGACATAGATCCGTTCGGCATCCGGCCGCGCCAAACGCAGGACTTCGGCGCTCACTAGCCGGTCATACAGCACGACATCGCACTCCTTGAGCAGGCGCACAGCCTTGACGGTCAATAACTCCGGATCGCCCGGCCCCGCGCCAATCAAGTACAACTTGCTCAAGGACTCAATACTCCGCTGACCGTTTCGAAGGTGTAGCCGAAATCTTTCAGCCGCGGCACAATATAGCGTACCGCCGCCAGCGTGGCGCGAATATCCGGCTTCACTCTTACGCCCCGCCCGTCGTGCATGCACACGATTGCACCGGGGTCACAATGACTGAGAACGTGCCTGGCAATGCGTCCCGCCGGCCAGCGCCAATCGAAACCCGAAACCGTCCACATCACACTCAGCAGAGAGAGCCTCTGCTGCACTTCGCGCATGCCCACCCAACGAAACCCATAGGGCGCGCGCAAGACCATCGGCGTTACGCCGGTTTCAAACTGGATGATTTTCTGCGTCTCGGTGAATTCGTGGTCAATGAACGCCCGCGACTTAAATGGCAGATTCGGGTGTGAGTAGGTGTGGTTGCCAAGCTGATGCCCGCTGGCCGCTACCGCGCCCGCAACTTGCGGTAAGCGCTTAACATTTAATCCACACATAAAAAAAGTTGCTGGCACCTCCTCTTTGTGGAGGTACTCCAGAAGCTCACCCGTGCCTTCGCTCGGCCCATCATCAAACGTCAGTGCGATGGATCTTCTACCGGGTGTGCCCCGGTAAACGGTCGGCCCAAATAACTGGGAATTCTTGGCCACGCTGCCATAGGCGGCAGCGGCGGACAGACCGCTCAATAACGCGCCGGCCGATAGACCGGCTACCCTCGTAACTCTCATCGTTCCTCACAGGCTAACACCGTCGCCAGTCCTGATAGCATGTGTGAAACAGCTCCCGTAACAATCTGGGCGGGCGGCGGCGAAGAAGATGTTAGATGGAAATTAAGCTAAAGCATTTCCGTGCAATTCGCTGGTTCCACTGGATTAATTTTCCTTTACTTGCCCTGATGATCTGGAGCGGCCTGATGATCTACTGGGCCTATCCGGTGTATGGTATTGGACCCATTCGGTTTTTCCCCGATTGGTTTTACAGCGCGCTGCATCTCGATCAACGTTTAGCCGACGGCATGGCGTTGCATTTTGTTTTGATGTGGTTGTTTGTTCTGAACGGCATTGCCTACGTCGCCTATACTTTTCTATCGGGCGAATGGCGCTTTTTAGTACCCCGTACCGCTAAAACTTTTCGCGACGCCTGGCACGTTTTTCTGCACGATCTTCGCATTAAAAAAGAATTGCCGCCTCAGGGAAAATACAACGCCGCTCAGCAAGTCGCGTATTCCGCCATTATTTTGATGGGCGTGGGATCTGTGATCACCGGTTTTGCGATCTACAAACCCGCTCAATTAACCTGGCTCGCTGCGTTGTGCGGCGGCTATACGATGGCGCGCCTGCTCCATTTTCTGCTCACCATCGGGTACGTCCTCTTTTTCGTCATTCACGTAGTGCAGGTCACTCTAGCCGGCTGGAACAACTTTCGCGCCATGGTATCGGGATATGAGGTGGTGAACCGGCGTGACTGACGAGGAAATCCGGCGTGAGTTGCGACGGAAGACCCGGCGCAGTTTCTTGACGGGCGGTGTGGCTGCGGCCGCCGGTTGGGCGGGCTACCGATGGCTCACATCGGCGCGATCGGACAACGCATTGCCTTGGCCGCAGCGGCGCGTGCTGGATTTCAACGGCAAACTGTCCCACAGCTATTTAAGCGATTCGGGCCTGATGCCCACTTATTCCGCGAGCGAAGTCGGATATCTGAAACCGAACGGCGCGATCGGGCTGGATGATTCCGACGAATGGTCGCTTCACGTCGCGCCCGGCGATGGCATTCCCGGAATCGAGCTGACGCTCGCCGATGTTCAGGCTTTGCCGCGAGTCGAGATGATTACACGCTTCTGCTGCATAGAAGGTTGGAGTGTGGTGGCGCATTGGACGGGAGCTCGGTTTTCCGATTTCACCAGGAAGTATCTGCCTCCGAACGCCGCTGTTCCTCCTTACGTGTATATGGCGACGCCTGAAGAAGATTACTACGTCGGCCTGGATCGAAAGAGCGCGCTCCATCCGCAGACGCTTCTGGCCTATGAGCAGAACGGCCGGCCGTTGACAGCCGAGCACGGCGCTCCGCTTCGACTTGTTATACCGGTCAAGTACGGCATCAAGAGCATCAAGAAAATTGGCGTGATTCGCTATACAGCGCAAAAGCCTGGCGACTATTGGGCCGAGGAGGGGTACGATTGGTTTGCAGGTCTCTAATACGTGCCAGACGCTCAACTTTTTTGTGGAACTTCCGGCTTCGCGTATCCCAGTTGGAAGCCTTCTTTTTACCCTGAGAATCTCGCGAGCAGCGGATTTCTTGCGCATTACGCCACGCGGCTGAATGCGGTGGAAATCAATTACACTTACCGGCGCATCGCGTCGGCCTCAACCTTTGAAAAATGGGTTGCCGCCACGCCGCCGAATTTCCTGTTTTTGCCGAAAGCGCACATGAAAATCACGCATTCGCTCAAACTGGCGGATGCAGAGGAATTTACGCGTGTTTTTCTGGAATCGCTCGAGCCGTTGCGGTTGGCGAATCGTCTGGGGCCGATCCTGTTTCAATTAGCGCCCAGCTTCAAGGCTGATCGTGAGCGGCTGCAGAACTTTGTGCGCCTGCTGCCGAAAAATTTGCGGGTTGCGTTCGAGTTTCGTAATGCCACCTGGTTCGACGAAACCATCTACCAAGTGCTTCGTGAAACCAATACGGCCTTGTGCCTGGCCGAGAATGAAAATCTGGAAACGCCGCCAGTGCTGACGGCGGATTTTGTTTATCTCCGCTTGCGGAAACCGGACTATACGGAATCCGAGCTGAGCAGCATCGCCTATCGGGCGGAGCAGTACCTGGCTAACGGGTATCCGACATTCGCGATCTTCAAGCACGAAGAGACGCCGGCCGGGGCGCTTTATGCCGAGCGGTTGCTGAATAGGCAACCGGCGGCGCAAAGCTAGCCAAGGCAGCTATTAGCTGTCAGCCATTAGCTATTAGCTCATTCGGTGCGCGCTTCGCGCGGTGTTTGCTGCCCTCCCTCACGGTCGGGGCTCTGTAACTGCTGTACACTAATAGCGCTACCCCTAGCGAACGGAGTATCGTGGCGAAAACGAATTCTGCTCAGAGCGCGCTGGATCTGCTGGTGTTGACGATTGTCGAACGTCGTGGGCCGCTGCACGGCTACGGAATCGCTACCGCAATTGAAGAGCTGTCGCAGGAGGCGCTGCGGGTGGAAGAAGGCTCGCTGTATCCGGCTCTCCATCGGATGGAAGAGTTGGGCTGGATTGCGGCGGAATGGAGAGTGAGCGAGACGAACCGCCGTGCGCGCTTTTATCGCATAACCAACACGGGGAAGCGGCAACTGGAATCGGAATCGGAGCGCTGGAGCAGTTTCTCTGCCGGTGTTTCCCGGGTATTGCGGCACGCCTGAAGGAGGACTGCCATGTCTTGGTTTTCGCGGTTGAAAAATGCCGTGGATTCGCGGCGTTTGGAGCAGGACCTGGCCGATGAAATGCGCGACCATCGCGAGCGCCGCGCCGCCAGCCTGGAAGCCAAGGGCCTGTCTACCGCCGAGGCACGCCGCCAAGCGGAGCTACGCTTCGGTAACGTCACTCGAGTCCAGGAAGAAAGCCGCGGAATTCGCCTGGCGGCCGGGTTAGAAAGCACCTTGCAGGACCTTCGCTATGCCGCGCGTGCGATGCGGAAATCGCCGGCGTTTGGCGTCACGGTGGTGTTGTCTCTCGCGCTCGCTATCGGAGCGAACACTGCGATTTACGCGATTGTCGACGCAGCCATTCTGCGGCCGCTGCCGGTACACGCGCCCCAAGAACTATTCCGGCTGTCTTGGATGGGCCCTACGGAGCCTGGCGGCCCGCCGGCCCAGGAGCGAATGTGGACCTCGTTCAGTTATCCAATTTATCTGCAATTCTCTGCACTGGTGGAACCGATCGCACGCCTGATGCTTTTCAGCTATCCGCTTCGCATAGAGGCGCAGGGCCCAGGCGGCAATGCACCCTTGGAAAAAATCACCCGACAATTCGTCTCGGAGGATGCGTTTGAGGCACTGGGCGTGTACCCGGCTGCGGGCAGCCTCCGCATGCCCAAGGGTCAGGCAGTCGCGGTGCTCAGTAATGACTATTGGCGAAAACGCTTCCAGGCGAGTCCTTCGATCGTCGGAAAAAATATAACGATTGACGGAAAATCCTTCGAGATCACCGGCGTTGCGCGCCAAGGATTCTTCGGCGTAGAGCCAGGCAGATTTGTGGATGTCTGGCTGCCGGCGTCGCTTTACGATGCAAGGGCGCTAGCCAGCTCGGATTGGAACTGGTTTCAGATGGTGGGCCGATTGACGCCCGGCATCTCGCTCGAGCGCCTGCAGGCGCTATTGCAGCCTTCGTTTCATCGTTTCCGAGCGGCACAAGTGAAACAGTATCCGATGATACCGGCGGCGGATAAAAAGCAGCTTCTACAAAGTGTAATTCGAGTGGAGGAGGCGGCCACCGGCGTCGCGGACTTCCGAAAAATTTTCGCGCGGCCATTGTGGATCGTCTTTGCGGTAGCGGCCGGCATATTGCTGATCGCCTGCGCCAATGTCGCCAGCTTGCTGCTGGCTCGCTCCACCGCGCGCGCCACTGAAATGGCGATGCGCATCTCTCTCGGCGCGCCACGGCGACGCTTGATTCGTCAAATGATGACCGAGAGCCTGGCGCTCTCGTTTCTGGCTGGCGGGTTGGGTTGGCTGCTTGCCCGCGCAGGAGCGCCTTTGCTCGTAAGATTGCTCTCTATCGAGAGCAATCCGGTCCAATTCGCGCTGGCGACCGACACGCGCGTTCTTTTGTTTTGCACCGGCGTTTCGGCGTTGTCCGCCGTCCTCTTCGGATTGATTCCCGCCTGGCAGGCATCCCGCACGCAGCCGATGACTTCGCTGCGGAGTGCGGCCGGGCAGGCCGGAAAGCTCCGGCTAGGGAAGGTGTTTGTGACGATTCAGGTGGCCTGTGCTTTTGGGCTGGTCATGACCGGCGCAGCCTTTCTATTCAGCTTGGGCAAATTGTTTCAGGTGAATCCCGGCTTCGACGCGAGAAACGTCGCCGTGCTCAACATCACGACTGAAGCCGGAAAGAAGCCCGAGGAGGCGCAGCGCGCTTTGATGTTCGAGCTGCAGCGCCGTGTCGCCGGTCAAACGGGAGTCGTGAGCGCGGCTCTGGCCGCCTGGCCCATTTTTCTGAATACCGGTTGGGACCAGCGGATCATTCTGCCCGGCAAAGGGCCGTCGGAACGGCAGGAGACTTTCTATCGTGTCTCACCTGGCTATTTCGCTACGATGCGCACGCCGCTGCTGGCCGGCCGCGATTTTCAGCCGGGCGACAGCGGTGCGGCGAATCCGGGACCGGCTATCGTCAATGCGGCGTTTGCGCGAAGATATTTCGGCAGCGTCGATGTGC
>JAICIH010000332.1 GCA_025924475.1 Bryobacteraceae bacterium
CGATTGCGGAGCCAGTGGTGCTGGGCCATGCGCTCGACCAGGATGAGCTCGGTGCGGTTCTTCGGACCGTATTCACTTTTGAGATCCACGACAAGATCGTCGAATTCTCTGGCGCTTTCCCAAGGGAGGAGGATGAACATGCCGCCTCGATAGGAGAGACCGTGGCTAAGGTGATTCTTAGACGATGCGGCCTTACCCTCGATCGTCCTCGGACCGGAGGAGAGTTGTGCATTGGCCTGATTGGCTGCGATTTGTGCTTCGGTTGCCATGGATGGAAATTGTCCCTTCGCGTGCGAGTTTCGCGCGAGGGGCGTGCGGCCGGCAGCTAAAAATCGCGGCAAGTTGTTGGCGTACGGGGAAATAAAGATCGGGGGATGGCTGTGATCGCATGAGAGCACCTGGCAAGAGGGATCGGGTTTCAATGGAGCCGCAATCTTAAGATCGCCGGGCGCCGCAGGCTTGAGAGGCGCCAGACTGTTGTTAGACAGAAACAAGCGATGACCAATATTGTTTCGGAGCTCACGGCGCGCACGCAGCTTGGCCAGATTATCCGGAGGTCTACTCAAAAGCAGGAACGGTTTGTCGTGGATCGGCGTGGCGAGCCTGCGGTTGTCATCATGAGCGTTAAGGATTACGTCAATACGATCGCTCCCGCTCCGCAGTGGCTTGCCGACGTACAGGCCGCCTCCAAGCGGCGAGGGACAAATAGATTGACGATGCGGCAGATCGACGCGGAAATCGCTGCCACCCGACGCGATCAGAAGAAGAAGAAAACCAAGCGCGCGGCGCGATGACTCCGCGAGCGGTGCTGGATACCAATGTTGTGCATTTTCCGGCAATCTGGAAGCGCGGGTGACGAATGCACGGGAGTTTCTCGAATGTTTCGCGGCACAGCAGAACGAGTAGAGTGATGCCCAGTCCGGCACCGGTCAAGAAACCCGTCCAATAACATACGAAACAATCGAAACGTGGGACAAATCTGGATCGGTACATCCGGCTGGCACTATAAACACTGGGTTGGAAACTTCTATCCCGAACGTCTGCCCTCCTCCCGCATGCTGGCCGAATATATTCAGCACTTCAATACCGTTGAGCTGAATAACACGTTCTACAAGCTGCCCACGCAAAACGGGCTGTTAACCTGGCGCGAGTCTACGCCGCCCGATTTCCGTTTTGCCGTCAAAGGCAGCCGCTTTCTGACTCACATGAAGAAGCTCAACAATGCTGAGGACGGCTTGAAGCGATTTCTCGATGCGGTGGATGTGCTCGCGCCGAAGCTTGACACGATTCTCTTTCAGCTGCCACCCAAATGGGAGATCAATCTCGATCGCCTCGCTGCTTTTCTCGCGCTTCTTCCTCATTGTTACCGCTATGCGTTTGAATTCCGCCATCCGACTTGGAACACATCCGAGACGTACAAGCTGCTCGCGAAGCACAACGCGGCTTATTGCATTTTCGATTTGGCCGGCTATCTCTCGCCTTTGGAGATCACGGCCGATTTCTCTTACATCCGTCTGCACGGCCCCGGCGGTAAATATCAGGGCAGCTACTCCGATGCGGCGTTACGGAAATGGGCCTCCACGATAGCTGAATGGAGTAAGAAACTCGCGGCCGTGTATATCTACTTTGATAATGACGATTCCGGCTACGCACCCCGCGATGCACTCCGGTTGAAGACTCTTCTTCGGGCGCGCTATCATGCCTAAAAATTGAATGGTGGATGCCAGTAGGCCATCGCGAGACCTCCGCTCCCTCGCGGTCGCGGCTCAGTAACGATTGAAATGTCTCGGGATTACACCGGATATTTTGTGCCCTGGATTCCCGCCAGCACGCTGTGGTTAGTTCAGTCAATAAACTTTCAAAGGCGAGGCCTCTGCTCCGTTGAAAGTCAGTGTACGGGACGGGCAAACCGGTGACAGGCTTCGGATTCCGCAAAGGCGGCGGAATGCTCGCCAGCCACCGTTTTGCGCGCTGCCTTACGCGGGGTATTTGGCGGCTTGGATGCCGGCCAGGACGCCGCGCATGTAGGCGAAGCTTTTCGTCATGCCGGGCATGGGGTTGTCGGCCTGGACCTCGTATTCGAGATTCACGCAACCTTTGTATTTCATCTTGACCAGTTGCGCGAAGATACGGCCGATCGGCAGTTTGCCTTCGCCTACCGGCACCTGGCTCTCTTTCACCATCGGATCGGACAGATCCTTCGCATGCATATCGAGCAGGCGCGGGCCCGCTTCGACGATCGATTCCACAATATCCACGCCGGTGCGCGAGGTGTGGCCGATGTCCATGCAGAGGCCGCAGCGCGGGTCCATATTCTTTACTACTTTGAGCACGCTCTGCGGCGTTGGGAAGTGTTTGTCCTCCGGCCCGTGGTTGTGGACCGCGATCTTGATGTTGTATTCCTTGACGAACTTTTCGAGCTTGGGAAGCGTGACAGCGGTCGGCGCGCAAACAATCAGCGGAAATCCGGCGCGCTTGGCATATTCGAATTTGTGGCGCATATCGGCTTCGTCGTCTTTGGCAAAGCTCACGTTGCCGCAGCCCACCAGAATCAGTCCCGCGTCGGCGAATTCCTTTTTAGCAGCGTCGATCTCTTCCGGTGTGCTATCCAGCTTCAGATGGAAATCTTTGATGTTGATATACGGCGTGCCCAACTCCTTCGCCATTTCGATCGCCTTCGGGCGCGGAAACTTGCGAAACGAGTAGGAGGCGATACCCAGCTTCACATCGGCGCCGCCGATGTGGTACTCCTGCGCGGCTAATCGCCCGCCGGTGGCCGCCAGCGCCGCTCCCGCCAGCGGAGCCAGAGCGCTTTTCCCCAAAAAACTTCGCCGCGTTGCATCAGACATCATCAGATTGCCTCCAGTTCTTCTTCGAGGAGTTGCTTTTGGTAGAGCTCGGCATAATAGCCGCCGCGCCCCTGCAGTTCCTCGTGCGTACCAACTTCTACCACACTGCCGTGATCGAGAACGATAATCCTGTGGGCGTTCCGCACCGTGGATACGCGATGCGAGATCAGAATCGTCGTCCGCTCGCGCATCACACTCGCCAATCCATTCAGGATCTTCTCTTCGGTCAACGTGTCGACGCTTGAAAGCGCATCATCCAGAATCAGAATCCGCGGCTCGCGCAAAATGGCACGCGCGATCGCGGCACGCTGCTTCTGTCCGCCCGAAAGCGTCAACCCGCGTTCCCCGATCATAGTATCTAATCCTTTCGGGAAACTTTCGATATCGCTCACCAAGCCGGCAATTTCCGCCGCCCGCCGGATCTGCTCCGGCGTTGCGGCCCGCACACCCCATGCGATGTTTTCGGCCAAGGTCGCGCTGAACAGAAACGTCTCCTGCGGAATGAACCCGATCTGGCGCCGGAGCTCTTCCGGGTCGTAGCGCCGCACATCTACGCCCCCGACCTCGACCGCTCCCGATGTGGGATCGAACAGCCGCGGGATGAGATTGACCAACGTCGTCTTTCCGCTGCCGGTGTGACCCACAACCGCAACCGTTTCTCCGGCCGCGATGGTCAGATCGATGTCCACGAGTGCGTCGCGACGTTCGCTGAACATCATTCCCACATTGCGAAACCGGACCTCGGCCGAGTGTTCGGAAGCGAGCAACGGAACTCCCGCCGGTTTTGCGATCGACGGCCGTTCACCGATGATCTGATTAATACGATCGAGCGACGCCGTGCCCCGCTGCATCAGGTTCACCACCCAGCCGAAGGCGATCATGGGCCAGATCAGCGTGCCCATATAGATGTTGAACATCACGAAGGCGCCTAAGCTTATGCGGCCTTCGAGTAGCTGCCGTCCGCCTACCCACAGCACCAGCAGAAACGTAAGCCCGATCAGCGCTTGCAACAGCGGCATAAAGAGCCCTTGAATCCGGGCCAGGCCGATGTTCTCACGAACGTAATCGCGGTTCAGCCGCTCGAAATCCGCTACTTCCGCGTCCTCCTGGGCATAAGCACGCACTACGCGAACACCGGCCAGATTCTCCTGCACCCGGCTGCTGATGTCGGAAAATATCTTCTGAATATGTTCGAAGCGGGTGTGAATCCGCCGCCCGAACATAACCACGGCAATCGAAACCAGCGGAGCCGGCGCCAGCGCCATCAAGGTCAACCGCACGTTGGTGTGGAGCATTACGGCCACCGAAAGAATCAAAGTGACGCTGGTCTCGGTCCAGTACATGACGCCCGGCCCAAGCATCATCCGCACTGCATTTAAATCGTTGGTGCTGCGCGCCATGATATCGCCGGTTCGGTAGCGGCCGTAGAAATCCTGCGAGAGCGCTACCAGGTGATGAAACAGGTCGTTGCGCAGATCGAATTCGATGTCGCGCGAAATTCCGATAATAATGACGCGCATCCAATACTGAAACAGCCCCTTTACTGCTGATAGACCGATCAGGAGGCCGGCAAGCTGCAGCACCAGGCTGAGCCGGAACCCGGCCATGAGGGAATCGATTCCGTGCTTGATTACCAGCGGCAGGGCGGCCAGGAGCACGTCTTTCATCAGGAGCGCGCCGATGCCCAGGGTGAGGCCGCCGCGGTAGCGGCGCACGTAGGGCCAAAGAGTTGAAAGGGATTTCAGCATTGTTCAGATGAGATTTGGCCGACGAGGACGTCGGCCGCGGACCAGGAGGTCCGCCCCACAACATTGAAGGGAGATTGGGTTGGCAAGCTGCGGTGAGTCACTCGTCCGAAGCGGAGGAATTTTCGGGCGACCGTGTGTCCAATCGGCCCACCGTCTTCAGCTTCTGATAGAGCCGCTCCACTTCCGCTTCATCCTCCGCGCTGAACATCCGTACCGGCTGCGCGAGCAAAGGATTATGCCCTTCGGGGGAATTCAAGGTACACCATGTCCAATAATCCCGATAGGTCACCCCGTCGAAGGTCGCCAGTTGGGAATTGCGCCGGAGCTCGGTGAGGAGCCGCTGGACATTTTCCGGTTCGCCCGGATAGATCAGCACCTTCTGGCGCGAATTGGTAAGTCTGAGCCGGAGCACCAAAGGAGAGACAAAACGGCTGCGGTTGATCTCACGAACCTCTCTCCAGGCGATGGCGCGCTCACCTATATTAAACTGGGTTTCCCCAATCCGAATGGGAGGGCGAGAGGCCAGCCAGAACAGTGCGGCGGCGGTCGCGGAAAATGCCAAACCAGGAATCAGCGCGAATGGCTCGCGAAACGCACCGAGCACGCATAACAGGGAGCCTGCGAGCGTCGCCCAGCCGGCCCGCGCGTAGACGCGCGACGGCACGAATATTTCTACGCCCGGCTCCATGTCTTCAGGCTACTCCCCGCCCCCGTTTCCGTCAATCCTTTCGCGCATCGCGCGCCATTCGTATACCGCGCTGGATATAGTCCACTCCGCTCACGCAGGTAAAAAACGCAGCCAGCCAGAGAGCGACATCGCTCAGCCAGCGAAGAACGGGATGGGGGAACGCCGCAACCATCAGAACCAGCAGGACCAGCAGGATTTGAAAGAACGTGCTCACTTTGCCGGCAAGCGAAGGAAGGAACCGCCGTGTCCCGCGAAACATCCGCAACAACAGCGCGCCGCCCACAATAATAAGGTCGCGGCCGATTGCAAGTACCAGCATCCACAGCGGAATAAGCCGCAGCAGCCCCAAGGCGACAAACAGCGTTACCAGCAGCGCCTTGTCCGCCAATGGATCCAACACTATCCCTACTGTTCTGTCCGTTCCCAGCCGCCGCGCGATATACCCGTCGAACCAATCCGTTAGCCCGGCGACCAGCGCCAACGCGAGCGCCTCCCGATACCGGTACTGGAACAAAAGAAATACGAGAACCGGCGCGGAACCCAGCCGCAGGAGCGTTAAGGCGTTGGGCAACCAGCGCAACGTCTATGACATGAGCGCGGCAACCGCCTCGGACGCTCTGGCCGCTACCCGCTCCTGCGTAACGATCTCGTATAAGGATGCGTCCGACATGATTTTTTTCACCAGCGCGACGTGCATCGCGTGCCCGGCCTTTTTCGCCACTACGCATCCCAGCAGCGGCCGGCCGATTAACGCCAGATCGCCAATCAGATCCAGCGCCTTGTGCCGGCAGCATTCGTCGGTAAAGCGCAACCCGCCTCGATTCAACACGCCCTGGCGGGTGAAGCAAACGGCATTTTCGAGACTCGCGCCGCGAATCAGCCCCATGTCGCGCATCTGGTCTAATTCGTATTCGAACCCGAAGGTACGCGCCGGCGCGATTTCGCGCGCGTAACGCTCCGGCGTAATCTCCAGTTCCAGGCTCTGCTCGCCGACCAGTGGGTGGTTGAAATAGCTATGGCAGCGCAATTCAAACGTGTCGGAAGGCAGAATTGCTACGGACTTGCCGCCGGCTTCCACCCGAACCTCCCGCACGATCTTCATATAGCGGCGCGGCCGGCGCGATTCTTTCCTTCCGGCGCCCTTCAAAAGCTGGATGAAGGGTAATCCGCTGCCGTCTAAAATCGGCAGTTCCAGATTGTTCAATTCGATGAAGGCGTTATCGATGCCCATCCCATACAGCACGCTGAGCAAATGCTC
>JAICIH010000333.1 GCA_025924475.1 Bryobacteraceae bacterium
CATACCGTAGGCATATCTGCTGAACAGAGTGCCCCATTTCCCGATAGAGCTGTTGACGCTCACGTTCACCTGCGTCTGTTTGAAGATGCCGGTCGATTCGTACAAATAGATGTCGCCGACGTCGCCGTAGGGCCGGATACCTAGATTGCTGCTGGCTCCGGCGACCGTTCCGAACGGATACGTGCCCGGAATCGGCGCATTGATATCCACGGTGCGGAGCAAATGCGTGCCACGCGAATTCACAAAATTCACAGAGAGCGTCGTGCGGGAAAGCAACTGCCGTTCCACACCCACCACCGTCTGCATCAGGGCGGGCGCATGCAGGTGACTATCGATTACATATTTTTGCTGCGAATTCTCAAGCGTCAAAGCGCTCAGCGGTATAGGTGTTGAAAAGCTGCTATCGAAGATAGTTGGGTTGTATAGCGAATAGTTGACCTGATTGAGCCCGTTATAGCGCTCCGCCGTCAATACATTCGTGGCTGCAAACCGGTCGTAGAACAGGCCCCAGCCCGCGCGAATAACGAAGCGCTTGCGCGCGCCGGAAGAATTGCCGCCGGGCGACCAGGCGAAGCCAAAGCGCGGCGCCCAATCGTTTTTGTCAGAGACATTGGTCTGACCTTCCCAGCGCAAGCCGAAACTCACCGTAAGGTTAGGCCGCACGCGCCAGTCATCCTGCACAAAGGGACCGAAATCCAGTTGCGAGAGTCCGATATAAGGATTTCCAACTGTAACCGTATACTTTGACGGTCCGTATCCCATGGCCGCCACCTGTGCGCTCGAGTAATTCTCGCCCAGCAGTAGCAGCGTCATGCGGTATTGATCGAGCGAACTCAAGCCCGCGCCGCCTTGAAAGGTGTAGTTGCCGTTGAAGTTTTTGGGCGAGTAATCGGCAATCGCATTCGCGCGCACCCGCAAGCCGAATTTCAGCGTATGCGTACCGTGGGTGAGCGATGTGTAATTCTGCAGCTCATATTGGTTCTGCGTGTCGTAGGCCGTTTGGAATCCGGTCGCGCTGTAACCGGAGCCGCCGCTGACAAATGAATTTGCCACGTTCAACCCCGGCAATGTCGACTGGCTCGTCTGAGTCACGTTGTCGCGTGCGTACTGGAATCGGGTTTCATTCAACACGCTCGGGCTCAAAATCGATGTCTCGGCGACCTGCACTAATTGCTCGGTGCTGTTTTGCTGATAACCGCTACCTGGAAGATTGAAAGCCCCCACGCCCGACAATCGATCGTTATCGAGATAGGAATATCGCAGACTCAACGTATGATTCGCGCCGAGGCGGTAATCCACGCGCGGGCTTACGGTAGTGCGCCGCTGCGGCGTCGGATAGTAGCTCTGATCGAGCGAGGGAGCAAGCGTCGTAGGATTCAACAGTTGCGCATTGATGATGCCGTTGTCGTCGATGGCGCGATGGTCCACATCGAGAAAGAAGCTGGCTTTGCTTCCTAATGGACCGCTTATATTGCCGCCAAACAACTGCGTGCGGAAAGGGGGATTGTCGCTCAAGAAAGGATTACGTGAATTCCAGATGCCGTCACTGGTACCGTAATAGCCCTGGCCGTGAAATTTGTCCGAGCCGGGCTTGGTGAATATCTCGATGCGGCCGTAGCCAAGTTTGTCGTACTCGGCCGAAAACGGATTCGAGTTGATGCGGATTTCTCGAATCGATGCTTTGGGCGGTAGACGGCCGCCCGTGAATCCGTCCACGAAGATCTGGCTGCCGCCCGGACCAGCCGAAGGTCCTGCCAAAGCCTGCAGGTCCGCCTGCAGATCGTCCGGATCGTCGGGCAAGGCATCCAAATCTTCCTGGCGCAGGACCAACGCGGAAGCGTTGTTTGCCGGTTCGGTGTTTACCTGATTTGCGCCGCTTTCGGTGACGTTCATCTCCTGCTTTTGGCTCTCGACGTTCATCACGATATTGGCCGTTGCTACCTGTCCGTTTGTTACGGATACCAGCACGGCGCCTGCCTGCGACAGACCCGGATAGGTGGCCGACACGCTGTAAGTGCCGGGGCTTACGCCATGGAATGTATACTCGCCATCTGTTCGGGTCTTGGCCGTCGCGGCGTGTCCATCCGAATCTGTGAGCGCGACCGCGGCGCCGCGGAGGATGCCTCCAGTTTGGTCCTTCACACTTCCTGCGACGCTGCCACTTTGCTGCGCAAACAGGCACTGGCCGATTGCCAAAGCCATCAGAATCGATAAGACACGAGTCACCATAAGCTCCTTGCGGTCAGGTCCGGCGCCCTCCTCGCGAGGTCAAGTTTGGATCGAGGGATGAGCGCGAGGAGGGCTGCCGGTGGTTGGGTTGATCTTAGTGGATCATCCGCACGTAAAGCGGGTATGAAGCCAATGCGAAGAAATGTAAAGGCTTCGTAAAGTACCGTTTTTCCTGGCTAAATCGTTCAATAATGGATCAAAAGCCCAATGTCGGCCTTTCCCTCGAACGCCCCGCTCGACGCGCGTACACGCGTGTTGGTCGTCGATGACGATACGAAGCTTTGCCGTTTGATCCACGATTACCTGGCGCCGCTTGGTTACGATGTCGCCGTCGAACATACCGGTCCGGCCGGCTTAGAAGCGGCGCTCGGTAATTCTTTCGCCGCGGTGCTGCTCGATGTGATGCTCCCTGGAATGGATGGGTTTGAGGTGCTCAGGAGACTGCGTAGCCACTCGACCGTACCGGTGCTGATGTTGACCGGACGCGGCGAAGAGCCGGACCGCATTGTGGGCCTCGAATTGGGCGCCGACGATTATTTACCGAAGACGTTCTCGACTCGTGAATTGCTGGCCCGGCTGCGCGCCGTCATTCGCCGCTCTATCCTCACAGCAGCTTCCGCCGCGCCGCCGTCGCAGACGATTGTCGTAGGCGATCTCGAAATCAGTGAGGGCGCTCGCGCCGCGTCGCTCGCCGGTCAAACCTTGCAATTCACCACCGTCGAATTCGACCTGCTTCTGTCGCTTGCGAAAGCGGCGGGCCGCGTGAAGACGCGCGAGCAGTTGCTGCTGGAAGTCGCCGATCGCAATTTCGATGTATTCGACCGTTCTATCGACGTACACATCTCTTCGGTACGCCGCAAGCTGGGCGACGATCCGAAAAGTCCGCGTTTTATTGTGACGATCCGGAATGTCGGTTACATGATGCGCAAGGCTGGAGCGGACCTCTCATGAAACTGCGCAGCTCGCTTTCGGTCAAGATTATTCTGCTCGCGTTTCTAAACGTGCTGCTGCTCGGAGTGATCGTGGCTGTCTTTGCCAGGATCGAATATCGCGTGGAGTTGGGATCGTTTTTGTTTACGGCCACGCGTGACCGCATTCTTTCCGTTTCACGCCTGGTTGCCCTGGAACTGCCGAATCGGCCGCAGGCGATGTGGGATCAGGCTCTCGAACAGTATTCGCAAAATTATCCTGCGAAATTCTTTCTGTTCGATGGCGAAGGACGTCAACTGGCCGGCGCGCCCGTTTCACCGCCCGAAGATATTCAGGCCTTCATTTCACAAAATCGTCATGGACCGCCTGGGCCGCCCATTCAGTTCAGGCACGTGAAAGATCCGAATATGTATTGGGTCGCCACACACATTCCTCTGTGGAAGGAGTCCGCGCATCATCCGGTCCGCGCGAATCTGGTGTGGCAGTTTCCCTCGTTTTGGACCGAGCCTTTCTTTTTTGACTATCGGCCTTGGTTGCTGGGTTTTCTCGCGGTGATCCTGGTCTCTCTGATCTGCTGGGTACCGCTCATCCGCGGCCTGACACGATCGATTTCCGATATCATGCGTGCCACCGGCCAGATTGCCGAAGGCCACTTCGAGATTGCCTTATCTACGCGCCGCAAAGATGAACTGGGCCATCTGAGCCGCTCCATCAACCGCATGGCGGAACGCCTTGCGGGCTATGTCAACGGCCAAAAACGATTCTTAAGCGATGTGGCTCATGAGTTGTGTTCTCCTGTCGCGCGCATGCAAATGGCGCTCGGCATTCTTGAACAGCGCGCCGGCGATGGCCAGATAAGCTATGTCCGCGACGTTCAGGAGGAAGCCGAACACATGTCGGGGCTGATTAACGAGTTACTCTCGTTTTCGAAATCCCAAATCGGGTCGTCGAGGAAAGATCTTACGCGCGTTCGCGTCCGCGACACGGTGCAAAGCGTGCTCGAACGTGAAGGTTCGGATTCGGTCGTTATCGAAACGCAGCTTGACGACAATCTCGAAGTCATGGCGCAGCCCGATTTCCTGTTTCGATCGCTCGCCAACCTGGTGCGCAATGCGATTCGCTATGCCGGCCATGCCGGGCCGATTCAGGTGTCTGCATTGAATCTCGGACAAGATGTGTCGATACGGGTCTCGGATCAAGGACCGGGTGTACCTGATGCGGAAATTGAAGAGATCTTCAAACCTTTCTATCGTCCCGAATTCGCTCGCCAACGTGAGACCGGCGGCGCTGGTCTCGGTCTTGCAATTGTCAAGAGCTGCATCGAAGCTTGCGGCGGCATTGTTCGCTGCCGCAACCGTTCTCCGCACGGCCTTGAAGTGGAAATCCGGCTTCCGGCGCCTGCAAATTGAACCACCGCCATAGCGTCCTGTTCGGAATCCTTCCCGAGCGAGGCGCTAGTATGGCGAAATGGCAGGGAAACTTTACGATGTTGTTGTGATCGGTTCGGGCGCTGGGGGCGGAACTCTTTCGGCGCGACTCGCTCACCTCGGGGCCGACATTCTGGTGCTGGAGGGTGGGCCGAAAATCGACACCCGCACGGATTTCAACACCCACGCGCTGCCGTTCCAATTTCCGTCTCGCCACATTCCGATCATGAAACCCGGCAAGCCGGGCTTCGACGGCGAGCGCAGTCGCGGTTTAGGCGGCAAAACGCAATTGTGGAACGCGGTCGCTCTCCGTTTCAGCGAGCGCGATTTCAAAGGCCACCAGCACGACGGCGCCGGCCAGGACTGGCCATTCGGCTATTCCGAAATGGCGCCTTACTACGACCGGATCGAGCGTGAAGTCGGCGTGTGCGGCAATTACGATCATCTGGAAGATCTGCCCGATGGAATCTTTCTGCCGCCAGTCCCGCTGAAATGCACGGATCGCGCCATTCAGGATGGAGCGCGCACACTTGGCATTCCCGTAATTCACGTGCGCAAAGCGACGTTGAGCCGGCCCACAGCCGCGCGCCCAGCCTGCCACTTCTGCGGCAATTGTATGTCGGGCTGCGATGTGGTTGCCAAATACAATTCGCTCGACGTCCATATGACGCCGGCGCTGAAGACAGGGAAGCTTACATTGCAATCGAACAGCATTGTCTACGAACTCGCTGTGTCGGAGGAGGCTCGGGTAAGCGAAGTTCGCTACTTTGACCGTGAGACTCGCGCTCAGAACGTAGCGCGCGGCAAGGTGGTTGTGGTTGCCTGCGCTTGCGCGCAAAGTGTCGCGTTACTACTGATGTCCAAATCCAGCCGTTTCCCCGCCGGCTTAGCCAACTCGAGCGGCGAATTGGGAAAGAATTTCATACCTCACATCAACGCGGGTTTTGAAGCGTTCCTCACGGACTTCATCGGCAAGCCCTCCACAAATGACGAAGGATTTTTGGATCACGCCTATGTTCCTTCGTTCATCCACGCGAAAAAACGCGATTATGCCCGTAGCTTCGGCATTCAGTTCAACTATCAGAACCACCGTTCTGTGGGCTGGGCGAAAAATGTCAAAGGAATGGGCAAGTCTTATAAGGAAGCGATCAAGGCTCGCTATCCCGCTTACCTGACATTCACCCCCTATCAGGAAATGCTGCCCAACAGTGATAGCTATATCGACCTTGATCCTAAGGCGACCGACGAGTATGGGTTGCCGCGCGCGCGGCGGCACTGGAAGCTGTCAGAAGGTGATATGCGGCTCTATAACGATATGAAGAAATGGTGTTGCGCCATTCTCGAGGCGAGTAAGGCCGAAATTGTAAATCGCGATCCGGCTCCGATGACAAATCATGAAATCGGCGGTTGCCGCATGGGAACCGATCCGAAGACGTCGGTGGTCAACCAGTACTGCCGCGCCCATGACGTACCGAATCTGTATGTCGTGGATGCCAGC
The DNA here is from genome assembly GCA_025924475.1 of Bryobacteraceae bacterium. GTDB lineage: Bacteria > Acidobacteriota > Terriglobia > Bryobacterales > Bryobacteraceae > Bog-105. The sequence goes on from JAICIH010000333.1 coordinate 6,085, forward strand.
GTGTTCCCCAGCTCTTCGGAGAAAAACCCTACCTTGACTATCATGGCGCTCGCTACGCGTACCGCCGACCACATTGCCGGCCAGTTACAAAAGGGAGACGCATAAATGTCCACGTATTCCAGCGATCGCCGTTCCTTATTGAAGATCTTCGGAGCCATTGGAGCTACCTGCGCCTATCCTTTCGCGAGCGACGAGCTATATGGCCAGACCACGGCGCCGCTACCCGAAACGGCGCCGCGCTTCTTGAATGAATCCGATTTCGCCGTTATTTCCCGTCTCGCCGGTCTGATTATTCCCGAAACGGATTCGGCCGGGGCGGTGCGCGCCGGTGTGCCGGAGTATATCGACATGGTCGTCGCGCGCAGTACCGACCAGCAAGCGCTCGTTGCCGATGGATTGCACTGGCTTGCCGCGAACAATTTCATGCAGCTTGACGAAGCCGCCCA
>JAICIH010000334.1 GCA_025924475.1 Bryobacteraceae bacterium
AGGGCTTTCGGCGCTGGTGACGGTCTCGCCGATGGTGATGCCTTCGACGCCCGCGATCGCGAGCACATCGCCGGTTTTGCCAACGGTCTCATCTACGCGCTTCAATCCTTCGAACGAATAGAGCTTGGTGATGCGCGTTTTGTGCAGCGAGCCGTCGAGCTTGACGATGGCGACTTCGTCGCCGTGGCGCAGCGTGCCGTTGAAGACACGCCCGATGGCCAAGCGGCCCAAATAGTCGCTGTAATCGAGATTGGCGACTATAAGCTGCAGCGTTCCTGCGGGATCGCCTTTCGGTGCGGGGATATTGTGAACGATCGTCTCGAAGAGCGGTTCCAGATTGGCGCTTTCGGCCGCGGGGTCGAGCTTGGCGATGCCAGCTTTCGCGTTGGTGTATACCACCGGAAAATCGAGCTGATCTTCGGTGGCGTCGAGATCGATGAACAGATCGTAGACTTCGTTCAACACCTCTTGAATGCGCGCATCCGGGCGGTCGATTTTGTTGATGACCAGCACCGGCGGGAGCTTGGCTTCGAGCGCCTTCATCAGCACATAGCGGGTTTGTGGCAGCGGCCCTTCGCTCGCGTCCACGAGCAGCATCACGCCGTCGACAATTTTCAGCGCACGCTCGACTTCACCGCCGAAATCGCTGTGGCCCGGCGTGTCCACGATGTTGATCTTGGTGCCGTGATAGCGCACGCCGGTGGTTTTGGCGAGGATGGTAATGCCGCGCTCGCGCTCCAGCTCGTTCGAATCCATCACGCGCTCGGCGACTTCTTCATTGGCGCGAAAAATACCGCTCTGCCGCAGCATGGCGTCAACCAGAGTGGTCTTTCCGTGGTCGACGTGAGCGATGATGGCGATATTGCGCGTGGCTATGGCTTCAACTTCTACTGGCATGAGTAAAGCTCCATGGTCGCACGCTGTGCGAAGCTGTTAGCGCATGGCGGTGGATGAGATATTACCGGTAGTTGTGATCGTAGGACGTCCGAACGTAGGAAAATCCACGCTGTTCAACGCGATCATCGGCAACCGGCGATCGATCGTGGGAGACGAACCGGGAATCACGCGCGACCGGATTTATGGCGAGGCGGAGTATCGCGGAAAGCGGTTCGGCATCATCGACACCGGAGGCATTATTCCGCATGACGCTGCCTTGATTCCCAGCGAAATTTTGAAACAGGCGCGGTTGGCGCTCGATGCCGCGGCGCATATTTTGTACGTGATCGACGGGCGGACCGAGATCACGGCGTCCGACCGCGATCTGGCAAAGCTCCTGCGCCCGCTCAATAAGCCGCTCACCCTGGTTGTCAATAAGATCGATACGCCGAAAAAAGAAGATCTGATCCATGATTTCTATTCGCTGGGATTAGGCGATCCGTTGCCGGTTTCGGCCGAGCACCGGCTCGGGATTGACGATCTGCTGGCGCATGTCACCGAGCCTTTCCCATTGACGGAGCCGCTCGTCGAAGAGGGAGAAGAGGAAGGGAAAGAGCGGCGCATCAAGGTGGCCATCATTGGGCGGCCCAACGTTGGAAAGTCCACTATGCTGAATGCGCTGGTAGGCGCCGAACGCGCCATTGTGTCGCCGGTCGCGGGCACCACGCGCGATGCCGTTGACGAGACGATTCACGAAGGCAATACCGTGTATCGTTTCGTGGATACGGCGGGCATCCGGCGCAAGGGCAAAACCACCGAGATGACAGAGAAGCTGAGCGTAATCATGGCGCGGCGCCATATTCGCATGGCTAACGTGGTGCTGCTGCTGATTGATGCAGTGGATGGCGTGGTCGCCTCGGATGCCACAATCGCCGGCTATGCGCATGAAGAAGGCCGGGCGGTGATACTGGTCGTGAATAAATGGGATGCGATGGGGGATAAGAGCAAGCGCGCTTTTACCGAAGCCGTGCGGGATGAATTGAAGTTTCTCGACTATGCGCCAATCCTTTTCGCATCGGCCAAGAATGCCGAAGGAATCCGGCGGATTTTCACTACGATAAGGCGTTGTTTTGAGGCGGCCTCGAAGCGCGTGACTACGGGCGAGCTGAACCGCTTCGTCGAGACGATCAAATTCGATAGCGACGTGAAGATCTATTACATGACGCAAGCTTCCATCCGGCCACCGACGTTCGTGGTCTCCACCAATAAAGCGCGCAACATGCATTTTTCAACCGAGCGGTTTTTGACCAATCGTCTGCGCGAGCAGTTCGGGTTTGACGGTACGCCGATTGTGATCAAGACCAAGAGGCGGTAACGGATCGAAGCGCCGAAATCATTGCGCCAAAATCTTGGTGCGCCAGGTCAGAGTCGCTGGATTTTGCTTCAATCCCGTCTGTAATCGACTTGAGAAGTTGTTCCACGCTGGAGACAGTTTCCGCGGCTGCCAGTGGAACGGCCATGAGAAAAACAACGCACCAAAAGCGGCCCATGCGACTCATCTGCTTCTGGAAAACGTTATATCGCGCTGCTTACTTACTGTCGAGAAATCCCTGGCGCCAACTCGGATAGATTGGCTGCCAACCGAGAACGCGCTTGGCTTTTGCATTCGACGAGCCACGAACTTGAGTCATCATGGAGACGCCGGACTCACCCATGACCAACCGGCCGAGCCACGCCGGAATTCGCCGAGGCGGCTTCGCGCCAATCGTTTTCGCCAACTCCGGAAGCCAGACAGACACCGCCGCCGGCTCGTCGTCGACAATATTGAAAACACCAGAGGCATTGCTTTCAATCGCAGCCAGCGCCGCGGCTGCCGTATCGTCCATATGGATAAATGACCAGATCCCGGCGCCGCTTCCGATGATCGGGAACTGCCGCCGTCGAACCATTCGCGTGATTTCCCCATCCGGCGAAAAGGCAGTGCCCGGCCCGTAGAAATTGCCGTAACGAAGAACGGTTCCCTGCACGCCGTTCGCGCTAGCGACAAGGCGTTCCAACTCTCGCATTGCCACAAGGCTTCGGCTCATCTTCTTCGGTGGAGTGGTGTCAAGCGGATCATCCTCGGTTTTGACCGGTCCTCCCGTACGCGCGTTGGGCCAGCCCGTATAACTTTGAACGACAAGCTTCCGGGTTCCCGCCGCCTGCGCTGCCGCGATCAGATGTTCGGTCCCCTCCGTTCGAAGGCGATTGGTTACAGCGAACTCTTCATCGAAATTCTTGAGACTTCGCATGGATGCCAACGCCGTCATCTGGTGCACAATCGCTTCCGGGCGCGATGCGACTACCGCATCGATCACCGCATTTCTATTCAGGCCATCCAGCTCGATGGCTTCCGCCCCTAATGCACGCAGAGCCTCGGTTTTACCGGCCGTCCGCGTGGTGGCCACAACGTGGTGCCCCTTTGAAATGAGCAGCGGAACGAGTTGCTTACCAACCGCTCCGGTCGCTCCTGCCACGAAAATTTTCATGTTTCTCTCTTTCATTTGGAAACCTGTTCGACCCAACGTTCGACGTATGGCGGGAGATTGATTAACCGAATATGCCGGCGGCGCATACTTGCCAGGTACTCAATACAGGATCGATCCACCAGCCGGATGCCCTCCAAATCGATCATGGCTGGCCGGAGCGGCTTCCGCGCGTCCTCTAATATTTCATCAATTGCGTTGCAGCCATCCAGCGTCAGCCGTCCGGCAAGATGGATCATCAAGCTGCCATCCTCCATGATCATCGTTGTGAGCCTAAGCATCGAAATCACTCGTAGCCGTGCAAGTCGAGGACCATTGATCCAGTGCGGACCTAAGCAATTTCACTCTTAGGCCTCCGAATTTCCGCGAATCGACAAGCGCGAATTCGCGAACTGGAATGAGACTTCAATGCTTCTTGGAAGCCTGCGGAAAGAATCGATATTTATCGAGGCCCAGGCGTCGAATTTTGGATTCGAGAGTAGACGCCGGAATCCCGAGCCGCGCAGCCGCGCCACGCGAACCAGAAACGCGTCCCTTGGAACTGGCCAGCGCCTTCTCAATCAATTCCCGCTCCTGCGTGGACAGGCGGCTCCCTTCCTGATGGGAATTGCCGCTGGGAGCGGCCACCGGCAGTTCGTCTCCGAAAGTACCGGCCGCGATGCGGAGCACTCCGCTATCCGTGAGAATCACCGCGCGTTCGATCACGTTGGCCAGTTCCCGAATGTTTCCCGGCCAGTCGTACTGCGTCAGAAGCTCGAGCGATGCCCGGTCGACGCGGTCGATTCGTTTGCCGGCGCGTTCGGAAAACCGAGCGACGAAATACTCGACCAGCAATGGGATATCTTCGCGCCGCTCCCGCAACGCGGGACTCTTGATCGGAAACACGTTCAGCCGGTAATAGAGATCGCTGCGAAACCGGCTTTCGGCCACTTCCTTTTTCAGATCCCGATTGGTTGCGGCAATCACACGCGCGTCGGTTGAAATCGTTCGCGCGCCACCCACCCGCTCAAATTCGGATTCCTGCAAAACACGCAACAACGCGATCTGCATCTCATGGGGAAGCTCGCCCACTTCGTCCAGAAAAATCGTTCCCTGATCGGCCATTTCGAATCTGCCGATGCGCTGATTGAGAGCTCCGGTAAACGCGCCTTTTTCATGGCCGAAGAGTTCGCTCGCAATTAGCTCTCGCGGCAGCGCAGCGCAGTTTACTTTTACTAAAGCGCGCCCTGCGCGCTCGGAATGGCGATGAATGGCGCGCGCCAGTAATTCCTTGCCCGTGCCTGTCTCCCCTGTGATCAGCACGGTTGTGGCGGTCGCCGCCACTCGTTCTACCAGTCCGAGGACTTGTTTCAAGGCCGCCGAACAACCGACGATCTCCTCGAACATCGCGTGCTGGTCGATATCTTCGCGGAGCATTACGTTTTCGGCCTGCAAGCGATCCTTTAGGTCTCGCACTTCCTCGTACGCCAGGGCGTTCGAAACGGCGGTGGCCAGCACGCTAGAGACGTCTTCGAGGAGCGCAATCTCCGCAGGCGAAAACTCCCGCACACTGTAGCGCGCGAAATTTATTGTTGCGATCAGACGATCGCGTACGACGAGCGGCGCTTCCATCACAGTGCGCACTCCGTTCGCGCACATGAATTCTTCTTCGGGAAAGCCCCGCTCCGTCTCGAGATTGCGGCGAATGATGGGTCTACCGGAACGGATCATATGTTCCGCGGCAGATCCGTGGAATGGGATAAACCGCGGAACACGATGATCGATTTTCGTTAACGGCACGTCGAGGACACGCGAGGCAACCGTCTGAAACGAGTCTCCTGGACTAACTACAGTCCTTGCCGAGTACAGCCAATGCGGGCGCAACCGATCGCCGTCCATCGAAACGACCGCAATGCCATCGAGGCGGACTCTCGCATCGAGACATTGCGCGACGGATCGCAATACCGCGGGAAGCTCGAGCTGCGAGTTGGCGGCCCGTGAAATATCCAGAAGCAGCTTATATGCGTCCGCCGAATGCTGGTTCTCCGCCATCACAATTCCGTTTTCCATCATCGCGAATTCGCGCCAGAGAATAAATTCGCACCGAAGAAAACTCGTTCGTTCTCCCTCGATGTGGCCGTAAGCTCACGGCTATACGGCACTTGCGCCAAATGATCTTGGCTGGTTCGCAATTTGCCCTTACAGGTACGTGATGAAAATTTGCTGGCGCCAGATCACGATCCTGCTTTTGGCATGTTTGGGAATCGGGAGGGCGCAAACGGATGCACCTCTTCGGCTCAACCTGGGACAATCCGTAAAAAGAGCGCTGGCGCAAAATCCCGAGGTGCAGATCGCGGATCTGCAAGTCGCCGAATCGCAGCAGGATCGCAAAATCGTGCGTTCCGCGCTGCTGCCCAACGTGAGTCTCGAAGCCTCAGAAAGGGTCCGGCGGCTGAATGTCGAGACGCTGATCGGCCACGAACTGCCCGCCTTCGGACGGGTCTCCGGACCTTTCCAGGCAATGGTTGCAGGCCCCACTTTCTCCACGCCCATATTCGATCTGCGCCTCTGGAAGAATACCACGCGACGAAAGACCGCGTCGCCGCGAGCCGGGCAGACGCGCAGACCCGCCGCGAAGAAATCAGCCTGCTGGTGGTATCGCAATATCTCGGTGTGCTGCGCGCAACGGCCGATGTGGATGCCTCGAAGTCGCGAGTGGATCTTGCCAAAGCGCTGCTCGATCAAACCAAGGCGCTGCACGAAAGCGGAGTTGCCACGCGAGTGGATGAGGTGCGCGCGGAGGTCAAGCTTCGCCAGGAAGAGCAGAGCTTGATCGTTGCGCAAACCGATGTGAGCACTGCGCTCTATGCCCTGGCCCGGCTCTTGAATATTCCGGCTGGCCAGAGCATTGAGGTCACCGATCATCAAGCCTTTTTCGACACTCCGGGCATTCCACCTGAGGCGACGATCGAGATGGCTCTGCGAAACCGGCCCGAACTCGCCTACATCCGCGCTCGCAGATCCGCTGCGGAATCCGAACACGCGGCGACAAGTGCGGCGAGATTTCCGTCGCTTCGGTTTCAAGGAGCCTGGGGCGAAGCCGGTAGGAATCTGCGCGGAATGATCCCGACCTATGACTACGAGGTG
>JAICIH010000335.1 GCA_025924475.1 Bryobacteraceae bacterium
CTTGCATGTATTTCCTGGGCCGTCTGCGCGGGCTCAGCGGCGAACGCATCACCAAACTCGCTACGGAATCTCTTGCACCACTCGCCACTCTGCTTCTCGTAATCGGCGGAGGCGGCGCGCTGAAACAAGTCATCGTCGATTCCGGTATCGGCTCCTATCTCGGCAAACTCCTTGCTGAAAGCGCTCTCTCGCCTTTAGTCGTCTGCTTCTTGACTTCACTCGGCCTGCGCGCCGCGCAAGGCTCCGCTACTGTCGCGATTGTCACCGCCGCCGGCATCCTCTCCCCGCTGATGAAGCAACTGCACGGCTACACCCCTGAAATGCTGGTGCTCGCCATCTGCTGTGGCGGTACGAGCATTTCCCATGTCAATGACGCCGGTTTTTGGATTGTCAAAGAATACATGGGCATGACCGTGGCTGAAACCTTCCGCTCCTGGACCGCGATGAAGGTCTCCATGGGCATTATCGGGATCATCCTTGTGCTGCTCGTGCAAGCGATTTTCTTCCGCGGCTAAGCGGCGCATACCTGCCAAGTCAAAAGAACCGCGCACGTAAGTAAGCGGGCACAGCAGGCGCGGCTGTCTGTCCCCAATTTTTCCCGCAGCATATAATCGCCTGGATGAAGAACTCGACCAGACGTGAGCTGATAAAAGGAATGGCCGCGGGTCTAAGTTGCCTGACCGCGTCCTTCGCCGCCGGAGAGTCCGCTACCACCCGCGATTGGTCCGGCAAGCAACCGGTCCGATATCCCGATCCCGACGTTATTTCGCTAGAAAAAGAATTCGGTAAATATCGAATCGGCACCGCGACGATCGAGCGCATCGCCACGGGGTTCCGCTGGGCGGAAGGTCCCGCCTGGAACGGGGCCGGCAACTATCTGGTCTGGAGCGACATTCCGAACAACCGCCAAATGCGTTGGCTCGAAGAAGACGGCCATGTGGACGTATTTCGCAAGCCATCCAATTTCAGTAATGGCAATACGTTCGATTGGCAGGGCCGCCAGCTCACTTGCGAGCACCAGACACGGCGTCTCGTTCGCTATGAACAGACCGGCGAAGTTACCGTTCTGGCCGACAAGTTCAACGGGAAACGGCTTAATGGACCCAATGACGTGATCGTCCATCCAAACGGCGACATCTGGTTCACCGATCCCGGCTATGGAGGATTGAGCATTTATGAGGGCGGAAAATTTCCGCTCGAGCTGAAGGAAGCCGTTTACCGCATCGATGGGAAAACCGGTCAACTCGAGCTGGCCACCGATGAATTATTCAAACCCAACGGCCTTTGCTTCTCGCCGGATTTGAAAAAGCTTTACGTGTGCGATACCGGCGTGACACATTACCCGAACGCTCCGCGCGAAGTTCGCGTGTACGATATCGACGGCACAAAGCTGCGCAACTCCAAACAGTTTTTATCTACCGCATGGGACAACTACACCGGCTTTGCCGATGGCATTCGTGCCGACACTGACGGCAATCTCTGGGTCGCAATCGGTCAAGGCGCAAATGGAACAGGTTCCGCCAAAGCCGACGGTGACGCAGTCTATGCCGTCTCGCCCCAAGGCGTAAAAATCGGCAAAATCCTGCTGCCGGAGATCTGTGCGAACGTCTGCTTCGGCGGCACCCGCCGTAATCGTCTGTTTATGGCGGCCAGTCAATCCATTTACTCGCTCTATGTCGACGTGAAAGGAGCTCACATTGCTTAAAAGAACGTTATGCCTCGCCGCATGCATTGCGGTCCCGCTCATCGCTCGCGATCCTCTCGCGTCCCGAATTGCGCATACCGATCCATCCAAGTACCGGCAAACGACGGCTGTTCATAAAGGCGCCGGCAGCATGGCATACACGGCGCTGTTCGATGAGCACACGCTGGAAACCAATCTGCAATTTCTCCATCGTGGCGTAATCCATCCGAAGAGTGGAATTGGCCACCACTTTCACAACCAATGCGAGGAGATGTTTGTGATTTTCGATGGCGAAGCCCAATTCACCATCGACGGGCGCACGTCTGTGCTGAAAGGTCCTGCCGGAGCCATATGCAGAGCGGGTCATTCCCACGCGATTTACAATCCGACCGATAAGCCCGTGGAATGGATGAATATCAATGTGACCGCCATGAAAGGCACCTATGATGCCTTCGATCTGCAAGATCCTCGCATAGACGTGCCGCTCGACCCAATCCCCGTCTTTATGGCCATGCGTTTGGATAAGGCGCTCCTCAAACCCATCGACGCCATGAATCACGGCAAGGGAACGGTGCAATACCGCCGCGTGTTGGCCCCTTCTGTCTTCAACTCTCCCTGGGCGTACGTCGATCATCTCGTGCTTCCACCGGATACCACACTTGGCCCTCACGTGCATCATGAATTGGAAGAGTTCTATTACGTGCTACATGGCCAGGGAACAGTCGCAGTAGCGGCCGGCAGAAGCGCCGCCGAAACGGCATCTATCAAGGACGGCGACGCTATTCCCATCCGGCTGGGCGACATCCATTCGTTTGCGAACACCGGGCGCGAACCGCTCGAATTCATGCTCGTTGGCATTTCTCGCGACAAAACTCATCGGTTAGATAATGTGGATATAGATTTGCCCTGATGCAAACAACGGGACGGTTTGCCAAGCTGGTGCGGTCCGGGCTCGGCCCTGGCAATTCCATCCTTTCTGAAACTGTTTCCAGTGTCATGGCCAGGACGCGAAGAAACGCATGGCCGGATTGCGCCTCGATCGATCTGCAGTTGTGAAAAAACTTGGGACTGACTGAAGCGCCGTTCGGCAAGTAGGAAAGGGCAACTACTGCAATGCAGGCGCGGCTGTCTGTCCCCAATTTTTTCACAGCCCCAAGTACGCGGTTTGCACATGGCGACGAACTCACCGCGATACGACAATAGGAGCGCGCAATGCGCGAAGAAAAGTTAACAGCGGATCGGCTTGCCGCATTTTCGGACGCGGTCTTTGCCGTGATCGTGACCATCATGGTCCTGGAGCTCAAGGCGCCGGAGCAGCCGTCATTCTCAGCTCTTTGGCCTTTGTGGCCCACCGCCATCAGCTACGCGGTAAGCTACTTGTTCATCGCTATTATTTGGATAAACCACCACTACCTTATGCGGTTTATGGGTCCTCCGACGCTAGGGCTGATATGGATCAACTTCGTCCATCTCTTCCTGGTGTCGCTCCTGCCTTTTGCGACCGCATGGACTGCCGACACCCGCCTCGCGTCCTCCCCAGTAGTGCTTTACGCAGGGCTGTTCGTGTGCATCGATATTGCCTACAACGTCTTTGAGCGTGGAGTATTGGCCCGAGCGGATGATGCCCAGGTGTCGCCGCGTATGCGGCGCTTGGCCAGGCGCCGGTCGCTCGTCGTCCTGGCGGGCTTCCTAACCGCTATGCTGGTTGCGTTCGTCGCGCCTCGCGTCGGCTTCGGTTTGATATGCGGCGCGCTCATTCTCCACTTGCGGCCGGATGTCCGAGGCACCCGGCCTTGATAGCGGCAGGCGATGTCCCGTCTCGCTAGCGATGCCTGAGACGGCGAATGATGCACTATCCTGATAAACTCTCTTCCGATGTCGAATTCGTTTCACGTGTTGATCTTTTTCGAAGCAAGATCGGGCAAGGCAGAAGCTCTTGGCCGCATTCTCGTGGATTTAATCTCACCATCACGGGCTGAACCCGGCTGCAGATACTACGAGCCGTTCGGGGACATCGAGAATTCGGCAAAATTCACCGTGGTCGAGGCATGGGAGACGCCCGAACATTGGCAGCGGCATCTGCAGACGCCGCATGTGACGAAGGCACTCGCTCAGATTCAGGATGAAGAAATACTGGCCCAGCCGTTCACGGCCCAGCAACTCCACTCCATCAGCTGAGCCGGGCCGCGATGCTCCTTGCGATCTACGCCGCTTCGTCCAAACGCGCTCGAACCACGTGACGCAGATGGTAGCGATGCGCCAGCTCTTCCCAATGCACCTCGATCAGTCCACCTTGGCATTCCCGCTGTTCCGCGCTCGCTTTCAGCAGGTCGAGACAAGTATGGTCGATGTGATACAGCTCCTGAATGTGAATATGAATCGTTGACGAGGCCGGGATGCCGTCGAGCGCCTGCGCCAGCTTGGGCAATCGCAAAAACGTGGCGAGGCCTTTCATTTCTATATCGGCACGATTGCGAGATGGATTGTGAATCACGTTCACGTGGAATCGAGTAACATTCCAGAGAATTTGCACAATCGTTAATCCGAAACCAATCGCAACACCGGTCAATAGATCCACTGCCACGATTCCAATTACCGTCGCGGCATAGATAAATACCGGCATGAAGCCATAGTGCCTCAGCTTCGCCAGATGCTCCAGATTTATCAGCTTGAAACCGGTGAAGACCAGGATGCCGGCCAGGCTCGCCATGGGAATCAGCCGCAGCACGCCAGGAAATGCGAGCACGAGGGCTAGCAGCCATACGCCGTGCAGGATCGCGGACCACCGTGTTTTGGCGCCCGCCTGCACATTGGCCGAGCTACGTACAATAACGCCCGTCATGGGAAGCGCGCCAATGAGCCCACAGAGCATGTTGCCTACGCCTTGCGCCGCCAGTTCTTTGTCGTAGTCAGCTCGCGGCCCAGAGTGCATGCGATCGATGGCAGCCGTGGAAAGCAATGTTTCGGCGCTCGCGATCAGCGCGATCGTGAACATTGTGATGAGCGCGCGAGGCTCCAGGAGACGATGCAGCGACTCTTGCGTGGGGAACACAAACACGCTCCAAAGATTCGCCGGTATTTCAACATGCTTGATGTCCAGATGAAGGGCGGCCACAACAGCCGTGCCGGCGACTACGCCTATCAGCGACCCCGGGATAACTTTCATCGCCTTCGGCCGGAATTTATTCCAAAGCAGTATCGAAGCAAGCGTCAGTACGCCAATACCAGCGGCCAAGTGATGTGCCATTCCTTCCGGCGGAAACACCGCCTTATAGATGGCTTGCGGAATCGCGGCAATGTTGCCGATGCCCGAAGCACGCGGTTTGTCATCGATCATCACGTGGAATTGGCCGGCCATGATCAGAATTCCAATCCCGGCAAGCATCCCGTATACGACCGCCGGCGAAATCGCTCGGAACCATTGGCCTAGTTTGAAGCGACCGGCGAGCAGTTGAATTGCGCCCGCAAATAAAAGAATGGTCCCGAGTGTCGCCGGGCCGAACTCACGCACTGCTTCGAAAACAACAACGGCGAGACCGGCCGCCGGCCCGCTTACTTGAAGAGGCGAACCGGACAGAGTACCCACAATAAGGCCGCCGATTACCCCGGTAGCAATCCCGAGCGCCGGCGGCATGCCCGATGCAATGGCAATGCCCATGCACAACGGTAGGGCAACCAAAAAGACTACTAACGATGACACTAGGTCGCTAGTGAATGTTTTTATATCCGCTGTCATGCGGCGTCTCCCCGCGAAAAGTGCTGCAATTGAGGCCTCGAATCCGCTGATGGCGCGCCTGTAGCAAGCGGGCGAAAGCGTTTTCGATCCTTGTCATATGACGTGATCTCGCCGGAGTGAATGTGATAGAACCATCCGTGCAGGTCAAGCTGCCCGCGCGCCAATCTCGCGGCTACGCTCGGATGTGTGGTCAGATTCCGGATTTGCGCCAGGATATTTTCTTCCGTAAGCACGTGGAGCAGAACGTCGTCGGCAGCATCCGGATAATTTCCTATGACCGTGGAGCGCGCCGCCTCGGCCTGCTTTAACCAAGCTTTCGTTGTGGGAAGAGCGACGGTCTTCTCCGGATACAGCACTGCCTTCATCGCGCCGCAATCGGAATGGCCACAGACGATAATGTCCCGAACGTCCAGCGCTTCCAAGGCATATTCAACGGCAGACCCTACGCCGCCGTCGCCTGGTATGCCATGGAGGGGCACCTGATTGCCTATCGTTCTGCACACAAACAGATCGCCCGGCCGGCTTTGCGTAATAAGGGTGGGGACAATGCGCGAATCCGCACAGGTAATAAACAGGGCCTGCGGATTCTGCCTCGCTCCCAATTGGCGAAACAGATGCTGCTCGCGAGGAAAGATGTGATGCTTGAAATGGAGGAAGCCGTCGATCAAATTTTTCATAAAACGACGCTCTTCCCCATGCAACGCCCATGCCGATCCCGAATGCGCGCCGGACTTCTTGCAAATACAATCACATAGCATTGGGTAATTCCAATCGAAGCGCAAAGCTGGTGGATCATATCAGGCAGTCGCGGCGAATTTGAGGCAGAATCGGAATGCAATCGAACAGCGTCCAAGGATGTATCTCAGTGGCCGTCAAAAAACGCCCGCCGTTCTGGGCTATTGCTGTAATCGCTGTCGTCCTGCTAGCCATCGAGCTTGGCTTGCGGCTCACGCCGCCTGATACCGAGCACTGGCATTACGCTCTGCATCGTTTCTATTACCTGGCGATCATCACGGGCGCACTTTCGTTTGGCTGGACGGGAGGACTTCTGACAGCCGTCATTTCCGGCCTGCTCTACGTCATGCACGCCTCGGA
>JAICIH010000336.1 GCA_025924475.1 Bryobacteraceae bacterium
ACGCACGTACCAGAGGAAGGTGTCGATTTTCGCAAGTGGAAACGCCGATTAATCGATGGGAAACCTGTGCCGGCGCATCCGCATATGTTCCGAGACACTTTTGCTGTAGAACTATTGCTCAGCGGAGTCCCGATGGAAGACGTTTCTATCTTGCTCGGCCATACCAGCATTCGCACGACGGAGAAGAGCTACGCGCCTTGGGTTAGGGCGCGCCAAGAACGGCTTGAGGGACACATTCGGAACGCATGGAATCTCGATCCGGAGTCGGGTACACCAGAGGTACACAGGGTAAACTGATGCTCGTAAACGGTTGGGTAGAAAGCAGGAAAGTTTGGTGGAGGCGGCGGGAGTTGAACCCGCGTCCGAGAAAGCCCGCCGTGCAAAGCCTACGTGTGTAGCCGGTTCTGCATTTTCGGCGACGGCCTAAATAACCGGCAAGAGCGACCGCCGCCTAGTCCGATGAATCTCGGCCCGCCGCTCCGGACCGAAGCGGTTAGCCTATCCTGCAAAATGACGCTCACTCGCCAACGCGCAGGCTCATTGGCGGGAGCGGCTACCTAATTAATTAGGCAGCGTATGCAAACTGCTGGTTATTGGCAGTTATTGTTTTCCGATCGTTTTACGGGAGCTCGGAACCCGACACGCCTTCACACAACGATTCGATCCCGTCGAATCCGTTGCGCCCCCATACGAGGTACGCATCAATTTTAGCAGTTTTTTAGTATCCCCGCTGTACCTTAGAAAGATGGCGACAGCAGCAAATCCATACGCGGGGAATTTGGCGGGGCGTGACCCGTTTGGCGTTCTTCAATCAACTCCGTCCCGGATTCGGGAGGTGGCTGTGAAATTAGGCGCCGCCGGGCTGGAAGCGAGTTTGGCGCCAGGCAAATGGAACGCTCGAAAAATTATTTGCCATCTGGCCGATTGTGAAATCGCATTCGCTTACCGCTGGCGTCAGGTAGCGGTGCAACCCAAACACGCCATCCAGACATTCGATCAGGATTTATGGGCGGCGCAATACGACTCGCTTTCTGCTAACGAGGCGCTCGAAGCCTTCTGTGCTTTGCGCCAGTGGAGCAACACGTGGTTATCGAAGCTGCCGCGCGATACGTTTCAAAAACCGGCCAGCCATCCCGAACGCGGTGAGCTAACTCTTCTAAAGCTGCTCGAACTCACCGCCGGGCACGATTTGCATCATCTAAATCAGCTCGATCAAATCGCCGCCCAGGGCGGCCGATAATTCGCGGTGAAATCGCCGGTCAGATCTGGCGCGTGGCGCGCCTGGCAGGCCCGGTAGCATTGGCCGAACTCGGCTGGATGTCGATGAACACCGTTGACATCATCATGGTCGGGCAGTTGGGTCCGGCAGCGATTGGCGCCATCGGTGTCGGCGGCAACGCGTTCTATTCGCTAGCCATCTTCGGCATGGGCCTGCTGTTGGGCCTGGACACACTGGTTTCGCAGTCGCACGGGGCAGGGAATCGCGCCGACACGCATCGGTCACTCGCGCAAGGTGTCTATGCGGCATTCTTGATTGCTCTGCCGCTGATGGTTCTCTTCCGCTTTGTGCCGCCCATTTTCGATCTGCTGCGGATCAATCCGGAAGTCAGCACGCTCGCCGGTCCGTTTCTCCTGGCGCTGAGTTGGAGTACGCTGCCGCTGTTGCTGTATGGCGCGTTTCGTCGTTACCTGCAGGGGATTGGACACGTACGTCCCGTCATGCTCACTCTGATCAGCGCGAATGTCGTGAACTGGTTTTTCAATTGGATACTGATTCCCAGGCTGGGCGTAGTCGGGTCGGCGCTTTCTACTTGCCTGGCGCGGGTCTATATGGCCGGCCTGCTGCTGTTTTTCGTGTGGTGGTTCGAGCGCAGCCGGGAAGCGGGGTTCCGCAGTCTGTTGCGCAAGCCGGACATGCAAAGAATGGCGCGATTGTTAGGCATCGGATTTCCGGCGGCTACCCAGATTCTGCTCGAGATCGGTGCGTTCGGCGCGGCGGGTATCCTGGCGGCGCGTTTGGCTCCGGTCGCGCTCGCGGCGCATCAGATCGCGCTCAGTTGCGCGGCAGTCAGCTACATGGTGCCGCTCGGCATCTCCTCGGCGGCGGCAGTTTCGGTCGGCCACGCCGTCGGCCGCCGTGAGCCGCTGGCGGCACGGCGCAGCGGATTCATCGCGCTCGGCTTGGCATTAGTCTTTATGAGTTGTTCGGCGTTAGCATTCTGGTTTCTTCCGAAGCCGATTTTGCGAATCTATACCAGCGATGCGCGTGTCTTAGAAAGCGCCGGCGGATTGCTCGCGATTGCTGCGTTCTTTCAGCTCTTCGACGGAGTGCAAACAGTCGCGACCGGCGCGCTGCGCGGCATCGGCGAAACCCGTGTGCCAATGCTGGTGAATCTCGGCGGATACTGGATGCTCGGCCTCCCGGTCGGCTATCTGCTTTGCTTTCATGCCGGCCGAGGCGTCCAAGGCTTGTGGTGGGGCTTGACGCTGGCTCTGATTGCTATTGCCGTGATCCTGCTGTATTCATGGGACCGGCGTTCCCGAAACATTCCGGCTTATTAATGAATATCCGGATCGGCAGTCGGCGCGGCCGAGCCGAGAAAATCAAAATCACAGCCGCGGTTAGCTTGCGTGACTCGTTCCAGATACAGTGCGCCATAGCCGCGTTCATAGCGCGCCGCGGGCTTGGTCCAACGCGCGCGCCGCGCTTCGAGTTCTTGCGGCGCAACGAGCAGATCCAGCTTGCGCGCTTCCGCATCCAGGCGAATATGGTCGCCATCCTGCACGAACGCCAATGGGCCGCCCACGTGACTCTCGGGGGCGACGTGCAGCACGCAGGTTCCATAAGCAGTACCGCTCATGCGGGCGTCGGAAATGCGCACCAGATCGCGAACACCTTTGTCAAGCAGTTTCTTGGGAATCGGGAACATGCCCCATTCCGGCATGCCGGGACCGCCCAGCGGGCCTGCCGATTGCAGAACGAGCACGGTATTTTCGTCAGCAGGCAAATCGGGGTGGTCGATGCGCGCTTCCAGATCGTCGTAATTTTTAAACACCAGAGCGGGGCCAGTGTGGTTCAGTAATCTGGGCGTTGCGGCGGAAGTCTTGATGACCGCTCCATCGGGAGCCAGACTGCCGCGCAAAATGGCGGTGCCGCCGCTCGGCGCAATAGGATTTTTGCGCGGGCGTATGACTTCCTGATTGATGAGCCGGGCGTCGTTCAGGTTGTTACCGAGCGTTTCGCCATTCACGGTAATGCAATCGAGGTGCAGCAGGTCGCGCATCTCCGACATCAGTGCGCGCAGCCCGCCGGCGTAGTAAAAGTCCTCCATGAGAAACGCGCCCGAAGGACGAATATTCGCCAGCACAGGCACGCGATGAGAAATTCGATCGAATACTTCCAGATCAAGCTGGATGCCGCGCCGCCCGGCGAGCGCCACCAAATGAATAATGGCATTGGTCGAACCGGCAATTGCCATGTCGACCGCAATCGCATTCTCAAAGGCTTCGCGCGTCAGAATGTCGGATGGCTTGAGATCGTCCCATACCATCTCCACGATGCGCCGGCCGCAGTCCATCGCCATTCGCGGATGATTGGAGTCTACCGCAGGAATGGACGATGCGCCGGGAAGCGTCATGCCGAGCGCTTCGGAAAGCGCCGTCATGGTCGATGCGGTTCCCATCGTCATGCAGAAGCCGGGCGAGCGCGCAATTCCATCTTCGACGCCCAACAAATCGTTATCGGTGATGGTGCCCGCGCAGCGCTCCGTCCAGAATTTCCGCATGTCGGTGCCGCTGCCCAGAGGCTTGCCGTTCCAGTTACCGCGCAGCATGGGGCCGCCGGGCAAATAGATCGCCGGAATGTTCATGCTGATCGCGCCCATAAGCAGCGCCGGCGTGGTCTTGTCGCATCCGCCCAGGAGCACCGCGCCGTCCACCGGCAAACTGCGCAGCGCTTCTTCCGTGTCCATGGCGAGCAGATTCCGATAGAGCATCGGGCTCGGCTTCATGAAGGTCTCGGTGATCGAGAGCGCTGGAATTTCCACCGGGAAACCGCCCGCCTGCCACACGCCGCGTTTCACGAACTCCGCGCGATCGCGCAAATGAATGTTGCAAGGGTTGATTTCGCTCCATGTATTGACGATGGCAATCACCGGCTTTCCGGTGAAGTCTTCCCGGCGGAAGCCGGTCTGTTTCATACGTGACCGGTGGCTGAAAGCCGGCATAGTGTCCAGGCCGAACCAACGATAGCTGCGGAGTTGTTCCGCTTCAAGTTTTCGAGACATAAGTTTTTATCCGAGTGGCCAGAAGTCCCGCCAGCAATGAGCAGCCTACCAGACACCACAGGCCCGCCCGGTAGCTTCCGGTCGCCGTTCTTAAATATCCAAAGATATAGGGACCGGCAAACCCGCCCAGACTTCCAAACGAATTGATCAATCCGATCGCGGTGGCGGCGGCGGCCTTCCCGAAATACGCCGTAGGTAATGTCCAGAACGACGGCAGGTAGGCTTGCGACGTACCCGCGGCCAAACAATAGAACACGATCACACTCGCCAGTTGATGGCCGGATAGAATCGCGAGCGCCAGCGCGATTCCGCTGCAAAACATAGGAACGGCCGTGTGCCAGCGGCGTTCACCGGTACGCTGCGCCGAAGAGCCGGCAAGATAGATCGCCAGAATGCCCAATAAATAAGGAAGCATCGTGACGACCGTCCGCGCAATGACCGGCAGGACTTTCATTTCGTCTACCAGCGAGGGAAGGAAAAAAATCATCCCTTGGTTGCCGCTCACGATGAGGAAATAAATCGCGATCAGGAGCAGCGTGGCGGGTTGCCGTAAAGCGTCCGTGATTCGGACCCGGCCGGAGGCGGTACGCTCTCGCGCTTCTTTCTCTAATTCATCGATGAGCCATTGCTTCTCTTCCGCGGCAAGCCAGCGCGCGTCTTTGGGCCGATCGGTCAAAAAGAAAAACGTCGCGATACCGAAGACGACGGAAGGCAATCCTTCCAGAATGAACACCCAATGCCAGCCCGCCAATCCGTTCCACTGGACAGTTTCCAGAATCCAGCGTGAGAGCGCGAAGCCGATCATAATGGCGAGCGGCTGCGCGATCATGAAGTACGTTTTGGCGCGCGCACGCTCGGCTGCCGGATACCAGTGCGAGAGATAGACGATCACGCCGGGAAAAAAGCCGGATTCGGCCGCGCCTAACAAAAATCGCAAGACATAGAAGCGCTGCGTATGACTCCCGCCGCTGAGAAACGAAACGCCAAGAAATCCTGTAATAGTCGCGATGATGCCCCAGACGATGGTGATGCCGGCGAGCCATTTGCGCGCGCTCCAGCGTTCCACGATCAGCGTTCCCGGTACTTCCAGCAGAAAATAGCCAATGAAAAAGATGCCGGCACCGAAGCCGATGATCGCATCGTTAAAGCCCAGGTCGCCCTGCATCTGGAGCTTGGCGACGCTCAAGTTAGCGCGGTCGATATAGGCGAACAGATAGACCAGGATCAGAAACGGCATCAGCCGCCGCGTAACGCGGCGTTGCGTCCGTTGGGCAATCCCGGCCTCTGTGGCAGTGCGCAAGAGAAGATGGTATCGCGGACCAGCAGTTCAATCATTCTATGGAACTTTTTCCATCCTCCGCGGCAATACATTACGAAAGTATGCAGATGGCGTGAGAAAGAAAGCGGCCACCGGCGAACGGAGCGACAGCGAGTTGCTTCAGATGTGTATGCGAGGCGATGAGGCGGCCTTCCTAGCGCTGTATGGCCGGCATCAGGGCGCCATTTTCCGTTTCGCTCTGCATATGTCGGGCCGGCGGGAAACGGCCGAAGAGGTGACGCAGGAAGTGTTCTTAGCGCTATTGGCCGAATCGCGAAGCTATCGGGCCGAGCGCGGCGATCTGCAAGCCTACCTGATCGGTGTGGCTCGCAATAAAGTCCGGCGGCAGATTCGGCAGAGCAGGGGATTTGCGAATTTCCCATCGGAGGAGCCCGCGATCGAAGCCGAATCGTTTGAAGCGATGAGCAAGCGCCAGGAGACGCACGCTCTGCGGAAGGCGATCTTGAGCCTGCCGCCGAATTATCGTGAAGTGGTGGTGCTCTGCGATCTGGAAAATATGGACTATGCGCGAGCGGCCGAACAGTTGGGATGCGCCATCGGCACTGTGCGTTCGCGCTTGCATCGGGCACGCACGATTTTAGGCGCCAAATTACGCAATGGGGAAAGGTGCCCCGTATGATCGGCCCGGATGAAGTAAAGCAGCGGTTGCGGGAGCTGGCGGAAAGCTCTCCACAGGAAGCAAGCCTGGAGACGCAAGAACGGCTGCTGGAGATTTTCCGCGCGCGCGCGCAGCGAAAACGAGCTTGGAAGTACTGGGCAGCCGCGGCGGCGTCCCTGCTCATCGGCGGTGTTTCCTATCTGCTTTGGCAAGGGCATGAGCGCAGGGTTGCGCCGAGCGCCGCGAGTTCTTATGTGGGTGCGCCGGGATTTCTCGCGCTGCCCTATGCG
>JAICIH010000337.1 GCA_025924475.1 Bryobacteraceae bacterium
CTACTACATCTCAAATTCTGTGCTGCTTGGGACGATTTCGGCTGACGATGCGGGTTCCGAGCAAAAGAACCGCGCGCGTTAGCAAGCGGCGCTAATCTACATGTTGCGTTTGGTTGCGGCTTCGCTGTGTTGTACTACTACATCTCAAATTCTTTGCCGCTTGCGACGAGTTCAACTTCGCAAGTCACTGATCTGAAAATGAGCCGCGACCGCCAGGAAGCGGTAACGTTCGCTCCTGAAGCCGCACGGCGCGTTTGGTTGCTGCTAGCCTGCCATGTGGGGCAGGCTGGCAGCCTGCGGGCGATTGGCAATCGCCCAGCCGCTAGCGCAGCGTCACTGTACCATTCCGTTTCGGCACTTCCCCCACGGCAATACGCCCCACTTCCTTTAACGCACGCGTATCCACCGCCGAAACGTAATTCGCCCCCGCATTCGCCACGTAAACAAGTCTGCTGTCCGGCGTAAAGGTCAGCCAATCGGGCGTAGATCCAGTCGCCACATTGCCCAACAGTTTCAAATCGGGCAGAGAATACGCAAATACTCCGCCCGCGAGCGAGCTATTCACCCACAACATCTTGCCATCGGGTGAGACGCCAATGCCGTGTGACGGCGCGCTGCTATGCGCATTCCCCAGTCGCGGATTGTCCGGCAGCATGATCCGCCGTATCTCTTTGCGCGTTTGGAAATCTATTACTGCGAAGCCGTAGACATTCGAAAGCTGCACAAACATCCGGGATGTAGACCCGGTCGCCGCTCGCTCGAACGCAATAGGCCGCACGCCTTCATCGAACTCCAATTCCCAGGCCGGCTCAAGCGTGCTCTCATCGATGACCGTAATCCTCTTGCCAACTATCGATCCAACTACCACGAATTTGCCGTCTGGCGTCACATAGACGTTATGCGCATTCCCTTTCACCGGGATGCTTTTTGTAATTTGGAGAGTCTTCGTGTCAAGAACGTCTACCGCGCCCGGCGCCGTGACAATCGCCGCAAATACATAATGCCCATCCTTGGAAACCGCGATGTTATTGGGATGCCCGCTGAGCGGAATTTTGCGGACTAGGCGCCCATCCTTCGTCTCCACCACCCAAACCGTGCTATCGCCCTCGCAGGTGATATAGGCCCGCTCGCCGTTAGGCGAGAACGTTACCCCATGCGCGGCCTCGAGATCCTTGATCTTCATCACGACATGGTTCGTGGACGGATCGATCACATCCAGGTCGTCGCCCGCGCTATTCGTCTGGTAAATGCGCACCGAGCTCGCGAGCATTGGCAGCGCCGCCAATAGAGCCAGACAGGGAGCAAGTTTCACGGCAAACCCCTAGTGCAAGTTTTTATTAAAGAACTCGATCGTACGTTTCCAGGCCAGCTTCGCCGCCGCTTCGTCGTACCTCGGCGTAGTGTCGTTATGAAACCCGTGATTCACGCCGTCATAAACGAACTCCTCATACGAAACATGATTCGCTTTCAGAGCCGCCTCATAAGCCGGCCATCCCGCATTCACTCTTTGATCGAGGCCCGCGTAGTGAATCAACAGCGGCGCTTTGATCTTCGCGACATCCGCCGCTGCCGGCTGGCCGCCGTAAAACGGAACCGCAGCCGATAAATCGCTTCCCATCCGCACCGCCAGCGTATTCGCAATCCCGCCGCCGAAACAAAATCCCACCACGCCGATCTTCCCGGTGCAATCCGGCCGCGCCTTCAACCATTCCGCCGCCGCCACAAAATCCTGAGTCATCTTTTCGCGATCGACCTTGCGAAACAACTCCCCGCCTTTCTCGTCGTCGCCCGGATATCCGCCCACACTGGTCAATCCATCAGGTGCGAATGCGATGAAATTGTCCACCGCCAGACGCCGCGCCACATCTTCTATGTAAGGATTCAGCCCGCGGTTCTCATGCACCACCAGAACGCCCGGCCATTTGCTGCCCTTCGCCGGCCGCGCCAGGTAGCCGCTGATCTTCCCATTCCCCGAAGGCGAATCGACCGTCGCACGCTCCGTCTTGATCCGGCCATCGTTCTTAGGTATCTGCTCCGCCCACGCATAGTTGGGCCGCAAGCTCTCTAAAATCCCAGCCGCAGTCAACCCGCCGACGGTAAACTTCTTCGCACCGTCCAGAAAATCCCGCCGCTGGATGTCGCCGTGTACATAACGGTCAAACAGATTCAGCAGTTCCTGAGGAAATTCACCCGCCTTTTTCCGTTCCAAAGAGTCCTCCCGGGCCGCTTTCGCGATCCTCTCAATTCTATGCAACTCCGCGGCCGAAAATCGCGATCACCAGATACGCGTGAAACTGAGCATGATTGAGCAGCAAACACGTGGCGTCTGTTGGACTCGATCAGGATGCCTGGTCCCAAAGAACGATGCGGCCGGCCGGCATTGACCCGGGCCGAGGAAGACCTAGGGGCTTGTCGCACAGAAAACTTATGCAGCCTGGTGGCGCAGGCCATCGTTTTTTGTGGCCTGCGGCAGTGTCTATGGCCGAGAACCTTTCGTGTCCATTCAAATCCAAAATGAAGGGGAAGCGTGCTTAAGGGGTTGCAGCGGATGCCGGACTTCGTTCTTCGATGCAGATGCCTGTAAGCGTGTAGCGCCCCAAGAAGCGCACCGCGGCTATTGCGTCGAAAGAAACGGATATCCACGCTCCGTTCACCTCGGCGAATTGAAGCGTGATGTAACTGTCCTTGATCCATATCGACGGACTTTTCACCGGCACTCCTTCAACTCTTCGGATTCGGAATGTTTTTGCATCTACCCAGATCTGCCCCAGCATCAACCCCCTTTCCTTGCGCTTCGGAACAATGTGCAATACGAATTCAGGAATAGTGCCGAACTTCTCTTGTCTCAAAAAAGCAAATTGGTAATTCGTCCTATCAATCTCTCTGCTGCGACCTTCGCTTACGGTCCCGGCTTCGTGTTCCAAAAGATCGCGCACTATCTTTTCTCCCCTTCTGTTCCCGCTCGCCCTGATAATCTTGAATGTCTTTTTACTGGGAGGGGTGAATCTGATCTGAGCAGTGATTTCGGAGGTGGGTTGCTTATCGTCGCCGCGGAACACCTTGTATTGTCGTGTTACCTCATAGGGACGAGCGCTGTCACGGTTCTGTCGCTTCGCTTGTTCCATGGATTGAAGAATCAGATTCAGATCCGGTGGTACGCTTCTGAATTCCACTTCGGGCAACTGAGACTGCGAAAATGACGCCAGCCTCACAAGCGTAAGCAGAGCCATAAGCTTGAGCTTCATCGCCTCTTAGAGCTCGGAGAACGGAACTCCGAATACCAGCGTAGCAGTCAAAGGTGGCCGTTTCAGCTCTCCGACAACGTTGGCTACCTTGCCCATCTCTTTCCAAAGGGCGAGTGCAGGCGCATTCATATAAAGCAGCCGAATCTGATCCCGCGAATCGCCTCTTTTGCCGTAAATGCTAATAACACGTAACAAACCAGTTTGGTTGGTCTCGAGCAGGTACGGCGCGATAGTGACGGCCGGCGCATTGCCTATGTCCACTATTTCGGCTGCTGTCAAGGATAGTACGTGATAGCTCATCTCTCACGCCGATTGCGACGCATCACCGGTTCTCGTTTTTCCATTTCTTGCCGCTCCTCGATAGTTAGCGGCAAGAAATTGAGCGGGTCTCGGAGATTTTGCAGCTCGCGGTAGTAGTACAGGGACGAGGGACGTTTTCCGTTAAAGGTCAAGCTTTTTAGAACGGCAGTTTCCTCATCGGTGATGCCGGCGCTGAGCTTTACGTCCTCGAGGAATTCCCTCAGCCCCGGTTCGATTTCAGGCGAGCGCTGGGGTTCGGCTTCCCGGAATTCGAGCTTCTTGACGTGAGGACGAGTCAATCTGCGATTCAGGACGATTTCCATGCCAAAGCTTTCGAATTCGATATCCCAGCTTTCGATGAGCGGGTCAAGAAACGATATGCAATTTTCAACGGAAACGTGGAAGACATCCGTATCCAGGAACTCAAGAATCGACACCCGGGTCTCTCCGTAGCTCCGCTTGCTAACGCCAGCTACGCGATGAATCCATTTTTCATCTTCGAGCTCCGCTTTGGCTACTCGTTTCGCCACATCAAGAAGCTTTTGTGTGATGAAGCGTTCGAATTCCCCAAACGGCTCCCGTTCGAAGATATTGGTAATCTGTTTCCTCTTAGCGGCCGGGCATTTTCGCAGAATCAGATGGCGGAAATCTTGGAATAGCGGCCTCGGCGGGTCTAGGATCTTCCGCTTTAGCTCTTCTCTTCGCTGAGCATCCGCCAGCTTGGATAATTCTTTGCTGGGAAGCCGAAGGACCTTGGCGATCTTGTCGTAGATATCTGTCCGGTCCGGCGCGGGCGGCGTTTTCTTCTTGGTAAGGAGTTGCGAGATATAGGACTCGGTTACCCCAGCAGCCACCGCCAAGTCGCGCTGGTCCGTGCCCAGCTCATTCAGCCGTCGTCGAATCACCGAGGCGATGTCCAAGAAGACTCCTTTCAGAGTTAACCGTCGATACTTAACTACAATGGCAGTTTAACCGCAAACTCGCTTGACAAGCAAGAGTGGTTAACCTAATATAGTTAATGACTGAGCACTTCCGCCCACTCTTCTGATCGCTGAACTAAGTCAGTCATCAGGACCCCTCTCTTAGCCAACGCAACAACCCAGGAGGTTGCCATGTTCAACCTTGTGAACTGCCGCCTTCACTGCAGTTGCAGCCGAGGGCGATGCCTCATGCGGCTGGGAGCCAAGGCGCAAATCGGTTGCGATGCCGGAGTGCGAGGGCCCGGAAGGCTCACGACCTCGTCGCGCAAACGCCATAGAAGGGCGAGTCACTCTCTTTCGCAGACAAAGATGCTTATCCAATCGGAGGCTTACGTATGAATATTCGACCACTTCACGACCGGATCGTTGTGAGGCCAATCAAGGCGAATGATGGCCCTGTCGGCGGGCTTTTCATACCGGACAGCGCAAAAGAGAAGCCCCACGAAGGCGAGGTTGTGGCGGTGTCCCGAGGGAAGCGCCTGGAGGATGGAACCCTGACTCCGCTGGATGTAGCGGTGGGCGATCACATTCTCTACGGGAAATATACCGGCAGCGAGATCAAGCTGGCTGGAGAGGAATATCTGATCGTGCGCGAAGACGAAGTACTGGGCGTATTGGAAGGGGCTGAAAAGCCGGCGACAAAGGTCGCATAGCGGAAGAGAGGCGACTATATGGCAGGGAAAAAGATTATCTACAGTGAGCACGCCCGTCAATCTATCTTGCGGGGTGTGAACCAACTCGCGGATGCGGTGAAGGTGACGTTAGGGCCCAAGGGACGGAACGTGGTAATCGAAAAGAAATTCGGTGGCCCGACGATCACGAAAGATGGTGTGACCGTCGCGAAAGAAGTAGAACTGAGGGACCCGCTCGAAAATATGGGCGCGCAACTCGTGCGCGAAGTGGCTTCGAAGACAAGCGATATTGCCGGCGATGGCACGACAACAGCGACGATTTTGGCGCAAACAATCTTCCGTGAGGGTGTAAAGTCCGTAGCCGCAGGGGCGAGTCCGATGGCGTTGAAGCGAGGGATTGAAGGCGCCGTGGAGGCAGTCGTCGCCGAGCTGAAAAAGATTTCCTCAGATGTCCAGAGCAATGAAAAAATCGCGCAGGTCGGGACTATTTCGGCGAACGGCGATGCGACTATCGGAGGCATCATCGCGGAAGCGATGCAGAAAGTTGGGAAGAACGGCGTTATCACGATTGAAGAATCAAAGACGATGTCGACCGAACTAAGCACCGTGGATGGCATGCAGTTCGACCGGGGTTACCTGTCGCCCTACTTCACGACCGATTCGGACCGAATGGAAGTCGCTCTAGAAGATCCTTACATCCTGATTCATGAGAAAAAGATCTCTGGCATGAAGGATCTGCTACCGATACTGGAGCTGGTCGTGCGAGCGGGGAAACCGCTATTGGTGATCTCGGAAGACGTCGAAGGGGAAGCCCTGGCGACGCTAGTGGTGAACAAGTTGCGCGGAACCTTAAGTGCCTGTGCTGTCAAGGCCCCCGGGTTTGGCGATCGACGCAAGGCCATGCTCGAGGATATTGCAATTCTCACTGGCGCCAAAGTCATAGCGGAAGAGACGGGAATCAAGCTTGAAAAGATCGGCCTCGAAGATCTCGGCCGCGCGAAACATGTGACCGTGGACAAAGACAATACGACCATCGTTGATGGGGCCGGCGGCCAGAGTGCCATTGAGGCCCGCATCAAGCAGTTGCGCACTCAAGTGGAGGAAACGACCTCGGACTATGATCGCGAGAAGCTGCAAGAACGGCTGGCGAAACTGGCGGGTGGTGTGGCGGTGATTCGGGTGGGTGCCGCTACCGAAATGGAGATGAAGGAGAAGAAGGCGAGGGTGGAGGATGCGCTGCACGCGACTCGCGCGGCAGTGGAAGAAGGTATTGTGCCCGGCGGCGGAGTGGCGTTGCTGCGAGCCGCGCGTGTTCTCGATTCCCTCACTCTTACCGGCGATGAAAAGAC
>JAICIH010000338.1 GCA_025924475.1 Bryobacteraceae bacterium
CCCTGTGAGGGAGCCATCTTCCTCTGGCGAAGAAATGGAGCCGTTGACCGGGATTGAACCGGTGACCTCGTCCTTACCAAGGACGCGCTCTACCAACTGAGCTACAACGGCCTGCGAAGACCGAATGACAATTCATGGTGGACAGGGAAGGATTCGAACCTTCGTACCTCGCAAGGAGGGACAGATTTACAGTCTGTTGGCTTTAACCGCTCACCCACCTGTCCAAACAGAACGGCTCTTTCATTCATAACATAGATGGGCGAACGCGCCGCAATTACGAAACGAACCCAATTCAGAGCCGCAATTCCCACGTCTGGCCAGTAAGTTCCGGCCCAAAGTTACGATGTTTCTTCTCCTCAACCAGCCGGAATCCTGCCTGTTCATAGATACGCCGGGCGGTATGGAGGACACTGTGCGTCCAAAGTATGACTTTGCGGTAGCCGGCCTGGCGTGTAAACCGGACCGCTTCCTCCACCAACCGCTTGCCCAATCCCAAGCCGCGCGCGGATGGCTCCACTAACAGAAGTCGGAGCTTGGCGACCGTGCCGCTCTGGCGAACTATAAAAATCGAACCCAATCGCTCGCCTTCCCGCTCGGCGATCCAGCAGCGCTCGCGAGCCGGATCGTAGTTTTCAAGGAAATCGGCGATGATCCGAGCCGTCATGGATTCGAGCCCCTCGTTCCATCCGTATTCCTGGGAATATAAGACGCCATGGCGTTCCACCACCCAACCCATGTCGCCCGGGTGGTGCGGGCGAAGAATATAGGAAACGCCATTGGCGGGCGCCGAGAGAGCGCGCGAAACCGTTTCGAGCGCTTCGACCATGCGCTCCTGCTCGCCGGCAGGGAGCCGGCCCAGTTGTTTTCGAATCTCCTCCTGAGATCGCCCATCGAGGAAAGCGACTTGCTCCTGGCCTTTCGCGGTGAGCGACAGAATGCGGCGCCTCGCGTCGGACGCCGATCTCGCTCGATTCAGTAAACGGCCCTGCTCGAGGCGCTTCAAGATACGGCTCAAGTAGCCGGCATCCAGTTTGAGCGCTTTACACACGTCCACCGCGGTCGGCTCCGCCGAATGAGCGATTTCATACAGTACGCGCGCTTCGGCAAGCGAAAACGCGGTCTGGAGATAGGGTTCCTGGAGAACGCCGATTTCTTTGGTGTAGAAGCGGTTGAAACGGCGGACAGCGGCTACCCGCGCATCAAGCGACATATTGTTGACAGAATCAACTATTTAGTTGTCTTTGTCAAGTAAACTATTTTTCGAGCGAAGCCAACGTCGGCGGCCCATCCATCGTCTAATGCGCGCAGAAAGGGATCTCCCATGAAACCGCTTCTTCCTCTTGCCCTGCTTTGCGCCGGGGCTTTATTGGCGCAGGCCGACCAATCCTGTTCGGCAAACAACTTTCACTCGGACGGCATGGTGAGTTATGCCCAAACGCGAGAGCAGACTCTGCCGGCGGTATCGGAGAATTACATCAACCCCGGCGCAAACGGATCGATCCGCGTACATGGCTGGACGGGAGGCGAGGTCCGCGTGAAAGCATGTATTCAGGCAGCAGCGCGAAGCGATAGCGAGGCCCAGGCGCTAGCATCGCAAGTAACCATTGCAGAGGGCCCGGGCATGATTCGCGCGCGCGGCCCGGCGAGCCACGATCATAGCTGGTGGAGCGTTTCCTACGAAGTCTGGGTGCCAAGCTCCGCCAACGTCAAGATGGAGGCCAACAACGGCAGTATCGGAGCCGACGGCGTGCGTGGACAAATCCGTTTCCATACGACCAACGGATCGGTCCGGCTGAACGATGTAGGAGGCGATGTAGAAGGCGCGACCACGAACGGATCGGTCACCGTGGAACTTGCGGGCACAGGATGGAGCGGCAGCGGCATGCACGTGGAGACAACGAACGGAAGCGTGCGGCTCAATTTGCCCGAAAACTTTTCGGCGCACCTGGAAGTCTCGACGGTAAATGGGAAGGTCCACACGGATTTCCCCATCACCGTAAGCGGCGAGATTCAGAAGAACATGTCGTTCGTGCTAGGTTCCGGCGGCGCCACTATCGAAGCCCGCACCGTAAACGGCAGCGTGCATATCGGCCGGCGGGGCTGATATCTACCGCTTTAGGCTTATCAGGCGGAAGCCGCTAGTCTGCGCGGCAGCGCCGGGCGCTCGATTGCTTCGATATTCACTAGTCTTGGCGTCGTCCGGCCGCAAGGACACGCAGTTCCTTCCACTGTGGCGGTGAGGCCGGTTCGAAGACCGTAGTTTCCCGGACTATCGAGGATGAGTTCGTCATCGTGGCTCCAGCACTCGACGCCTGGTTCAAGATGCCAGCCTTCACGCGCTTCGCATTCGGCGGCGAGCAAACTGTTATCGGGCCCCAAGTACAGCTCAAACGTCGGCACGCCGAAGCCTTGCCACAGGGCGACGCGGGAAACGTCGCTCATGGGACGGGAGCGATAGCGAGTCAACACTAGCACCGCACGATCGACGGAACTCAGTTCGAGCATTCCAAACTGCACCTGCTCCAAAAGACGTTCCAGATCGGCGGTTTCGCCGGCCAGCGCACGCGGCCGGTATGCTTCAAGTTCGAACCACCGTTCCGGCGTGAAGGACGCGACCGAATCGAAGCGCGGACCGGGACTCAGTTGGGCCAGCCGCAACTCAGGCGAGGCTGGGAAAGGAAGCTTGACGCTAACGGCGGCGGCAGGCTGCGGGGGAAGATGGATTTTTACTTTCACTGTAGGCACGGAAGCCACAGAAGTAAAAGTACCAGTTACCGCCAGAAGATTTTCTTAGGATTTTTCTGAGTCTCGGGTGTATAAGGCTTCGAGATTCCCTTCCAGGATCAGCGCCGCCTGCTCGCGTTCAATGCCAAGTTCATAGAGGGCAGTGGTTTGCTGGCGCAGGATCTCCTCGTTCCAGCCACGGGGAAAAAAGCTCGAGTCGGAACCAAATAAAAGACGCCGCGCCCCGAGGACGTCAAGCGCCCGGCGAAAAACGGTCCGCAGGTCCAATCCTTCGTAATTCATCCAACGATTCGTGCTCGACGTATCAAAATACACGTTCGGGCACAAATCGGCGAGCATAAGCGCTTCCCGGAACAGGCCCGCGCCGAAATGCGGAACAACAAAACGAATCTTTGGAAAGTGGAGCGCGACCGGATGCAGCGCCAGCGGATTGGAAAAGCGCAAATCGAATTGGCCTGGCAGGCCCAGCTTCTTGCGAAAGCCGACACTCAGGGCTCCACAATGGACGAATACCGCGAGACCGTTATCCGATGCGATCTCGAGAAGAGGCACCACACGTTCATCAACTATGGAATAGGTATGCATGGCCGGGAAAAGGCACATGCAATGCAAATAGGAATTGGCGGCCGCGGCTTTCACCCGTTCCACTGCATCGGGCCTAGTAGGATCCAGCAGGAAGTAACCAAAGAATCGATCCGGATGGCTCGCGACAGCCGCCGAGACACTTTCCTCATCTTCCGGAGCGCTGGAAATCAGCGCTGCGCGACGTATGCCTTGCCGATCTAGTTCGGTCACCCAGCGTTGAGCCAGCGCAGCATTGTCCGCAGAAGGAATTTCCCATTGGAGCAGAGGCGCCAAGGCCTCCGCTCCAGTCAGTTTCTTCTGCCGTGCTAATCCCGCATAGAAATTATGCGAGAAAAAATGCACATGTGCGTCGCCGATCGACAACTCGCCCCAAGGCGTCTGTGGCATGCCTTGAGTATTGCATCGGGCGAATCGTTACCGCATGAGATCGTCGACGCTATATGGTCCGCCGGCGGCCGGCAATCAGGCTCACCAGAAACAGGACCAAGAAGATCACAAAGCAGATCTTCGCAATACCAGCCGAGGCGGCGGCGATGCCACCGAACCCGAGAATGGCCGCGAGAATTGCGATTACCAGAAATACCCAGGCGTACCAGAGCATGTGTTTCCCTCCACGTTAGGTGGACGCTACTGGCGAAGAAATTGAAACCCGCACATATACCAGGAGAAGCGTTATACACTGCTAACTCATGTGGAGGCCGCTGAGAACACTTGTTATTTCTGCAGTCTGTACTTACCGGCTGGTAGCTCAAGGCGACCCGCTCGATTTAGCCAAATTAAAAAATTTTTCCGCGCAGCGCGTATCGAGCAACAATACCGATCCGGCCAGCAATGATGACAGTAAGCGGCCGATTCCGGGCGAGACGGTCGTACTGGCTGATTTGCAAGGCCCGGGCGTAATCACGCATATCTGGCTGACGATTGCGGCGAACGAGTATGGCTGGCCGCGCCTGCTTCGCTTGCGTGTGTATTACGACGGCAGCGCAACCGCCAGCGTCGATGCCCCGGTCGGCGATTTTTTCGGCGTTGGCCATGGACAAGAGAGGCCGGTGAATTCCATAATGATCCGCGATGCATCGAGCGGGCGGGCGCGCAATAGTTACTGGCCCATGCCATTTCGTAAATCCTGCCGCATCACGATAACCAACGAAGGAAGGCGGCGTGTTTCGAACGTGTACTACCACGTCGATTGGAAGAAAGTAGCGGCGCTCCCGCCCGGCACCGGCTATTTTCATGCGTATTACCGGCAGGAGCTTCCCACAAAATTGGGCCGGCCTTACGAAATTTTGCATATCACGGGCCGCGGCCAATATGTAGGAACGGTGCTGAACGTAGTGCAAACCGCGCCGGGATGGTTCGGTGAAGGAGATGAATCCTTCTATGTAGACGGGGAGAAGAAAGCCAGTATTCAGGGCACGGGCACGGAAGATTATTTCAACGATGCCTGGAGCCTGCGCGTGGCGGAAGGGCTCTACACCGGCGTGACTGTGGCGGACGGAACGGATACGGGAGCGCGGCTGAGCGCCTATCGTTGGCATGTGCCGGACCCGATTCCATTTCAGCAATCCCTGCGTTTCGTCATCGAGCACGCCGGTTGGACGTACAACGAGGACGGCAAAGTGCGCTCCGCTTTTGAAGAGCGCAGCGACCTCTTCAGCAGCGTGGCGTTCTGGTACCAGCAAGCCGGCGGCGCCAATGAGCTTCCCGAACCTCCGTATGGCGCGGCGCGGCTTCCGCACGGTAACGCACAACAGATTGAAGTGGAAAATGCGATTGCGGATACCAAGACAGAAAGCGGAACAGCGCGGGTAGACAAAGATGTGTTCTGGTCGCGCGATCTTTTGTCGTTCCACGCCGCAGGACCAGGCTCGAAAATCGAAATTTCCTTCTCTGCCGGACAGAGCGGAAGGTTTGAAATCGTCGCGCAAATCGCACACGCTCCGAACTACGGTAGCTATCGCTATCTCATCGATGGAAAACCGGTTGCCTCCGGCGCCACGCTCGAACAGGAGCCTGGCGCGAATATGGGAAGTCAGGGAGAGATCGAGGCTTACTTCACGGAGATGTATGTCGCCGAAGATCACCTGCTCGGCTGGCAGGAGCTCACGGCAGGGAGGCACGTTCTCACGCTGATCTGCACTGGCAAAGACGCTCGCAGCACAGGCTACGATGTGGGCATCGATACGTTAATCCTGGCGCGTATTGCGTCACCGTTGGAAATGGGCGGCGAGCGTGCGGCGACTTTACGCCGCGTCTCCGGACAGAGCGTATCACCGGCGGAGATGACGGCGGGATTGACCGCACAAGATGAATATGTCCGGGAAGCGGCAGCCTGGGCTTTCACGCAGCGCAAGCAAACGGCGCGCCAGCACTCGGACGCGCTCATGCAAGCGCTGCACGATTCGGACGCTGTGGTCCGAGGTCTGAGCATACTGGCTCTTTCCAAGTGCACCGGTTGCGCGGAGAGAGCTTTGCAAGAACTCTCAGCCGCTCTACACGACTCGGACGAAAATGTCCGGCTTGCGGCTGCCGACGCTATTGCCACCATTGGAGCGGCTGCGGCGCCCGCCGTTCCCCAGCTAATTGAAAGCTGCAACCGGCCCGGAGAGCACGTGCATGTTTTGCGAAGTCTGGCCAAGGCGTTGGGCAATACAGGAGCCGCCGCGGCTCCCGCCATTCCGGTATTGGAAAAGCTGCAGCGCATCCCGCGGGTAGAGTGGCCGGCGCGCGAAGCAATTACGAAAATCGCCTCAAAGTCTTCTGGTCAAGCACGCTAGATTCCAGCCTGCCAATTCTGAGAATTTCCTTCGCAGAAATGCCGGGCTAGAACTCTCAGCAGACAGGCGTCAGCTTTTAGCTTTTTAAAAAGACCGCTGAGCGTGCGATTTTTAGATGAGAGCTGACCGCTGATCGCTAAAAGCTTCCGTCCAAGATTTTCAAGTATGCTTGGTAGGTCCTAAAAACCGAGTAAGATTCCGAAACAAGTTGGCGCGGCGCCAGGCCGCTATGGGCGCACTTCTGGAGCTGCTAGCGCGCGAACATCCGGGCAAGAATAAACCTGCCGACGTTCGCATGGAGGCCGAAATAGCGGAACGCGTGCTAGGCGGCGGCATTGCGGAAATGGATCAACTGGGGAGCGTGGCTCCTTACAATTGCCC
>JAICIH010000339.1 GCA_025924475.1 Bryobacteraceae bacterium
ACTAAGTGCCGCAGCGCCGAAAGAGTTCCTGCTGCGCCATAGCGAGGACGTCCAATCGATCTGAATCCTGCGGCAGCGTTTGGGCAAGAATCATAGCCTTCTCCAGCGCGGCTCTAAGCCTGCCGCATTCCTCCAACGGAAGACCCTGGACGGCATCGAGTAATGCCACCGCCGCCTGATATCCGACAAATGGCTTCTCCGATCCGGGATTGTCCAAGCGCGTGGCTAGCCAATCAAGATGTTCTACGTTGGGAAACATTTGCAGAATGGCTATTGCGGCGAGCCGGATACCGGGAGATTCGCTCTTTTCGAATTCACTGAGCAGTGCGCGTACCGCCGGTGCTTTCGCTTTCATGCGTGAAAATACTGCCGTCATCCGGCGTGTTCGAGGGCCGCCGGAAGGCAGCGTTCGCCGGATATCTTCATATTCGGCGGCAAGCTGCAGGAGTTCCGCATTCGCGGCACTATCGATGGTTTCGGTTCGAGGCTCCAATTCACCGGAGCGAGGAGACCGTGATTCTTCTTGCAGCAAATCGCGGATTGCCCGTAAGAGTCCTCCCCTGACATACTCGGCGAAGTCGGCATGCGACGGGTAAGCTCCGGTCAAGCCAAGCTTGGATAGTTCCTCGCGGAATCTGACTACGCCCGCCAATTGTTCCAATTCTGCCGCATCAGGTATGGCAATCGGCTGATCGCAGAAATAAAACATGATTCGAGGAAGATGGCCGTGTTTGCGGCGCTCATAGGCACGCCGGAACTCCTCAATCGTTCCACTGGCGTCCGTGGCCGTTGGCGTTCCTGTCCGCCGCCACATCACGCCGATAAAAATGTCGTAATCGGGTGCAATTTGGCGATTGATGACTTCCTGCGGACTACCAATATCGGGTGACGTATGTGTTTCATAGCGGACCAGCTCGAGCGTGAGCCGGGATTCCGGAGCAAGAAACGCAAGTACGTCGTTGATGTCACGAGTCAGCCGGGCGAGCGCTTCGCGCTCTTCAGTTACATCGCTGGGCGAAGCAACGAAAATCTTCAATGTGCGCGACCGTTTAGGGAGGTCCTGCATGATGGTTTCCGAGCCCCTCAGCCTCGGAAGGATATCACGTCATGCTCTTGCCAAGCGCGTCGCGGACAATTCTAAGCTAATGCCGGAATGACATAGGGCGCTCGATAGTCGGGATGCGCCAGACGGTTCGCTGCTTCATCAGCGAACTGCTCCTTGGCCGGATCGAATGAGAGCAGCCGGCCGCCAAGCCGATAGCTGATATTCGCCAGATGGCACAGGTCGGCCGAAATACGTCCAACATCGACGTCGGCGTGCAGATCCTGGTATTTGCGGCTCCGGACAGCGGCCAGGAAGTTTTTCATGTGCGGCCCGGTATCGGTCTTCTTCGGCTCCTCGTATTTTGCCTGTGCGGAAAGCTTCGCCGGATCTCCGGTGGAAATCCGATAGCCATTCGAATCCACAGCCATCCAGCCCTTGTCGCCATAGAACAGCACACCGATGCAGTTGGGGCTTTCGGCGTTCATATCCGCTTCGATGCCGGTTTGCAGGCCGCGGACTTCAAACACCAATTCCTTGTCGCCATAATCGAAGCGTGCGATCAAGGTGTTGGGAGTCTCCTGATCGTCGGTGTAAGCATATTTTCCTCCGCTCGCCACCACGGATTGAGGCAAACCGACTCCCAGGCCCCAGCGCGCGATGTCCATCTCATGCACGCCTTGATTTCCGATATCGCCGTTGCCGGTAGCCCAGAACCAATGCCAGTTATAGAGAAACTGATTTTTGGTAAAAGGCACCATCGGCGCGGGTCCGCGAAACTTGTCCCAATCGACTCCTAAAGGCACGGGCTCGACAGGCGTGTGGCCGATCGAGCGGCGCCGCTTGAAGCAGAGGCCGCGCGCCATGTACAGTTTGCCGATCGCGCCATCCTGCAGTAGCTGCATCGCCCGGATCTTATGCGCGATGCTGCGGCTTTGCGAGCCTACCTGGACAATGCGTCCGTACTTGCGCGCCGCCGCCACCATCTGGCGCCCTTCGTAAGGGTCGTGGCAAGCCGGTTTTTCAACATACACGTCCTTACCCGCCTGACAGGCCCAAATGGTGGCTAAAGCATGCCAGTGATTGGGAAGCGGCATAGAAACAGCGTTTACTTGCGGATCGGCAAACACTTCTTTCATGTCCACGAAGCTCTTGGGAGCTTCGCCGGTCAGCTTCTTCGCCAAGGCGATTCCGCGCTCGAGGTTCGCCTGATCCACATCGCATAGCGCGTATATCCGCGCATCCGCCTGTTTCGCATATTCCTCGATGTGGTTTCTTCCACGTCCGCCGACTCCGACAACTGCTACATTGATGCGATCGTTGGCGCCCCAAACGCGCGTGGCCGCGAGCGCCGAAACAGTGGACGCTTGCAGAAAAGTTCGCCGTGTACTGCTCATGACCTTACTGTAGCTCTCATGGAACGACCGGCAAGATCAATGCCGACGGATGCTCCGCATCGTGCAGGACCGTATTCGCCGCTGTCATATAAGCGCTGGTGGACGCCGCGCTCCGGCCCGTATTCAGATTGCGATCGAATCGCGGGAAATTGCTGCTGCTGACTTCGAGGCGCAGTTTGTGTCCTTGCCGAAACACATTGCTGGTGGCCCAGACATCGATCGTGAATTTATATACTTCTCCCGGATTCATCAATACTGGCTTCTCTCGCGAATTGCGATAGCGGGCGCGAATGATTCCTTCGGTGAGGTTTTGCGCGAAGCCGTTTGGCCAAACATCGACCAATTTTGCAGTAAAATCCGTGTCTACGGCGGACGATTTGGCGTATAACTCCAGACTGACCGGCCCGGTGACCTCCATATCGCGGCTCAACGGGCTCGTGGAATAGACAAGGACGTCCTGACGAGCTTCTACGCCGCGCTGGTCTTTTGGCCCGGGCGGCAGATGCTCGGCGTCGCAGCACAATGGACCGCCCGTTGTCGGAACGGGATTGGCGGGATCGTAGCTATAGTTGTCGGCGGTCTCTTGGGTGGGGCTTTCTGTCGAAAGCACGCCATCGCCCCGCAAAGAATTCGCGCCATGGGAAGAATGCAGGAAATATTTCGTCTCGCGCGCCCGCTTCAGCGGCCAATCGTCTTCTTCACGCCATTGGTTGGCGCCCATGACGAAAATTCTGACGGGCTTGCCCGCAAAGCGATTCTGCGCGTTCTTAAATAAATAGTCGTACCACTCGATCGTGGTCCCGGTCTCATTGAAGTCCGCAGCCTGCGCGCCAAAATCCACGTCGCCGATTTTTCTTCCGCCTCCAGCATGACCGCCAATTACAACCAGGAGGCGCTGCTTGCCTTTGCCCTTCAGACCCTCATAATTCCGCAGCGAACCGCCTTGAAAAATGTCGTACCAAGCCGCAATCGTCAGCGCCGGGACGGAGATATCGGCGTAATGCTCATCAATGGCCAAGCGTTTCCAGTACTCGTCGTAATCCGAGTGCGCTAGCCAATCGAGAAAATAGGGCGCGAGTTCCTGCATCGTGAGCGGACCCGCCGGCCAGTTGAAGAGTGAGTATTCCGTTAGCGGCAGCTTCAAGACGCCGTGCATAGCATTCGTACCTTGCTCTACCCGGCGGTCCGCGGTATCTCTGGCGAGCCCGGATGTCCACGACTCGTTAAACCATTGCTCAAATGCACCGCCTTGATAGGTCCAATTCTCGTGATAGTTACTGGCGGTCACGAAAGGGCAGATGCCGGCAAGATGTGGCGGATGAGCTATGGCTGTGAGCATCTGCGTTGCGCCGACATAGGAGCCGCCGAACATGCCGACCTTTGCGTTGGAATACGGAAGCGAGGCTGCCCACTCGACCGTGTCGTAGCCGTCCTGCGATTCATACCGGAATGGATACCATTCGCCGTCGGAGGTGTAACGGCCACGCACGTCCTGGATGATCGCGACATATCCCGCCGCGGCCATGCGGTATCCGGCATCCGCGCCACCACTCTTGTTGTAGGGAGTGCGCTGGAGCAGAACGGGATAGCGGCCTTCTGCGGCAGGCCGATAGATGTCGGCACGGAGAATTGTCCCATCGCGCATCGCGGTCTTTACACCGCGTTCTACTACCACCTGAGCATCAATCAGTGGCACAATCAAAATCGCGATTAGTAGAGGAAGGTTGCGACGCATTACAGCATAGGTATCACATGACTCCATTGCAGAAGCCATCCCGCCGCGATTTGCTGCTCGGTGTATCCGCAGCGGCGATGCGGGTATCGAGTGCGGCACATCATCTGAAAATCGGCATTATGGACGTGATTTTCGGCTTCCCATCGGATCCCGAAGCCTTTGCGGCCGCGCAACGCATAGGCTTCGATGGGATCCAAGTGACTATTGGCAAGCCGGATTCCCAAGGACAATTGCTCCTCTCCGATCCCGCGTTGCAGCAGCGTATTCTCGACGCTTCGACTACTCACAAAGTGGCGATCGCGAGCACTTATCTCGACATTCTGCACCGCGATTGCCTCCAATCCTCGGAAGCGGCCAAGACCTGGATCCGGCAAGCTATTCAGACCACGAAAAAACTGAACGCTTCAATCATCGAGCTGGTTTTCTTTTTCAAATGCGGCCTTACCAGCCCGCGCGATGTGCACGCTGTTGTCGCCGCCCTGCGCGAACTTGCGCCAGAGGCTCACGCCGCAAATGTCATTCTTGGCATCGAAAATACGCTGTCCGCGGAAGAGAATTCGCGCATCCTCGATCGTGTCGGTTCTCCAGCGGTAAAAATCTGGTACGACATCGGCAACTCGACCAATATGGGACATTTCGATGTGCCACGCGAAATCCGCTTTTTGGGGAAAGACCGCATCGGCCAGATTCACATCAAAGACAAGGTGTATCTGGGACAGGGTGCGGTGGATGTGAAAGGCTGTCTGGAAGCCATCTTCGACATCGGCTATAGCGGATTCTGCGTGCTCGAAACCGCGGCGCCCACCGGCGATCGCGTGGCCGATGCCGCGAAGAATCTTCAGCTTCTACGCGCTATCGAGAAGCAGATTCCTCTTTGATGTAGATGTTGCGAAA
Organism: Bryobacteraceae bacterium; assembly: GCA_025924475.1. Lineage (GTDB taxonomy): Bacteria > Acidobacteriota > Terriglobia > Bryobacterales > Bryobacteraceae > Bog-105. The sequence continues at coordinate 5,069 of JAICIH010000339.1, forward strand.
TGCCACCGGCCCGTGGTCGCCTTGCAGCATGATTGGGTTTGTAGCGGCTTCCGGGATTTTCATGTGACTCACGGTGGGTTCCGGCACGTCCACATTTTGCTGAATCACATCACCGTTGAGAATCACTCGCAAGATCCTGGCATTGGCAATCTTCTTCCCGGATGAATCGAAGCGCGGCGCGGAAAACCAGATGCGAAACGATTGCCATTCCCCCGGCGCACGGCTGGCGTTGAGTGCCGGCGGCGAGCCACCACCTTTTTCGCTCTCATAGATTCCGCCGCAGTCTCCTACGGTCAACGGTCCCGCGTAGCCAAAACTATCGAAGATCTGCACTTCATACAGGCCGTGCAGATACACGCCGGCGTTCGATCCTTTGGCAACCATGAATTCCAGATACAACTCGAAGCTTCCATATCTCGCATCAGTCACCAGGTTGGCGGTCTTTCCCTGGTTCCCGTTCACGATACGGTCGCCCGGCTCCGGTTTTGCCACAAGGAACTTCGGATTCCAGACACGCTTCCAAATCACGCCGCGCGATGTGAACCATTCGTGTGCCGCGTTGCCCAGACCGTGCCATCCACTTACATCCCGCCCATTCAACAGCGGCTGCCATCCTGGTTCTATAAGGTAGGGGCCGTCCCCGCGGATCTCGTCGTGATACACGTCCGGAAGCTTTTGACCGGCAAGCACGGTCACCGCAAGGACACCGAGCATCGCTGTTCTGCCCATCGACTCACGATACGATAAGCCTGAAATATGAAATTGTCCCGCAGAGGTTTTGTTGCGGGGTCCGCCAGCGCGGGCGGCGCCGCGTTCGCGCAGAGCACGGAACACCCCGACCGCGACTATTGGATCGCGACACTGAAGCGCATCGCCGATCCATTGTTGAACGCGGCAGCAAACCGAAGATTAAAAGCGGAGATGCCGGTGGAAGCGCCGCACGGCAACGCAGCGGACCGGCGCGAATACACCTATCTTGAAGCCCTGAGCCGGCTGCTCACCGGAATAGCTCCCTGGCTCGAGTCCTCCCCCGAAGCGCAGCACTACGCCGATCTGGCGCGGCGTGCGATCGCCTCGGCAGTCGATCCGGCATCTCCCGACTACATGAACTTCACGAAAGGTTCGCAGCCGGTGGTGGACGCCGCGTTCCTGGCGCTTGCGATCCTGCGCGCTCCCAACGAACTTTGGCAAAAGCTCGATGCCGCCACCAAGCCGAAGCTGATGGAAGCGCTGCGCTCCACTCGCGTCATCCGGCCGGGATTCAACAACTGGCTGTTGTTCAGCGCCACCATTGAAGCTCTGCTCTGCCAGTTAGGAGAGCCGTGGGACGCGATGCGCGTGGACTATGCCGTGCGCCAGCACGAAGAATGGTACAAAGGCGACGGAC
>JAICIH010000340.1 GCA_025924475.1 Bryobacteraceae bacterium
CAGGTTGCTAAAGCAGGAGGCGACGCAAGAACCAGATGCGGCATTTGTGCTACTGGTGGAGCGTCAGTCGCGTTTCGTGTTTCGCATTGCGTACGTGGTACTGCGGAACGTGGAAGACGCGGAAGATATCGTTCAGGAAACTTTTTTTAAGCTATTTCGAACTGGGGCTTGGCGGCGCATAGACGACGAGAAGGGATTTCTCGCGCGCATGGCCTGGCGTTTGGCAATCAGCAGGAAGCCGATCAGGCGCTCTGGCCGGGAGGCGGTTGCTCGCGATATCGCCTCGAAAGAGAGCAGCCCGGAACGAGCAGTTATTGCAACGGAATCGAGCCGGACGATTCACCGGCTGATCGATGCGTTGCCGGAAAAGCTGCGAAGACCTCTGGCATTGTCGTCCATCGAAGAGATGACGACGCCGGAGATAGCGGCTGTTATGGGCTTGCCGGAAGGTACCGTGCGCCGGCTCCTGATGGAAGCTCGGACGCTCGTGAAACAGAAGATGGCGCGAATGGAAAGAAGCAATCATGCGTGAATGGCAGGATCCACTGGACGAAATGCTGGATGGTGCATTGGCGAGTTACGGCGAAGCGCCTGAAAGAGAGGGGCTGGAGCGGCAGGTTCTGGCGAAAGTCAACCAGAGAGCGCAAAGGCGCAGACGTTCGATTGGGCGCTTTGCGGCGTCTCTAGGCGCGGCAGCGGCGGCAGTGGGTTGCTTGCTCTGGTGGGCGATGCCGGACATCGCGACACACCCGAGTCCTACGATTACGGCAGCCCATTCCGCGGTTGTTCCGCCGCCCGCCAACAAGCCGCCCGTCATCAAGCTAAGACGCACGCCGAAAAGACCGGCAGCGCCAAAATTATCGCAGTTTCCGGCGCCGACTCCTATGAGCAGCGAGGAGCGAGCGCTGTTGCGGCTGGCAACGGGCGATCCGAAATATATTCCACGCGAGCTGACTCGCGCCGGCACCGATATTGCGCCTCTCCGGATAGCAGCAATTGAGATCAAGCCGCTCGAATAAAGGATTAAAGAACCGCGCACGTAAGTAAGCGGGCCACTCAGGCGCGAAGGGAAGGACAAATAATGATGAGAACGATAACGATGCTCGGTCTGGCGGTATTGCTGGCTCTGCAATGCCCGGCGCAAAAAAGTGGAAGCACGCCGGACAAGCAGTCTTCTGCTGCGCAGACGGCGGACGCCCTTCCGAAGAAATTTTACCGGCTAAATTTCATGGTGCAAGAGGTCGAGAATGAGCACGTCATCAACAGCCGGTCATACTCTATGATCCTGCGTGGGGGCGCCGAACGCGGTTCAATCCGGTCAGGTCAAAAAGTACCGTACCCCTCAAGGAGCGGAGCAAACAGTGAGTGGCAGCAGATAAGTGTCGGCGCTGATATCGATTGCGGCAAATTGGAAGAACTGGGCGACCAGGTTTCTCTACGTATTTCGGCCGAGATCAGTAGTGTCATGGAAAACCACGGGGACGCCGGTCCTTCTCCCTCTGTACCGCCTATCATTCGAAACAATCGCTGGGAGTCGACCGTTTTAATACCAGTGAAAAAGCCAAGCATTTTATTCTCGTCCGACGATCCGGCATCGAAACGGAAAATGCAATTGGTGTTGACTGTTACGCCAATTGCATGAACGTGAGATTTCATCTACTCTTTGCCCTCACTCTTGGGCGCCGCAATTTCGTCCATCCCGCCCAGGTCGAAGGCGGCGTCTACCGCACACCGCAATCGCCCGGGATTTCCTGCGACCTTACATGATCGGGCTTGCGCTCCTAATCGGAAGCCTTTACGACGAAGTTGTCGAGCGTGCCGGCGCCCTCGAATCCTACGAATCGGCTCGAAGAAGCATCGTAGGAAAGCGTGCCAACAAGAATGTCGTTGTAGTATCCATTGACTGTCCGAGTAAGAGGATCGTATTGAACGCGCAATGTACTGAAGGGAGTGAGCGCCACACTAGCGCTTGCTGACGGACCCGCAAGGCCGTTCGTATGCAGCTCGACAGTGCCTGCAAGCGAGTCGAAGAGTGAATCCCTACGAACGCGCATCCAAGCCTGCCCCGCGGCTTCAAAATTGCGGTTTAGCGCATTCGATGATGTGAAGCCCAATCCGAGCCAAGTGCCGGGATTAGGGGTGACAAACACAATCTCCGCCGATACTTCGTAAGGGATCGAGGGCGCCTGCAAAGGAAGAAGAGCGGTAGGAAATTCCGGAACGCTCTCACCATCCAGAAACACCGTCATCGCGCCGTTCCCCAGGCCGGCGGGCATCATAGCAGACGGCGGCTCCTTCGGGTCGGTACTCGTTGCAGAAAAATTCCAGCTCTGCACGCCGGACCCGCTCGCGCTCATCCAAACTGCGCTATTGCTGCACGGCTGCTCTGCCCAGAAGCCGTTAAGTCCCGTATGGATAGAGACTGGCTTCAAACTGCCGTTTCCGCCGGAGGGGCGTAACAACTGCGGCCCATATCCGAACGTATCGCGGGCCAAAATAGTTCCCGGCGTGACCGTGACTGGCGCGCCTTGCGGCGCTACAACGCTGCACACGTCGGCTGCGGTTCCAACCACGGGAGGCGTGTTACCTCCGCCTCCCGAATCCCCGCCGCCACCGTTTTTACCTGAACCGGAGCTTGCGACCGCTCCGCTCGCCAGCAGCAAAAGAGTTGCAGCTATTGCCAAACATTGTTTACTCATTCGAATTATTTCGTCTCCTGCAGTGCTCTTGCACCTTGTCGATAGTAATGAAGAAAACGGATGGGAATCGCGAAGCGCTTGTAAAGGATTTGTGAATACAATGGGCCCCTAGCGCCGGAATATGTCGTACACCTTTTGAATTGCCCCAACCGCCTCTAAGGAAAGCGCAACAATAGAGTGAATGGCCACTGGTTTGCCAAAATACGCTTCGGTCCGTTGCTGGCAACCGGCGTGAGATAAAATTACCGGCGCAAGCTCCGGATCCGGACGTCACGGTAATTGCTATGAAGGGTATGTAGAGTTGCGCCTGTATTTATTGACGATTGTTTTGTCGCTGGCCGTCGCGCCGGCCAGCCTCGCAGAGTCATCGACGGTCGAATTCAATCGCGACATCCGCCCCATTTTTTCCGACAAGTGTTTCACCTGTCACGGTCCTGACGCCACGAATCGGAAAACCAAGATGCGTCTCGATATCGAATCCGGCGCCAAGGTGGAAGTGCGCGGCGGCCGCCGTTCCATCGTCCCCGGCGATCCCGATGCCAGCGAAATTTATCGCCGCATCAGCTCGGAGAACAAAGCGGTTCGCATGCCGCCCGCCTACATGGGCCGCGAAAAGCTAACTGCCCGCCAAATCTCGCTCATCCGCGATTGGATCGCGCAAGGCGCCAAATGGGAGCCCTTCTGGTCATTCATTCCTCCCAAGCGTCCGCCTCTGCCTGCCGTCAAGGACACGGCCTGGGTGCGGAACCCGATCGACAATTTCATTCTGAGCCGTCTCGAGCGCGAAGGCTTGCATCCGTCTCCGGAAGCCGATAAACGCACGCTCATTCGGCGCGTGACGCTGGATCTCACCGGCATTCCACCCACTCCGTCTGAAATCGAGGCATTCCTGGCCGACTCCTCCACCAACGCCTACGAAAAAGTTGTGGACCGCCTGCTCGCTTCGCCGCGCTACGCCGAACGCATGGCCTTCCGCTGGATGGAAGCCGCCCGCTACGGCGATACTAATGGCTATCAAACCGACGGGCCGCGCGATATGTGGCGCTGGCGCGATTGGGTGCTCGACGCCTTCAATCGCAACATGCCTTACGACGAGTTCACCGTTGACCAACTCGCCGGCGACCTTCTGCCCAACGCCACGCTTTCACAGAAAATCGCCACCGGCTTCAACCGCAACCACCGCACCAACGGTGAAGGCGGCATCATCCCGGAAGAATACCGCGTCGAGTATGTCGCCGATCGCGCGCAAACAACCGCAACCGTCTGGATGGGCCTTACGCTAGGCTGCGCCCGCTGCCACGATCATAAATACGATCCATTCCTGCAAAAAGACTTCTACCGCCTGTTCGCCTACTTCAACAACATTCCTAACGAAAAAGGCTTCTCTTATAACTACGGCAACGAAGAGCCGTACATCAAAGCGCCGCTGCCCGAGCAGCAAAAGCATCTAGCCGAACTCGATCAGGCGATTGCTACGGCCGAAGCGCACTACGCCACGCTGCATGGCCGCCTCGAAAAGGAACAAGCTCGCTGGGGAAAACACCTGCGGCCTACCAGCCCTGACTGGACCGTCACGGAAGGACTGCAGTTCCGTTCCCCAGCCGATCTGCCTGCTTTCGACGGCAAACATTCCGTCGATACGCCCGGCGATAAAAAGGTCGCTTACTTCGGCTATCTCGATCCGTTCACGTTTTCGGTATCCATCAACCCGAATTCGCCCAACGGCGGCATCGTCTCACGCTCGGAAGACTACTTCGAAGGAATGGGCCAGGGACTCTACCTCATTAATGGCAAGCTCCGCGTCCACATCATTCATCGCTGGACCGATTTGGGCATTCGCCTCGAAACCAAAGCGCCGGTCAAGCTTCATGAATGGCAGAACATCGTTGTCACCTACGATGGCAAGCGCAAAGCCTCCGGCATACATGTCTATATCGACGGCGTTGACCAGCCGGTCGATATTCTTTTCGATCAGCTCAACGAGCCGTTCCACGTGGATGAGAAGATTCCCATTCGCATCGGCGCCGCAGGCGGAAAATTTTTTGAAGGCGGCATCCGGGACGTCCGTATCTATGGGCGTGCGCTCACACCGCAGGAAGCGGCTGCGGTTTCCGTGCCGCAGACGTTGCCCGAAATCGCCGCTCTTGCAAAGACTGCGCGCACCGATCAGCAGTTGCAAAAGATGGAGTTGGCTTTTCTAGACACTGCGGCCTCGCCAGCGCTGAAAACCGCGCGCGCCCAAGTGCGCGCTGCGCACACCGAACGTGATCGCTTCTACGATTCCATTCCCACTGTGATGGTCATGGAAGAAAGCCCCACACCGCGTGAAAGCTTCTTACTCGTGCGCGGCGCTTATGACAAGCACGGCGAGCGCGTCACGCCGGGCGTACCTGCCGTTCTTCCGCAGCCTCCTGCCGGCACACCCGCCAATCGCCTCGGCCTCGCGCGCTGGATCGTCGATCGCTCCAATCCGCTCACCGCTCGTGTGGCGGTCAACCGCTATTGGCAGTCTTACTTCGGTTTTGGCATCGTGAAAACCGTCGATGACTTCGGCTCGCAGGGCGAATGGCCTTCGCATCCCGAGTTGCTCGATTGGCTGGCCGTGGAATTTATGGATAGTGGATGGAACGTCAAGGCCATGCAGCGGACCATCGTGACCAGCGCCACTTATCGGCAGTCGTCGAAAATCACTCCCGAGTTGCTCAAGAAAGATCCTGATAATCGCCTGCTCGCGCGAGGCCCGCGCTTCCGGCTCGGTCCGGAAGTGATTCGCGATTCCGCGCTCGCCGCTTCCGGTCTGCTGGTCGAAAAAGTAGGCGGGCCATCCGTGAAGCCTTATCAGCCGCCCGGCTTGTGGCAGGAACTCGGCGGAGGCGACGGCTACAAGCAGGATAAAGGCGACGCGCTGTATCGCCGCAGTCTCTATACCTATTGGAAGCGCACCGTGACGCCGCCGTTCATGGCGAACTTCGATTCGCCGAACCGCGAAGTCTGCACCGTGTATGAAAACCGCACCAATACGCCTTTGCAGGCGCTCGATCTGATGAACGATGTCACTTTTCTCGAGGCTTCCCGCAAACTCGGCGAGCGCATGATGGAACAAGGCGGCGCGTCTCCCGCCAGCCGTATCGATTACGGCTTTGAGCTTCTTCTGGCCCGCGCTCCACGCGACGCCGAGCGCCAGGTACTGATCGAGAGCTTTAATAGCTTCGATGCCAAGTACCGCGCCGATCCAAAAGCCGCCGAAGACTACTTAAGCTACGGAGAAGCCGAACGTAATAAGAATCTCAACACCGCTGATTTGGCTGCCTATGCCACAGTGGCCAGCTTAATCTTCAACCTGGATGAAGCTGTAACGAAAGAATAAAGGAGTAATTTTTGTGAGCTGCTGCGATTGTCACGATAACGACCTTGGTATCACGCGCCGTCACTTCTTCGGCCTGCAATCCACCGGGATCGGTATCGCTGCCCTAGCATCCTTGTTTCAGCGCGATCTGCGCGCCGCGCCGCCCACCGGTGGCCAGCCCGGCCAACCCGGTTTTCCGAACTTTCCTCCGAAAGCCAAACGCGTCATCTACCTGTTCCAATCCGGCGGCCCGTCGCAAATCGAATTATTCGATTACAAACCGCGTCTCAAAGAATTCCAAGGCACTGATCTTCCCGATTCTATCCGCGGCGGCCAGCGCCTCACCGGCATGTCCGCTTCGCAGTCCAGCTTTCCCGTTGTTCCTTCAAAGTTTTCGTTTGCGCAGCG
>JAICIH010000341.1 GCA_025924475.1 Bryobacteraceae bacterium
CTGCATCGATCCGATCAGAATAAGTCCGACAAACCGCGTTGGTCGATGATCTGTTGCTACAACGCAGCCCGCAACGATCCTTATAAGGAAGCGCATCACCCGCGCTATACGCCGCTGAGCAAAGTGCCCGATTCGGCGATCCGCGAAGCCGGTTTGCGGCGCTTCAAGGATTCCAAAAGCGATGTCGCCTGGCTCGAAGACACCAAGGATCAGAGCGCGCGCAGCCTGACCTCTTCAACGCAGCAGCACGGCCGATAGCCGATGTCTTCCGGTCGCGGCGCCGAACTGCGTTGCTATATGAATCTGATGGCGCTCGACTCTCTGCCGGAGAGCGCGAGCGGTCCTCGCTCGGGGAATTTTCGCGAGCGCCTGGACGCGCTCGGAGAAGCCGGATTCACCGGCGTGCAATTTGCCGCGCCTGCCACACCGGAGCAATTATCCGATTGCCGCGCCGCCGGCTTCGGATTCGTAGGAAGCGGCCGCATCAATTCGCCTGAGGAAGCTTTCCCGCTGGGCGAACGTTTGGCCGGCGAGGGATACGAATGCGCGACGCTGCACGTCGGCTGGGGACTGGAAGACGACGGTCGGGCGGGCGCGCTCATCGAAGCGGTTCTCAATGCATCCCAGCGCTGGCGCATTCCGCTGTATATCGAAACGCATCGCTCCACGATTCTGCAAGACATGTGGCGCTCCGTGCGCTTTGCGCAGCGGTTCCCCGAGCTTCGCCTCAACGGCGATTTTTCGCATTGGTATACGGGGCAGGAAATGGTCTACGGCGGATTCGAAATGAAATTTCAATTCATCCAGCCGGTGTTCGAGCGAGTGCGTTTTCTGCACGGCCGCATTGGAAACCCCGGATGCATGCAGGTGCGTGTGGAAGAGAATCCGGCGAATGAGGCGCCCTACCTCGGACATTTCAAGCAGCTCTGGACGGCGTGTTTCCATAGCTTTCTGCGCACTGCCGCGCCCGGCGATTGCATCTATTTCGTGCCTGAGCTTCTGGCGCCGCGTATCTACTATGCGCGAACATTTCCCAACGCCGAAGGCATTCCCATCGAAGAAAGCGATCGCTGGGAACAATCGCTGCTGTTGAAGCGGATTGCCGAACAATGTTTTGACGAAGCCCACCGGCCGGGCTAATTCGATCGCAACGCCGTAGCCGGATCAATTCGCGCAGCGCGCCAGGCGGGCACAGACGCCGCAAGCGCCGCAATAGCCATCATCACCAGAATGGCCGCGCCAGGAATCCAGACATCCAGGAGTGTTAATCCGGACAGCCTGCTGGCAACCAGCCGGGTAGCTGCATAGGACAGCGCTGCGCCTGCGACGATGCCCGCCGCAGTAACGACCAGCGATTCGCGAACAATCCAGGCAACAACTTTCGCCGGAGCAGCCCCAAGCGCCATGCGAACACCAATTTCGCCGGTGCGCTGCGAGACGCCATACGCGACGATTCCATAAATGCCGATGGCCGCGAGCACGAGCGCGAGCACACCAAAAATACTCACCAGATCCGCCAATAGGCGATCCTGACCCACACGCTGTTGAATCAATTCGTCCAGCGTGAACGCGCTGAGAACGGGCGTATTGGGATTCTGCGCTCGCGCTGCGCGGCGCAAGGTGTTGAGCAGCGAGTGCGGTTCTATCGCCGTGCGAATTTCGAAATGTACCGCAGACGGCGGCTCTCCCGGAACCGGTTGCGCGGCTGCGGTATAAATGCGCGGCGGCGTCGTGCCGCGTAAATCGTGGTCACGCGAGTTTCGGGCCACGCCCACTACTTCAAAGGTCGTTGATTTATCGCCATATTGTTCGGTGATATGTTTGCCGAGCGGATTGCGGCCGGCAAAGAACAAGTGGGCGAACGATTCATTCACCACGCACACAGGCAGGCTCCCCGGCCGGTCTCTTGTGTCAATTTCGCGCCCCAGCAGCAGCGGAATGCCCAACGCGGAAAAATAGCCCGGGCCGATGGTGTCGAAGCGCGCCGCGCGATCGTCCGTGCCGCGCGGGGTATATCCTTCGACGCGCACCGTGTCTCCCGATTCATTACCGGTGAACAGGCCGTTTTGCGAATAGGTCGCACCGCGCACTCCGGGCGTGTTGCGAAAAGCGTCGAGAAGCTGGCGATAGGCGGTTTCGAGCCGCTGCTCCTTGTAGCCAGCCATAACGCCGTCTACCCGCAGCAACAAGAGCTTCTCCCGCGCATATCCTAAATCGGCGTGCTGCAGATTGAGGAGAGTGCGGAGAAACAATCCCGCCGTCACCAGCAGCACCAGCGATAAAGCAACTTGCGCCGCGACGAAAAATTTGTCCCATCGCAAGCGCCCGGCCGAAGCTGTCGAACTGCGGGTTCCGTCGCGCAAGGTTGCGTTGATATTGGCCCTGCCGGCGCGCAAGCTAGGCGCAAGCCCAACCAGCGCCGTTGTCAGAATCGCCACCACGCCGGTAAAAACCAATACGTGCCAATCGAGCGCCGGAACCAGGCCGAGCGTCTCACCAGCGCCCGAGGCCATGCGCACCAGCAGAGGTCCGATCAGTTTTGCGAGCGCCAGCCCGCAGAGTGCGCCCAACACGGATAACAGCAGGCTTTCTGTAAAAAGCTGGCGCACGATATGCAGGCGGCCCGCTCCGAGCGCGCGCCGTACCGCCATCTCGCGGCTGCGTCCGTTCGCGCGCGCCAATAGCAGATTGGTTAGGTTAGCGCAGCAAATCAGCAGCGTCACGCCAACCGCGGCGAACAGAACATAGAGCGCATCGGCGAAGCGGCTGCGCAATTCCGAGGCGCCGTTTGGCGCCCACTGCAGCGCCAGATGCTGATCCAAAAACTGCCGGCGGTTCGCTTCCGACACGGAGGCATAGCTTTCTTTGAGCATTTGCTGAAAGGTCAGGTTCGCGCGCGCCGCAGCCTGACCCAAACTGATGCCCGGCTTCAGCCGCGCGAAGGCGTGCAGCCACATCACGTTTTCAGTGGGGTCGGGGGGTCGCGCCAGCCAATCGCGGCCCGGATTGAGCTGCGGCTGCATACTGAGCGGCGCCCACACGTCGGGCCGCTGTCCCACGCTTTCGCCAAAGAAGCCGGGCGGCGCCACTCCAATAATCGTCAAGGCGGTGTTCCGCACCACCATCCGCTTGCCGATCACGCCGGGATCGCTTCCGAAACGCCGCGCCCAATACTCGTTGCTCAATACCGCATACGGTGCGCTGCCTACCGGAGAATCCGCGCTGCGGTCAAAAAATCTTCCCATCCGAGGTTCTACGCCCAGCACGGCAAAATAGCTGCCGGAAACGAGCTTGCCATGGATTTCCTCTTCGCCGCCATCCAGGCGGATTTGCCAATGCGGGGCTGCACTCTCCACCGCGCATAACGCGGCAAAAGGGGAATCTTCCCCATCCAGCCGTTGAAACTCGGGATAAGAGAGCAGATGGCGCGCGCCGGATTCCGAGCCGATGATGAAGCTCCGGCTGGCCGGGTCCGTCAGGATGACAAGATGTTGCGGATCGCGAATCGGCAGATTTCGGATCAAACATGCATTCAGCAAGCTGAATATTGCTGTGTTGGCACCGATACCGAACGTCAACGATGCAACCGCGACTACCAGGAACCCAGGGCTCCGTCTAAGCTGCCGCCAGGCGAAACGCAGGTCCTGAAGGAAAAGCATCGGGTAACAAGACTGACTCTTCTAACAGCTAGTGTCGCAAGAGTGGCTCGCATGTCACTAATTTCACTCTATTAGGAAGTCAAGATGCAGGCTTTCCTGATAAATTCATCAGGGTTTTCCCTATCGGGCCGATACTGCGGGAGAAATGCCTATACAAGGCTAAGGTTCTGCTAGCCGGGCCGATAAGAGTGTTGGTCGGATATATCCAGGATGCTTCATGGCCTCGCTTACATTGAATACGTTTGCTAACCAGGGCGCACCCAGCCCAGCGGATTACATCCATTTTCTTCGTTTTTTACTGGATGGTATATGCCAGCACGTAATTCCGGGAGATGGCGGCGACCTGAAGAAATTCCGAAGCGAGATATCCAACCTTTCGGCCAGCCTGAGCGAGCGATCCAGTAAGCAGGAGATCTCTTCGGTGCTCCAATCCGGGCTGAAGTCACTGGCCTCGTACAACACCCGGACGGCGAAGCTCATGAAGGAGCCGGCGGCGTCTCCAGCGAGCGTGCTGCCGGACCGTTCAGGAGCGGAGCAGGAGATTGCCACGAAAATCGAGGCCAAGCGGGATTCCGTTTGCGGGCTGGTTCTGGTAAACCGTTTCGCTTCCATCCAGACCCGTTTCGGCCGGGCGATAGGCGACGAAGTGATGCTGCTCGCCGCTGAGAAGCTGGCGCAGCACTTGCCGGCGGGCGTCACCGTATTCCGCTGGAGCGAATCGGCATTGGCGGCAGTGGTTGACGTCGACGCGAATATCGCCGAAGTGACACGCCGGTTCGCCCGCGCCGTTTCCCTGAATCTCGAAAAGAATATCGAGGCCGGGCACCGGTTCGTGCTGGTGCCCATTACGCTCTCCTTCACACTGAAGCGCCTTTCGGAAAACTCTTCGCCGGCTGATATTTTTGCGGAGCTCGATCGCTTCGTCTCGGCCAGCACGGGCGAAATCGCAAACATGCTCCAATAGCTTCGATGGAAGCTGCAATCGATGAAGCTGAAATTCTGATCCGCCTCTGGGAAGAGAAGGATGTGCCTCAGCTTGCCGCCCTTTCGGGCGAATTGGGTTATCCGGCGACTGCCGCTCAGGTGGCGCGCCGGCTTTCCCAAATCGGCGGGGCCGGGATGATCCTGGTGGCCGCCAATGCGAGCTCCGGTCTCCCGCTCGGCTGGATCGAGCTGCAGGTCGTTACTCATGTAACCTCCGATCCGCACCTTGAAATCGGCGGGCTTGTGGTGAGCGCCGGCGCACGCTCGCGCGGTATCGGAAGCCTGTTGGTCGCCGCCGCTGAAAAAACCGCGCGGGATAAAAACATCGCTTGCCTGCGCGTTCGCTCCAACATCGTTCGCAATCGGGCGCATAGTTTTTACGAGCGGCTCGGCTTTACGAACGTGAAGACTTCCAAAGTTTTCGAGAAAGCGATATAACCGTTGAGTGGAGTTAACTCGGCGTGACTTAATCAAAGACTTGTCGCTATTTGCTTTTGCGGGCTTTCCCACCAAGGCACACGATCGCCTGGCGGTAACGTCCTGGCCTTTTCGGACTCTGATCGACAGTCCCACAAACCGGCGGCGCGATGCAAAGGCTCCAGGCATGGATTTGAAGGAATTTCCCGCCTTCATCGTCGAGAAATTCGGCGTACACAACATCAATCCGCTGAGCGATCATTTCCATTCTTCCGACCCCGCCTATCTCGATTCGTTTCGGGAGGCCGTCGCCAAAGCCGGTTCGCACATGGTCGGTCTGGGGCTTTCCGGTAAGCGGTTTTATTCGTCCGATGCCGCCGAGCGGCGTGAAGCGGTCGAGTTCGGCCGCAAATGGATCGATGTAGCGGTGGCGGTCGGCTCGCCTAGCGTCCGGCAGCATGTGTCGGGACGACGTGGCGAAACTCCCAGCGTGGATCTCGCTGCAGAAAGCCTGGGCGAGATGGCCGAATACGGCGCGAAGCGGAACATTGTCGTGAATCTGGAAAACGATAACGCCGTCGCCGAAGATCCGTTCTTTCTCATAAGCGTGATCGAAAAGGTGAACAGCCGCCATTTGCGCGCACTGCCCGATTTCGGCAATTCCTTACCGCCTCACGATGCCGCCTTCAACGAGCGCGCGGTCCGCGCGATGTTGCGGCACGCCTACAACATGTGCCACGTCAAGGACACGCTGCACCGGCCAGATGGCAAGACGTACACCGTCGATCTCAAAACCATGTTCGGCTTGGCGAAAGCCGCTGGCTATAAAGGGTATTTTTCGATGGAGTACGACACGAATTCCGGCGATCCGATTACGGGCACGAAAAAACTGATTGACGAGACGCTGCGCTACCTTAGTTAGCCAGCGGCTGCAGCGGCGTAAAACAACGCCAGCATGGCCGTTCACTCCACACTTCGGAACTGCATTCTACGATGGAGTTAGATGACGAATGTGGAGATGTGCTCGTGGCTTTCGCAACGGAAACACGAGCAAGAAGGGTTGTGAAAAAGAACCACGCGCGTAAGCAGTGGCCGGAGCCGATAATTTTTTCACATTCACCACAACGCCAAAGTACGAGAGCGCGGTTCAGCCGGCGCGATATTGGAAGGCGTGCCTGCAGTTCGGTTTTGAATCACTGATTCAGTACAAACGAAAACAACTGATCGCCGCCTGTGGCTAGTATGTACTGCCGTCCATCAAGTAAGTACGTTTCGGGCGCATTCCCAGCCGTCCCGATGCGGCTATGCCAAAGCGGCTTCCCGGTCGCCGGCTCATACGCAAC
>JAICIH010000342.1 GCA_025924475.1 Bryobacteraceae bacterium
CCAAAGCGCGAAGCGCACCCATCTTTTGCCCGAAGCGTCGAACGGGATGCTGAACTTGTGGCTTCCGAAGGGGCCCATGTTTGTCAGGCTGACCATCTTGCGATCGACAGTTTTTCCGTCGCTCCAGACCAGCTCCGCAAATTCCGGCGGGAATGTCCATTCCGCTTCCGCCGCGTACGTGCATTTTGCGCCACTTCCTTCGATGCCCCAATTCCGAAATAACACTTCTCCCGTGGTCACGAAATAATCGCCGGCGCGCAGCGCGTCCACAACAGGCGTCCAGCCATCGGTGAATTTCGGAACGCGGTCGAGTTTGACATAGTTCACAGCGAGCTGCGGATACGTCTCGTCATCCGGATATTTCATGTAGGTATCGCCCTCGGCAATCATGTACCTTGGTCCGGCCCAGTTGTTCATGTCATCCAGCAGGCCGAGGCAGCGCTTTTCGCAGAGCCGTTTTTCCGATTGATCCACCGGCAGCGATTGGAAGGATCCGCCGAGAAAGCGATCGCTTTGGAAGAAATCTTTGTCTTTGATGGCGTCCGGATAGCCGGCTGAACCTTTCGTCCGGGGATGCGTCTGCCACACCAAGCCTTTCTCTTTGTTCAGCAGCTCCAGTTCATTGGCGGCCGTCGTTGTGTGATACACGTTCCCAAATGCCGCAACGTTCTCCAAAAACGGCTGGTCCGCGGGACCTTTCGCCGCCTGCTTCACATGTGTGAAGTAGACCGGATGCGGAAACAAGAACATGTAATGACCGCCGAAATTGGCATCCGGTTCTTCGCCGGGAATCAGCAGAAAATCGCGGTCTGAAAATCGTGCGCATCCATCAAAATAGACCTTTTGCTCATTGAGCCGCGTGGTCCCGGTGTCGGTGGGATGGGAATCGGAGTGGAAGTCTGCCAGAATTGCCATGTTGATTCCCAGGCCGCGAAATACCTGCAGCCAGGTGGGCTGAAAGTCCAGCGTGCCCGCGTCGGTGAGCTGTTCGTTGAGATGAAAATGAAAATGGCTCACCAGCACTTTCATTCCAGGCATTGGCTTATATGTATCGTCGTGGGTGAACGCCATCATCGCCTCCTGCGTAGCGCGGCTGTCTTCAGGACTGAGATAAAAATAAACCGGCATGCGCTGCATGGTGCCGGGCGGCGCGTTGTAGAGTGCGAAGTTGTTCAGCTCGCTCCGCGACTCTCCCACTCGGCGATTCCAGACTGCGTCGGAAAAGCCATACGGCTTGTAGCCGACTTCTCTATCGGGCTGGCGCACACCAATCGCCAGCGATGAGTCGCTATCTTTGCGGTAGTACACATATCCGAGATTGGTTTCCATTTCGCGGGAAAAAAAGAATTTGTGGGAAGGCGGCAGAAATCCTAGCGAGCCGCCATTCGATTCGAGAATGCCGAGCCGGTTGCGCGCTCGCAGCCCCACAATGTCCTTGTTCGCCGTTCCGCCAAACGCGTATTGCTGCCAGGCGCGAGCCGTATCGCGCCATACCACGCGCGTGTTATCCGTGATGGCAAATCCCTTGAGGCCGGCCACATACTTGTACGCCACCGACGGCTCGTTCGTGCTTGCGATGGCCTCCTGCCGGAGCAGGTTTGCTCCGCGATACACCGTATAGCGAAGCGAGCCGGAAAAAATCCCGGCGTTGAGGCCGGGTATTGTGACCTCAAGGCGCGCACCGTCTGTTTTCACCTGACAGCCGTTGGCATGATACTCGGCCCAAGCTTTTCGGACCTCCGAAGGCTTGCGCGGCAGATCCATATTGGTCCCTGGCCGGCCCGGCACCATAAGCGGCGCATCCCAGAAGGCGTTCCATTTCTCGCGCTCGACTACTTCGGGAGTGAGCGGAATTTTTAGCCCCTCGAGCGGTGAGATCTGCTGTTGGGAAAGCCGCCGGACGCCGGATGTAATTTCAAATTCGGGTGTCAGGTTCCGGCCCAGGACAATCCAGTTTCCTCCGGCCTTTCGTGCGGCCAATTCCTCAATGAGCGGCTGACCGCCGCGGATCGTGAAGCGCGCGCGCAACTGCTCGTGCCGCTCGCCGTCCCAGGCGATTTCCAGCGCGCCAGACCGCACTTGCGCCGTAAGTCCGCTTTGCGCGTGATAAGCCGTGAGGTCGCAATTCATCTCCTGCGCCGCCGCACTTGCGCACAGAGCGGCCAGTAGAGTAATGCGATCGAATCTCATCATCATGAACCTCCAAAAACTGTTGACAGACAGTCCGCTCCGGAGTATATGTCCTGTGACCTGTTTTGTGAAGAGGCGTATCGCATTGTGAAACTCAGAGTTACTTTTCTTCTGCTTTCGTGCGCCGTATACTGCGCCGCGCAGGCGGCAACCGGTAATCTGCGGGGAACTGTTTCCGATTCGACCGGTGCGCTGCTGCCGAACTGCTCGGTAAATATTGCGAATGTCACCACCGGGTTCACTCGTACGGTAAAGACCAACGAGCGGGGTGATTTCAATGCGCCATCCGTACCCGTTGGCGTCTACAACGTTACGGTTGAGCTTACCGGATTCCAGAAGACGGTTTTGTCTGGCGTTGAACTTCAGGTGGACCAGACGGCGACCTTACCCATTGAACTCAAACCCGGAGCTATCAACGAACGCGTCGAGGTGCAGGCTACAGCGCCGCTGCTCGAGACACAAGTTTCTTCTCTGGGCCAGGTGGTCGAAAACAAGCAGATTCTGGACATGCCCCTGAACGGCCGGAATCCTTTTGCATTGGGTACGCTGGCCGGAGGCACGGTTCAGTTCCAGGGACTCACTACAAATCTTCCTATTGTGGCGGGCGGAGGCCGCTACAGCGCGAACGATATTTTGCTCGATGGGGTAGACGACAATCTGCGCAATTATGCCGGATCGGTCGGGCGGGCCGGGCTTGCCTACACTCCGTCAGTCGATGCTGTCGAGGAGTTTAAGGTCAAGACGAATAACTTCTCGGCCGAATACGGCCACTCCGCCGGGTACGTCATGAACGCGACCATCAAGTCCGGCACAAACGAGTTTCATGGCCATGCCTGGGAATTCCTGCGGAATAATGTCCTGGATGCGAATAATTTCGTATCGAACTACGCAGGACAGCCGAAAGCAAAATTCCGCCAGAATCAGTTCGGCGCAACCGTGGGCGGGCCGGTTCTCCTGCCGCGCTTTAACGGACGCGATCGTACGTTCTTTTTCGTGGACTACGAAGGCACGCAGATTCGCCAAGCAGCGGGCTCTTCTCTGCTGGACGAACCGCCCGCGGCTTTCCGCAATGGCGATTTCTCGGGCTCTTCGACCACTATTTACGATCCCGCCACGCGGCGCCTGGGACCGAATGGCGTGGTT
The DNA here is from genome assembly GCA_025924475.1 of Bryobacteraceae bacterium. Classification (GTDB taxonomy): domain Bacteria; phylum Acidobacteriota; class Terriglobia; order Bryobacterales; family Bryobacteraceae; genus Bog-105. Next base: position 3,334 of record JAICIH010000342.1, read on the forward strand.
ACGTCCACTCCGTTTCCTGGTAATGTCATTCCTACCAGATTTCTCAATCCGGCTGCTATTAACTATCAGTCATTAATTCCGCTGCCCAATACAGGAGCGTCGAATGCTACCTCGCGAAATTATCTCGCTGCAACGCCGGCAAAAACCGTACGCAATCAGGGGGACGCGCGGCTCGATCAGCGCATCGCCAGCAATAACAACTTGATGACGCGCGTTTCGGTTTCGCGGCAGACGCAGACCAATCAAGGCGCTTACATTTACAGCCCTTCGTCGCCATTGTTCAACACGATCAACGCGGTGATCGGCGATACGCATTTATTTAGTCCAAACGTCGTGAATGAATTTCGCGTCGGTTATAACCGCGCCAACAGTTCCAGTGTGGCTTTAAAGGCGGACGAAGAACTCGCTTTCGTTGCTGCCAACGGCTTTCAATCCGGGCCTATTATCGGCTTCCCGAATGTGAACTGGACATTTTCCGGACAGACGCTCGGCAGCACAGAGTTCTCAGGTTTTAGCGGAGCCACTTCCAATTTCGCGTTTGAAAACTCGTTCGAATATACGGACAGCATTACGATTGTCCATGGCAGTCACACAATCAAGACGGGCGTCGACTTGCGCCGTTTCCGGTTCGATCGATTGCAGACTTTCCCGCCCGCCGCGAATTACTACTTTGGCGCCACTTACACATCCAATCCCAGTTTGTCGCAGAGCGGCGGGCTCCCATATGCCGATTATCTGCTCGGCTTGCCTACTACGGTGATCAATTCGAGTCCGATTGATTGGTCGCGGCAGCGCGATCTCTATTTCGGGCCGTTCGTTCAGGACGACTGGAAGATAACACGCCGTCTGACCCTGAATATAGGCTTCCGCTACGATTTGTACACCCAGCCCGTCGATGCGCTGAACACCGGCGGAATGTTTAGTCCGAATGACGCCAATAGCGCGGGCCGCCCCGGTGTCATCATTGTGCCCCGCACGAGGGGATATTCGCGCGCCATCGTCCAAGGACATCACAAGAATTTTGCTCCGCGATTTGGCTTCGCATTACAAGCCACACAAAAGCTGGTAGTGCGCGGCGGCTGGGGAATGTTTTACGCCAATCGTGAGCAAAACGACCAAACCACCGATATGGCGCTCTCTTTGCTGAATTTCCGCAATATTGATATGCCTCCGGTGACGGCGCAGACCACCGTCACTCCGCCTTTTACGTTTACCTCGCCCTTAAATGTGGATTCGGTTATCGATCCGGAATTCAGTCACTTTACGGCGGCTCAGCCTCTCAGCTCCGATAGCGGATCGTTCAACGCGGCGGATATCACGTTCTCGAAATTTCCGATGCTGCAGCAATTCAATTTCTCGCTGCAATACGAGCTCATCCCGAATCTCTTAGTCGAGACGAGTTACGCAGGTGCAAGGGGCGTGCATTGGGTGCAGCGGATCGACCTCAATCAGGAGCCGTTTTCCTACGCGCTGCAAGGAACGAACACGCAAGCGAACCGGCGGTTCCCGTTTCTCGCCAGTTCCGTAGGATTGGACACCGCCGATGTGAGCAATTGGTACAACTCGTTCAACACGAGAGTAGAAAAACGCTATTCGCACGGGTTGGTGCTGCTCGCCAACTACACTGTCTCGCACGCCACGGACTCCGGTAATTCCGGACTCAGCACTCTCTCGCAGCAGGGCAATACGCGTGCGATGAATACCTATAATCTACGGCAGGAACGCGGTGTCTCTCCGCTCGATCTGCCGCAAAAATTCGTGCTCAGCGCAGATTACGAACTGCCCATTCCAAAAAGCACGCATGGCTGGATTAACCAGATCGTTGGCGGGTGGCAGGTGAATGGCATTCTTACGCTGCGCTCCGGGCTGCCGACGGATGTCTTGACAAACAAGTTGCCTCCCATTTTTGCGCAGATCAACAGGCCGGACGTAGTCGCCGGCCAGCCTTTGCTGGTAGATAATCCTGGGTTCGATCAGTATTTCAATCCAGCCGTTTTTGCCGTGCCGCCCACAGTCACGAATGCGCTCGGCGTTCCAGTCCAGACATTTGGAAATGCCGGACGCATGGTGCTGCGCGCGCCGGGCTCGAAGAATCTGGACGCCTCTCTGTTCAAGGGCTTTCGGCTGACAGAAAGGCGGCGCCTCGAGTTTCGCGCCGAGGCCTTCAACCTGACGAATACGCCCACGTTCACGCTGCCTAACTCGCGTAGCGCGGTATTAACTGTTGGAAACGCGGCGTTCGGGAAGCTCTCGGGATCGCAAACCGTGGGACGGCAGTTGCAATTCGGCCTGAAGCTGGTCTGGTGAAAACGTTAAAACGAAAATCGTAGCTGGATATCGATTCGCCGCTGGTTGCTTGCGGTTGCTTCCGGACCGAATCCACCCGTAATGCCGGTTGATTGCAGGAAATAGAGCGACGTCAAGGCGCCATTGGGCGTGTTCAGGTTTTCGTGGTTCATCACATTGCGTGCCATTACCGAAAGCGTGAGATTGTAGCGATGCTCGGTAGAGGAGTCGAGACGCGGAGGCCGGCCCCCGCCAAATCCGCCGCCGCCTCCCATGGGTCCGCCGCCTGGACCTCCGGGACCGCGGCCGCCACCACCGCCTCCGGGAGGACCGCCGCCTTGGCGCGATGTGGCACCGCCGGACGGACCCTGAAATTTCGTTGTGCCGAATCCCCAGGTCCTGCTGACGCGCAAATTCAATTCGAGAAATCCCGGCCCGTTCCCGGCGTTGCGCTCGATCAATAATTGATCCGGCGGGGGAATTGGATTTAATAATCCGTAAGGTGTCGCGACAATTCCGGGAACGGCCGCATTCGCAATGCCGGGGCGCGCCGTCGCGGCCACTTGCCCCGTCAAATATAAGTCCGTACCCGTCGTGATATTGAACGGAATTCCGCTGTGCGCTACGAAGAACGGCGATATTCTTACTTTCCAGGGCGCGGCGAACGAGCCGCCCAGGAAAAGGCTGTTGCGGATATCCAGAGCCGAACGTCCGTACTCTTGCGAAAAATCGTATTGATTCGCCGGCAGCGTCGCAAGCCCATCCGTATCGCTGTGCGC
>JAICIH010000343.1 GCA_025924475.1 Bryobacteraceae bacterium
GCCTCCGGCGACCAGCAGAATATCGTCGCTAACCAAAACTTAAATGGAGACACCATCGCGAGCGTGAGCCGGCCGCTATACTTGGCGCGCAACATCGCGCGTGGGCCGAATATCTATCAGTTCGACGTACGCTACACGCGAACTCTCTTTGCGCTTTGGGATCGTGTAAGGCCCAAATTCATAGCCGAAGCCAACAATGTCTTCAATCACCCGAACATTACGGCTTTAAACGCTACCGCGACAGTGAATACGGCTGGTGTAGTCACGAAACCGGCCACCTTAGCCCCGCTCTCCACGACCCTCGAAGGCCGCATTATTCAATTAGGCGTACGCGTGGATTGGTAGTAATGGGCCTCATCTGAACCCAATTTAATTAACCACTCGGCGCAAGCCGTATCTTTCCCTACTCCTTTTGCGTCCGATTAGTAGGAAGAAGGAGGTTGGCGGAATGCGAACGAAAATAGTGGTTTCGATCGGGCTGGGAACTATGCTGTCGGTAGCTTGCCTGGCGCAGCAGCAGTATCCGCCACCGCCGCAGTATCCTCCGCAGCAACAAACGTACCCGGCGCAGCAACCGCAGTACCCGCAGCCGCAGCAGCAATACCCGCAACCGCAGTACCCGCCGCAAGGACAATACGCGCCGCCACCGACGATGGCGCCCCAGCAGTTGGATCAGCTTGTCGGTCCGATTGCACTATATCCGGATGGGTTGTTGGCGCAGGTACTGACAGCTTCGACGTTTTCGAATGAAATTCCGGAGGCGGCCACTTGGGCCAACCAGCATGCTTATCTGCAAGGCGATGCGGTCACCCAGGCTATCGAGCGCGACAATCTTCCCTGGGATCCGAGCGTGCTCGCTTTGTTGCCGTTTCCACAGGTGTTGAGCTATATGGCGCAATACATGTCATGGACCCAGCAGCTCGGCAATGCGGTGCTGGAACAGCGCGGCGATGTGATGGACGCCGTGCAGCGGATGCGCCAGCAGGCTTATGACTACGGTTATCTTCACAATCCGCAATTCACGCAATATGAGCACGTACAGGTATACGGTCCCGGCAACATAGAGATTCTTCCGGTGTATGCGGGCTACTATTACGTGCCGTATTACAACCCGGCGATTGTCTATGCGCGGCCGCGTCCCGGTTTCGTGATGAGCGGCGTGTTTCGATTCGGACCACGCGTCGCTATCGGCGCCTCGTTCGGTCCTTTCGGATGGGGCGGAGCCGGCTTCGCCTGGCGGCAGCACAACATCCTGATCGATCGCCGGCCATGGGTGCGAACGTGGACGAATCGCGGAAATTACGTGCACCCCTACGCCGTCCCCTATCGCCGCGCCACAGGACCGGGAATTGAGCATCATGAGCACGCACCTGTACGTGTTGATCGCGGCAATCAGGGCAATCGTGGCAATCGTGGTGATCATGGCGACGGCCGCCGCGACGGCCATCGCGACGATCACCGTTAGATACTCTGAGTACTTGAAACTCTATCTGACTTCCGGCGGATATTACATCCAAGAGCAATCCAGATTCTTTCAGGGCAGGGAGCCGTGGGACGAGCTGCTCAATCGCGACGATCTATACGATTACCTCAGCAAGGCGCTCGATCCGCTCACCTCGACCGGCGGCCCCGCCGAAAACGATCTGCTCGCGCCCGTTGCTCCAGGGCAGGAAGTCTGGGCGGCGGGCGTAACGTATTACCGGAGCCGCGACGCCCGTATGGAGGAATCGAAATCGGCGGGCGGCGGCGACTTCTACGACCGCGTCTACTCCGCTGAGCGGCCCGAGCTTTTCTTCAAAGCCACAGCCCGCCGCGTGGTAGCCCCAAACGGCAAAGTGGCGATTCGCGACGATGCTTCCTGGTCCGTTCCGGAACCGGAGCTGACGCTGGTGATTACGCGATCCGGCAAGATCGTCGGCTATACCATCGGCAACGACATGAGCTCGCGCGATATCGAAGGCGAGAATCCGCTCTATCTGCCGCAAGCCAAAGTCTATGACCGCAGTTGCGCCATCGGGCCATGCATCTTGGTTGCGCCGCGGCCTCTACCGCCCTCAACGGAGATTCGACTGGAAATCCTGCGCGCCGGCAAAGCTCAGTTCTCCGGTTCCACGGCGCTCTCGGAACTAAAACGTGATCCCGCCCAACTCGTCGAGTATCTCTACCGCAACAATTCCTTCCCAAGCGGCTGTCTGCTCTTGACGGGAACAGGCATCGTGCCGCCCGACTCCTTCACCCTCCAACACGGCGACGAGATCCGCATCACCATCCCCCCCATCGGCGCCTTGATCAACACCGTCGCCTAGTAGCGCGGCTGAAGTTGCGATCGTTCCGTCCTATAATGCGCAATGTCATTTACTTAAGCCTGAAGTAACCGGAGCTTGAGACCTCTGCCATGTGGGGCGGCTTGGTAAGCCGCGGCCGATTGGCAATCGGCCCTCCTTGAAACGTCTTCTATGCCGCTTAAGTAAACGGCATTGTCCTATAATGCTCGCCCGGAGACGCCGGGAACGATCGTTCTCAAACGAGGAGCCAATGGAAGCGCGCCGTGGACACCGCCATTCAAAGTGAAACTCGGAGATGCGGGTCACATTCGCTGGTGGTGTCACTCGACAACGGGCAATATGTTTGACCCCGGCACTTGGAGGATTCAGGAAGTGACGGTTGGCACGAAATGTGAAATCTTCGCTGACGGAACCCCACAAAACTGCCGGCCTGATGGGAGTATAAAACTCGGCTCATCGGCATGGAATGGCTGGACGGCAGAGCGTTCTCGCTGCGGTGACCGATCTACAAAAATTCGGGCGCGTTTGGGCCCTAGTCGCCTTCTTCAGATTGAATGCTTGGGCAAGTGAGTTCGGCGAACGCAAAGTCAGGAGCGCTCATTTAGTTGCAAATTTAGCTCCCGGCCACACTAACTGCTTCCATGATTTGCATCGGTCCAGCCGCTCGCGCATCGGAATGGAAGCTGGGGGAAAGCGTCAAGGCGTTATAGAGTCTAGTCACGCCTTAGCACCTATCGACTCAAAAATCGATGCCTTGCCCTTGAGTGACACGGGCGTATAGCGCTGGTGCGCAGGCTCCTTCCTTGTGATGACAGTCTTGAATCCTATCGTCTCGAAAGCCATTTCACGCCCTGAATCCAGCGTCACTTCCGGCAATAAGAACGAGAAGTGCGGATCACCCTCATCGGCGCTGGGACCGGGATGAAGCGCAATCGTTATCAGAAGGCCGAGATTACCGGTCTGCGTGATGTGGATCTCGTTCCTTTGGGCAGTACCGGTGAATTCATCGACCTTGAAGTTGATCGAAGGCTGTCCAGCAAAGTTACTCAGCGAATAGTCGAGGGTGACGTTGTGCCCGTGCAACGAATAGTGGTTGGGCTTGGATTCTGATTTGGACTGTGGCATCGTTAAAACCTCCGATCCAGCACAGATAGTAACAGAGTTTCGGCGATTAGCGGCCCGGATCGATTTTCGGATTTACGTATATCGCTCCAACCGCTCGCGATCTCGCACTCCCTGGCCATTAACCGCCGTAGACCGGACGCTTTTAGGCGGAGACGCTTGCTATGCAAACTGAGGATGCCATCCAATAGAGGCCGCGCTTCCAGTCACCGGACGCAAAGCAAGCGATTGCTGATCCAAGATTGCAAATAACTAGAATTGCGGGGAAGATCAGTCGCTTTTGAAATTGCAATGCACGCACCACACTGTCGAATGTGTAGTCAGTTTCGAACAACAATCCTCTCCCTCATCGGGATCGACAAGCTCACATTTAGCTACTCCGCGTGGGATCGGACGGGCCTTGCGCTCGCATTTTGTCCACACGCTTTTGCCAAGCCCTCTCCTCTGTTGCCACCTCTTGATCGGTAAACAGAGGCCGACTAAACAACTCGTAGCCTTGGTTATGAAGATGAGAAGCGATTTCGTAACCTCCTTGCGCCCTCTTGATTGCGTCTCCGTCTCGGTATAGGAAAAATGCCATACCAATCAGACTCCGCTGCGAAACGCGCTTATCCTAGAAGTTCCAACAGAGTACGCCTAGCCGTTTTATGCCGGTACCAAGGTGGGATTGTGAGCCATCCCATTGCATCCCTCTGAGGATTGTCGGATCTAGCGCGAATAATTCGCAGTTAGCCCGCTATCAATCGGGACAGCTCGCTCCGGAATTCACCAACCCTTCAGTCCCTCCGCAATGCGGCAAGTGGGTCAAGCCGAACGGCCCGAAAGGCGGGAACCAGACTTGCCGCAACCGCGACCGCAATAAGTGCGAAAACGGCAAGGACGAGCGTCGGGAGATCGTAAGGCTGCACCCCAAACAGCATCGATCGCACAGCCTGCGCAGCAGCCACGCTTGTAACGGCTCCCGCCACGATACCAATGGCGACTAGCAGCGTGGCTCTCGACACAACAGTGTGAATGATGTGGCTATGGCGAGCGCCGAGCGCCATTCGTATGCAAGTTGGGATTCTGACGTCCGCGAACGGATAACGAGTTGGATGTTGGGCGCTGGGTCGCTGTCCTGAGCGGTCGAATAATAAGCAATCGGACGGGACCCTTCCTTCAAACTGAAGTACTTCGTGTCGCTGACGGCGCCACACCGAGCACCCGAAAGAAGTCGCCACTCACAAATATGCCGCGAACCGGTCTGGGGTCTGCACCCAGACCGAGCATATTGGAATACCAGGCGAGTGTACCGGAGAAAATCTCCTGGTGATCGCGCGTTGGGGACAGGCCGGCCAACGGGGGACAATCTTGTAACGCTACTCGTGCACTGCTCCGAACCGAATTTGGAACGGCGTGTCCGGCGCCAAAACAATAGTATGTCCGCGTGCCACAACATGGTTGAATACTGACCAGGCTGCACCGTAGAATCCGATTCCCGTCGCGGCCTCCGAAGAGAATTGTGCTGCAATACTGCCCACCATCCCGAGTCCCGACGCTCCGGCGATCGTTCGAAGAACGCGGTTTGCGCTTTGCGATTGGGCGTTCTTGTTCGTCTCATCGAGCATGTTGACACCGATGAACATCTGGACTGCCGGTGCAATAAAACGGGTTCTGGGCTCAATTGGTTTCATTACACCCTCCTCGTCGGTTTTGATTCTCACTTTCCGAATGGCATCCACGCTCGCGACCGTCGCCTCCACGCTCAACCGGCGATTCTTCATAGGGATGACCTCCGGCAATTCCATTTCCTGGAACCTCAACCGCAATTTCCCGGAACGCCGGAACCAGCGTGCCGGTTGTGCCTGTACGACTGTACCGGTCAATCGAGTGCCCTCCGGCAGAATCAGATGACGGTCCGCCGAATAGACCGGCTCCGACACAATGGCCGACACTTTGAGCCCTATATCCGAGTTGGAGCTGACTGTAGAGAGTAGACGAGCGGTCACTACGGTATCCGGCGCCGGCGCCGCACTTTGATCTATGTTTCTTGCAGCCAGCGTCTCCATACCGAATGCGAGTGGCTCTTTGAGCTGCGTGGAAAGCCGCGTGTTAGCAGGCAGAAACTGCGGGTGATATGGCAAACGCGAGTACGCCTCTTCCTGCAAACGGTCCCATTTGGGCTGTGAATTGATCTCGGTCAGGATCGCTTGCCGGGCGTTCAACACTTCCATTCGCACTCGCCCAAATGCCGTGTCGATCAGCGAGTTCTTCTTGCGCGCTTCAATCCTTTTCCCGTTCCCGAAAGGTGCGATCGCGCCCCATTGCGATGCGATACCCGTTTGGATGGGCATCGTTTTGCCATCTGGAAGTTTCAGTACGGCGAACTGGATCTCCGGATTCCGCAGAGGAGTAAAATCACCATTCAAGATTGCCTTGAATCGCCTCTGCTTGCTGACCGGGTTGAGCCGCGTTACATGCCCGACCACCTCGCTTCCGGCAGGTATAACTTCTTTATCGAACACAAAAACGGCACGTACCACCCGCCCCGTTATCTGCTGGCCTACGCCCTTAATCCGTATTCGCTTCTCTATCTTTACTTGCAGCGGCGTGCCTGCGGGCAATACCAAAGGAACAATTTGGCTGGATGCCGGTATTGCGGATATGCAACAGGACAAAACTCGGAATAGGCGGCTAACACGCATGCCTTACCTTAATCATTGTCCCGTGATCACACGATTTCACAAAACGCCGGATTTTTTCGCCTAGAAATCTCAATCACTTACCCACAAAATCCCATCCCGCCCGCACGTCCCATGCCCCAAACTCGCGCACGTATGGAAAAACTCCATCCGCAAACCGGGCCTGTCACGGACGCCGGCAAGGAAATCTCCAGCCGCAACGCGCTGACGCACGGCGGCACCTCCGAAAAACTGATCGTCCCCGGCGAGCGCCAGGATGATTTCGACGCATTGCTGAAAGAAATGCTCGAAGAGTATTCTCCC
>JAICIH010000344.1 GCA_025924475.1 Bryobacteraceae bacterium
CGCCTAATTGAATAATGCGGCCTTCGAGGGTCGTGGAGAGCGGGGCTAAGGTGGCCGGTTTCGTGACTACACCAGCCGTATTCACTGTCGCGGTAGCGTTTAAGGCCGTAATGTTCGGGTGATTGAAGACATTGTTGGCTTCGGCTATGAATTTGGGCCTTACACGATCCCAAAGCGCATAGAGAGTTCGCGTGTAGCGTACGTCGAACTGATAGATATTCGGCCCACGCGCGGTGTTGCGCGCCAAGTATAGCGGCCGGCTCACGCTCGCGATGGTGTCTCCATTTAAGTTTTGGTTAGCGACGATATTCTGCTGGTCGCCGGAGGCTAGCATGACCAAAACAGCCAATTGGTTGTTATTGGCCAATTGACGCAAAAAGCCATTGCCGATTTGGAAGGTGGGCCCCAGTACCGCGCTCATGGTGAAGGCGTGCGGGCGATTTACAATGCTGTCGCCGCGGTCGCGCGTTCGATTCGTAGGATCCGAGATCGGTAAGTTCTGCTCGAAGCTGTTGGCGTCCGGTGCATCGCTGATGGAATGAGACCAAGTATAGGAAGCGCTCACCAGATAACCATTCGACCAGCGATGCTTCAGATTTACGACCATCGCGTTGTAACTCGAAATCGCTCCGATATCCTGCAGCGCGATGTTATTGAACTGCGGATAGAGCCGTCTGATCGCGCTCGCTGCGCCAAAGACCGGCCGGCCGTCGGCCAGAAAGCCAGTAGGATTGATCAAATTCATGTTGCGCAAGAACGCCATGTTACGCGCATTGGTATTGACGTAGCCAACCATCAACGAATCGTTCTGCGATAACTGCCGCTCGATCTGGAAGCTGGTATTAAAGGTGTATGCGTTCTTGAAATTGGGCGTGACGGTAATGATGCTTGGCGCCGGACGCGAAATGGGTCCGGAGAGCACATTGAACACCTGCGGGAAAGCCGGCGCCAGTGGATCGGTAGGGCTAAATTGCGCCGTGAACGCCTGGTTGGAACCGTTATTGCTAAGCGCGTTGTACCAGAGGTTGGTAGCCGGCGCTTCGTAGAAGATGCCGGAATTGACTCGCAGAACTGTTTTCGGATTGACGCTCCATGCAATGCCTAAACGTGGAGACCAGTTCGCGCCAGGCGTCCGGAAATTCCGCGAATAGATGAAGGGCTCGTCTGCAGGCGGCGTGGGCGCTTGAAACTTGTCGTAGCGCAGGCCGTAAGTAATCAGAAGGTTCGGTCGCGCCTGCCAGCTATCCTGCGCGAAAACATCCCAGAACAGCGAGTGATAGCCCGCACCTACGGTGCCGATGCTGGTCGTGAAAGAGGAATACCCGAGGCGATTTTTTCCAGACTGCGCATCCAGATAGCTTTGGATCGTCGGAAAAGTGTATTGGCTGAAGGTATCGGCGAGCTGCACATCGAGGATCTGCTGAACGGAGCCGCCCATCTTGACGGTGTGTGCGCCCTTGATAACGGTGAAATTGTCGCTCAGGCTCGGAATTTTTTCGGCAAACACGTCGCCCACGCTGATGGAGCCGTTGAATGTTGCGATGCCCGAAATCGTAATCGCCGGACCTTTTCCGGTCAGCGGATTCGCTTCGTGCCGCTCGTTGCGATAGGGGTCGGAAAGGCGCAGCTCGTTGAGCATGGTTGGCGAGAAGCTCGAGAGCAATTGCGCGCCGGCGATATAAGCGCGATCGCGGAAATCGGACGCGGCATCCAGCGCGTTAATGCCGCCCACCTGGGTGTTGAATGGATAGGTATTTCGAAAATAATTGAGACGGACGAAGAACTGCTGTTTCTGCGTGATTTGCCAATCCGTGCGAAGATCGACAAACTGCGCGTGCTGGATGGAAGGCGCGGTTTTGAGCAAGCCGGCCGGTAAACCAATCAAGGCGGCGTTGGCGGGACTAATCGTATTGGGCTGCGGTAATCCACGCGTCAAGTGCTCGTAGGCACCATAGATGAAGAGCTTGTCCTTTACAATTGGGCCGCCCGCGTTCACCGCCAGATCGTTCAGCGTCAGATCCGGTTTGGCCGCGGTCGGCGAGAGCAAGATCGGCCGCGCGCTCGCATCGGTCGGCCGCCCGATGTATTGAAATTCTCCATGAAAGTCGTTGGTGCCCGATCCGGTAATGACGTTGTAAATATCGCCCGCCGTAAAACCGAATTCGGGAGCAAAGCTATTGGCTACGGTTTGCACCTCCTGCACGTAAATGTCGGCAATGGGAAACAACCGCAAGCCATAGCGATCGGTTTCGGTATCCACCATTCCGTCCATCTGGTAATTGATGCGGTCGAGGAGGCCATTCGTATTGAGGGTGCGGGGAATGCCAAGCTCGGGATTGGGATGGCCGCTGACACCCGGCTGAAACACGATGAAGTTGTAAGGATTGCGTGAGGTCAGCGGCAAATTGTCTACTTCAGCGTGCGTGATGATGCGCCCGATGCTGGTGCGCGAAGGCTCGACGATCGGCGCCCCGCCCGTAACCTCGATGGATGTGGTCGTCGCTCCGACTTTCAACTGTGCATCGATGACCGCTTCCGTACCCGCTTCAAGAGCGATGCCGGTATGGCGTTCCGTATCGAAGCCGCTTTTTTCGATTCGCACGGAATACGTGCCGAGCGGAAGATTCGGAACCACATAGTAGCCGTCCTCCGATGTCGCAAGAGAGCGGGAGAAACCCGTCTGCACATTTTCGATTGTTATGGTGGCCTGGGGCAGCGGAGCGCCGGTTTGATCCAGAACGCGCCCGCGCATGCTGCCGTTGATGGCCTGTACTTGAGCGCGGACCAAGTAGGGGCTTGCAAGCGCGAATACAATCACGGCGAATTTGCGGAGGTAAGTGAAAACGCTCCCTCGCGGTCGCGGCTCGGTCCGGATGGGCATAGATGAACCTCTTGTATTACTCTGCCAGCGTACTATGAACATAAGCTGATGAGACACGTTCTACTACTAGCGGGCGCCGGAATTCTTTCAGCCACCATTTGGGCCGGTGTAGCCGAAGATACGGCTCGCATTAACACCAACGCCGCGCCCATCGCCGTGGACCGCGGAGCCGCCGGTCTTTCGCGCTGGCTCGCGGCGATTCGCACGCGCGCCAGCATTCTCATGGTGACGGCTCACCCGGATGATGAAGACGGCGGCATGCTTGCCGCCGAAAGCCGAGGCCGAGGCACACGCGCCACGCTCATGACGCTCAATCGCGGCGAAGGCGGCCAGAACGCGATGTCGATGGACCTCTATGACGAGTTGGGACTGGTTCGCACCCAGGAACTGCTGCGCGCCGACCGCTACTACGGAGTGGATCAATATTGGGGCACGGTCATCGACTACGGCTTTTCGAAAACACGCGAAGAAGCGCTCGAGAAGTGGGGTTACGATCGCGTTCTTTCCGATGTAGTGCGGGTGATTCGCATGACGCGACCTTTGATCGTGACTTCCGTCTTCGCAGGCGCCCCGACGGACGGGCACGGCAATCATCAGGTCGCCGGGCAGATGGCGCAAGAGGCCTATGTAGCCGCGGGAGATCCCAAACGATTTCCTGAGCAACTTCGAGAGGGCCTGCGTCCCTGGTCGCCGTTAAAGGTCTATGCGCGCGTTCCGTTTTTTGCGCCGACCAAAGAGAAAACGATTTTCGATTACGCCACGAACAAATATGTTCCGATCCGTTTCCACGATTACGTCAACAACACCTGGATTTCGGAGCGGCCGGCCACAACGGTCGAAATCCCGGAGGGCACACTCGACCCCGCCGCGGGCCTGACGTATCTGCAAATCAGCCGGACCGGCTGGGGATATCAGAAGAGCCAAAATGGCGGCAACACGACTCCTGCGCCATCGAGTTACTCGGCTCCGTATCATCGCTATGGCTCGCGCATACCCGCGGCCAGCAAAGAGAAATCTTTTTACGACGGCATCGATATTTCGCTTGCGGGCATCGCTAGCCTGGCAACGGGAGATACAGCATTTCTCAAAGCGGGCCTGGAGCAGATCTCGAAATTGGCGAATGATGCCTGCGAGCGCTATCGGCCGGACAGCCCGGCGGCGATTGCGCCCACTCTGGCCGAGACGCTTAAAGCCACTCGCTCCTTGCGCGAGCGGGTGGAGGCGAGCGAATTGGCCGAGCCCGGAAAAAGCGACGCGGCGTTTGAGCTGCATGTAAAAGAAGAACAATTGACGAAAGCGCTAACGCTGGCTCTGGGCTTCTCGTTCGATGCGTCCGTCGCGCCCGAACGTGAGCCTAGCGGGCGTTTTGGAGGCGGACAGTCACCCACCTTCACTATGGCCATCCCCGGCCAGCCGTTTTCGGTGGACGCGCGGCTCGTGAACGGAGGTCCCGAAGCACTCACCGTGGCGGGTATCGAAGTGACTGCTTCGGACGGACGGAATTGGAATATTCGCGCTGCCAAGCCGCCGGATTCGTCGTTAGCCGGAGGGCACGATAGCCGGTGCAAATTTTCTGTCAAGGCTCCCGAAGATGCGCAGCTCACGAAAGCTTATTTCACGCGCCGCGACCGCGAACAACCGTATTACGATCTGACCGACGAGCGGTATCGCAATCTGTCTTTGGCTCCCTATCCGCTAACTGCCACCGTGAAGCTTGAATATCGCGGCGCCGCCTTCGAACTGCACCAGGCGGTGCAGACACATCAGCGTATCGAAGGAATCGGGATCGTGGAGAATCCATTGCTGGTGGCGCCTGCGATTTCGGTGTCTCTCTCGCCTTCGGCCGGCGCGGTACCGCTCGAAGCCAAAACGTTTGCGTTCTCGTGCACTCTGCGCAGCAACGTGAAAGGTACGGCGAAGGGGGCCTTACGTCTGCGCTTACCGGAGGGCTGGGAGGCCGCACCCGCTCAGATTCCGTTCTCCTTCGCGCGGGATGGCGACGGCGAGACCTTCACCTTTCAAATCACTCCGCACAATATTCAGGCCAAGAAGTATGAGATTCGCGCGGTCGCCGACTATGCCGGTAAAACGTATGAAGAGGGTTTCCGGCTGGTAGGTTATGCCGGTCTACGTCCGTATCCCTACTATCGTCCGGCTACTTATCAGGCGGTGGGTGTCGATGTGAAGACCGCGCCGGGCCTGCGCGTTGCCTTTCTACCGGGCACGGGAGACGATGTGCCCCGCGCGCTCGAAGACCTGGGCTTGCATGTCCAAATTCTTTCCGGCTCGGACATAGAAAATGGAGATTTGAGCGGCTTCGATGCCATTGTTCTTGGCGTGCGCGCCTATGCGGTGCGGCCGGATCTGAGAGCGGCGAATGGACGCCTTTTGAATTACGTAAAGAATGGCGGCGTGCTCATCGTGCAATACAACCTTCAAAATTTCGACCACGACTACGGTCCGTATCCGTTTACGCTGGGTTCCAATGCGCAGAAAGTCGTGGACGAAGCGTCGCAAGTGAAATTCCTCGAGCCGAATAGTCCAGCCTTCGCTTGGCCGAACCGGATTACGCCGCAGGATTTCAGTGGCTGGGAAGAGGAGCGCGGGCACGGCTTCATGGAGAAATGGGACGGGCGCTACCAGCCACTAGTCGAAACCCATGATCCGGATCAGGACCCCCAAAAGGGCGGCTTACTGCTTGCGCACTACGGCAAAGGGATTTATATTTATGATGCGTTTGCGCTGTACCGCCAACTGCCGTCCGGGGTGCCGGGCGCGTTTCGCATCCTGGCAAACCTAGTCAGCGCCGGCAAGAACCCGCGATGGAAATAGTAACTTCCAAACCGCCGGCGCGAACATTTAAGTAGAGGAGTTCGTGATGCGTTTTCTTGGCCTGGCTTTCTTAACGGCGGCAATGGCCGTCGCCCAAACCCCTTTTCCGGATGCGGCAGTGGATATGCCCGCGCCCAGCGGCCCGGGAAAACAGAGCATCGTTCTCGCCGGTGGCTGCTTCTGGGGCATCGAGGGGCTTTTTGAACGTGTAAAGGGCGTGACGAAAGCCACTTCCGGATTCGCCGGTGGGGAAAAATCCACCGCGCATTATGAGCGGGTGAGCGAGGGCAATACCGGCCATGCGGAATCCGTGAGGGTCGAATTCGATCCTTCGAAGATTACTTTAGGGCAGCTTTTGAAGGTGTTCTTCGCGGTTGGGCACGACCCGACGCAGCTCAATCGGCAAGGTCCGGATAAGGGTACGCAGTATCGCTCGGCCATTTTTTACACGAATGACGATCAGAAGAGAGTGGCCGAAGCATACATTAAGCAATTGAACGATGCGCATGTTTTCTCGCGCCCGATTGTCACGCAGGTTGTTCCGCTAAAGGGCTTCTATATGGCCGAGGCGTATCACCAGCGCTATCTGGATAACAACATGACGGACCCTTATATCGTCTATAACGATCTGCCGAAGTTGGCGGCGCTGAAGAAGCAGTATCCGCAGTTGTGTAA
>JAICIH010000345.1 GCA_025924475.1 Bryobacteraceae bacterium
CGTCCGCATGGCAACCGGAACAATTAAACCAATCGAAAAGCCGCTTCCCTTCGGAAATGTCGTAAGCCGTTGCATTGTACGGATTGTTCACGACAGCTTCGCGGCCGACCGGGCCTCCCGGACGCAGTGTGCTTTGCCTCGCCGCATCACCGTAGATCGCCAGCCGCGTTGGCGCGGGCTGTAAGTTGCGCTGTTCGCGCTGGCATGACGTGAGGAGCAGGCAGCCGGCCGCCGCTAACGACGCAATATTAAGGCAGCGAGAATACATAGAGCATTCCGCCTCTCGTCGTGTATTTCCCCAGATCGGACATCGCATTGAGAAAACCGAGAGCGCCGGTTCCATCGACACCGTTCAAACCACCAGAAACGGCGGCGCCCGACCATCCGCCAACGCCCGATAAAACAGCGATATATTGCTTGCCGTCGGGTCCTTTGTAAGAGACCGGCTGACCCACGATTCCGGACGCCGCTTTGAATCGCCACAGCTCGTTTCCGTTTCTTGCGTCCAAAGCTTTGAACCAGCCATCCATGGTGCCGTAGAAAACTACGTCACCGGCAGTGACGAGCGTGCCGCTCCAGGCGGGAAACATCTCGTTCACGCTCCAGACCGTCTTTGCCTTCACCGGATCCCAGGCGGAGAAAACGCCGCGATTTCCGCCGGGCGCGGCATACATCCGAACTTTCATGCCGACATACGGAGTTCCCGCGATGTAGTTCGCCTGAGTGCCTTGCGATTCATAGCAGAGATTGTTGTGCGGGATGTAGATCAAACCGGTTCTAGGCGAATACGCCGAAGGCTGCCAATCCTTGGCTCCCGGCGGAGCCGGGCACGCGTCGTGCACTGTCTTGAAACCGGTTTGCTTGGCCGGATTTAATTTCAGCTCGCCCGTTTTGAGATCGACGCCGTCCGATGTGTTCACATACCCATATGTTTCGGCGGACAAAACCTCACCGGTCTGGCGATCCATAAGGTAGAGTCTCCCGTTGCGGTCGGGATGGGCCAGCACTTTGCGGAGCTTTCCATTGATCGTCAGATCGAGCAGAATGTTTTCGTTCACTCCGTCGTAATCGTGCAGATCGTGCGGATTCATCTGGTAAGCCCAGATGGCTTCGCCGGTTTCCGGACGCCGGGCAAACAGCGTGGAAGTCCATTTGTTCGCTCCGGGGCGCTGCTCGGGATTCCATGGACCCGGATTGGAAGTTCCGTAATAGAACAAATCCAGATCCGGGTCATAGGAGATCCAACCCCACGCGGACGCTCCGCCAATCTTCCACGTGTCAGGCGGCCATGTCTTCATGCCAAGATCCGTGCCTTGGTCTTGTTTATAAAAAGGCTTGAAATTCGGTCCGATCAGGACGTCCTTGTCGGGCCCTGTGCCGTAAGCGCGCCACGCGATTTTGCCGGTCTCCGCATCGAGGCCAGCTAGCCATCCGCGCACGCCAAACTCGCCGCCGCTATTGCCGACCAGCACCTTGCCTTTAGCAACGATCGGCGCCATCGTCATGGACGCGCCCGTATTGATGTCGGCTAACCTGGTCTTCCAAACTTCCTTACCGGTATTCGCATCGACTGCTACCGTTTGGTCATCGAGCAGGTTGTAATAAACTTTGCCGTTGTAATAGCTGGCGCCGCGATTTACCGTGTCACAGCAGGCAACGCCTTGGGCCGATGGAGCCGGATGCCCTTCATAGACCCATTTCACCGGCGCGCCTGGCTCCGTCAAATCAAGCGCATATAAGTTATTCGGAAACGGTGTCACGATATACATCGTGTTATTCACCACCAGAGGGGCAGCTTCGTTTCCGTGTAACGTGCCGGTGGAAAATTCAAACGCTGGCTTCAGCGACTTAACATTGGCTACCGTAATCTGATCTAAATTGCTGTACCGGGTGCTGGCGTAATTCTTAGCCGGCATGATCCACTGCCCGTCGTCGGGCTGATTCTGGATTTGCGAAAGACAACAAATGCCGAGGAATAAGGAAAGCAGCCCAATTCGGGCGGATGACGCGGTGCAACGTTTCACACCATGAAGGATCTTAAAGCTATATTCACCGCTTTCCAGAGAGATCATCTCACCGAAATCCCCGCAATCCGCCTCCCGCCGCGGCTCAGCCGTCAACTACCGGCAGCGGCGCTCTTAGCGGTGGATGAGCTTCGCTTGTGCCGCTCGACTCTTACATCGGAATTGCCGTTGCTTGTAAGGTCCTGGATCACTGGCTTCGCCACTTCCGTCAGAAGGTAATCCGCGCTTTCTTCTTCACCCAGCGTATGGTCCAGGAGCGTGGCAACCTGGGTTTCGCCAATCTGGCGAGCCAGAGCTCTTACTGTGCCGTAACCGCAGATTTCGTAGTGTTCAATTTTCTGCGCAGCGGCGATAAGCGCGAGATCGGCCACTAATTCGCCCTTCTCTTTGCCTTCAGAGATAGTCTCCTGGCCTTCTTCGATCAGCCCTGCCATTCCTTTGCAAGGTTTTGCCTGCGCCTTATCGCCCAGTAGCCCGAACGCTCTTTTGAGCCGCTCGACGTGCCCTTCTGTTTGTTTCAGGTGCTTTTCAAACGCTTCTTTCAGC
This sequence comes from Bryobacteraceae bacterium, assembly GCA_025924475.1. Classification (GTDB taxonomy): domain Bacteria; phylum Acidobacteriota; class Terriglobia; order Bryobacterales; family Bryobacteraceae; genus Bog-105. The sequence goes on from JAICIH010000345.1 coordinate 2,571, forward strand.
TTTGGATTGTGGGCCGCCTGCACCATCTGGGGTAGCGCCTTGGTCAATTGACTTTCCGCATGCAGCAGATCTTGCAATTCTTCGACTAGCAATTCTTTTACTTCCGACATTTTTTAAGAGTGTCCTTTCCTTGGGCCGCCATTTCTTTTTCCACCTTCGGCGGACATGCGTTCGCCTGTTTCGGGAGATCGAAACGCTTGGAACGCCGGTGCTTCAACGAACTCCCAACTGCCACCCTGGTTCCACGGGCCGCGCACATCCGGCTCGCCCCGGTCGCCCTCGCCGGTGGAATCGTTGAAGTATTGGTCGACGATGCCTGGGGTCGGCGGAATGAGCCCGATGGACAACATGGGTTTACCCATGCTTTCCAGGGCCAGGCTAAAAGCCTTCATGTGCGTAATCTCGCGGGTCATCAGAAACTGGAGAGCATCAAGCGTCCCCGCATCGTCAGAAAAATTCATTAGCCGTTCATAAGTGATCTTGGCGCGCGCCTCGGCCGCAATATCATTGCGAAGGTCGACGTCTAATTCACCAGTTACTTTGAGATAGTCAGCCGTCCAGGGCGAGCCCATGGAGTTATATAGGTTGATGCCTCCGCCTCCGACAATGGCGATAAGCGGATCTGCTTCGGCAGCGGTGCGCTTGCTTTTTGAGGGCCGCAGATGCATGCGAGCCAGCACGCCGATTATTTCGAGATGACTTAATTCCTCGGTGCCGATATCCATCAGCAGATCTTTGCGCTCCGGATCTTCGCAATTAATGCCTTGAACCGAATACTGCATGGCGGCGGCAAGTTCGCCGTTCGCTCCGCCGAATTGTTCCAGAAGCATATTGCCGAAGCGAGGGTCCGGAGTGTCCACTCGGACTGTGTACATCAGTTGTTTTACGTGGTGGTACATTCTCTTTTCTTTCGTGGTCTTCCGGTGATGTAGATGCGGAAACGTGAGTAGCGCTACGCCAGCAGAACTACTTAGCTAACAGCCGAATGTGGAGTTGCGGAGTTGGACGCGGTAGAGCTACCGGATTCCGGTCGCGGATTCGTCTACGATCGAATACTCGGCCGGGATTTGAAAGAGCGCCGGATCGGGCTCGGCCATAACGATGTTCGTCAATTTAGTACTGGTGTCACCGAATCGTGGATCCGAAGTTTTAGACAAGACGGCCATTTTCAGATCGGATGACATCCAGGTTTCCGAAACTGTAGTGATAGGCCGGTCGTTTCCCATGGAACCTACGGGATATGTGATCGTCGCGCGTCTGCCTTCGGCGAGAACGCCTTCTATCGTTTGTGTTCCCAGAGGCTCCTGTGAGATCTCGGGATGTGGGCGAGTGCTGTCAGCCTTGAAAGCGGCAGCCGTGGGTGGAACAACGTTTGACCGTGGCGGATTCGCGGGCGCTGCCGCACGAAGAGTCCTGGGCATCGCCGGCGCGAAGGTGGAGCGGCGGACTGTCTGCGTGCGTGAATCGAGGGTATAGCGATACCCTGCCACCGGATCCACGATCTGAATAAGCGAAGGTGGCGAGGCCCCGGCTGCTCCGGGCGGAAGATTGAAAATGTGCTCTGTTCGGGTTCTGCCGGCCGAATCTCGATAGAGCTTGATGGTTGGCCCGGTTTGCGTGATGTGTGTACCGTCAGTGAGCGTCTGTACGCGTTCGGTGACTTGCTCGGCCGAGTAGGGATGGCCAACTTCAGCCTGCATTGAAGGGCCGCCAACGAGAAACGAGCCGAAACTGCCGGAAATTACCTCTGCCGCCGCTGGAGGTTTTTGAGGAGCGGACGTCTGCGCAGCCGCAGCTAACGCAAAAGCCAAGAGAACCAAACCCGCCTTCATCGTGGATCCCTCCTTCGCTAAAGACGCGGCACTACCCAAAAAGGGTTACACGTACGGGAACCAGGCCGGTTCGATCGTGGGCGCCGGATCGCCCGCTTCCTGGATCCGTTGGATCAGGCGCGCGCGCAGTTCTTCGGAAATCTTCTTAGTCTGAGTAAAGCCCGCCAGGTTAGTGTGCTGGAATGGATCGGCTCTATTGTCATAGAGCATATATTCCACGTAGCTATCGGCGCGCTCGGCGGCCTTCCAGCCCGGACGCTTGGGCGCCGAGACCGCATACGTCCATTCGGGAGTCCGCAGAATGCGCCCCGTGACGAATTCGCGCATACCGATGTACACCTCGTTCTGCCAGCCTTCGGTTTTGCGATCGAGCAGCGGCAGAAAACTCTTTCCTTGCATGCTCGCCGGGATCGGCGTTTTGGTCGCATCCAGCAGACTCGGCGACAGGTTCACGTGGCTTACACATTCGGAAATTTCGAGCGAGCGGTCAAAGCCCGGCCCCTGGATAATCAATGGAACATGAATCGAACTGTCGTGCGGGCTCCGTTTGTATTCCGCATTTCGAGTTTTGAAGTGGCATCCATGATCGCTGACGAACACGACAATCGTGTTGTCCTCGATGTTTTCTTCTCGCAGAGTCTGCAGCAGTGTTCCCACCTCATCGTCGACACCTTTCACGCATCCGTAATAATCGGCTAACTGGCTCGGCCAAGTCCCGGGAAGCGGCCGCAGATCTTGCGGCACAAATGGGTTGCGAAACTGGTTGGCGTATTTCTTCGGCGGTTGAAAGACATCGAGATCGTTCTGATGATGCACTTCGAGATACGACATCGTCAGGAGAAACGGCTTTTGGCGGTCGCGATTCTTTAGAAAGCGCACGCCGCGATCGGTAAGAAAACTGGCGCGATATTCGCCCGAAAAAGGCATCGGCTTGCCGTCGCCGTCGTACATGTCGCCTTCGAAGCCGTGCGATGTCAGCTCGAGTGTATTGCTCGCCTCCCAAAGATCGCGAAAGCCGCCGCGGTACTCCGGCGCCACCGGCCCCAAAGACTGGCGCGGACCCAAATGCCATTTGCCGATGTAATTCGCCGAATAGCCCGCCGCGCGAAGACTGGTGGCCAGCGTTTCCGCTTTCGGATTGATCGGAATCGCATTGCGCCATACGCCGTGCTTCTCCGGATATTGACCGGTGAACATCGTGGCGCGCGCCGGCGCGCACACCGGCTGGCTGCAGAACGCGGACCGGAACAGCGTTCCCCGTTTGGCCATCGCGTCTAGGTTCGGCGTCAGGTTCATGGGATTCCTGCCCATACACCCCAGATTGTCGGCGCGGAACTGATCCGAAATAATGAACAACACGTTCGGCCGGTTGCCCGCCTGGCTCTGGCCTTGCACCGCGCCCGCGGCTAGCAACGGCGCCGCTCCTAATAAACTTCTTCGCGTAATTTCTGGCATACACCTCGAACGTTTGGAAATTTTAACTGAGCCGCGACCGCGAGGGAGCGGTAACGTCCTTCCCTGTTTGGTTGCGGCTCGTCCGGGTTACGGATCGGCGAATACATCAAAACAGCAGCTTAACTCCAAATTGCATCTGGCGCATCGGCGTCGACAAATCCGTAATGGATGCGCCTTGCGCGATATCCACCCGGTTGTTCGGTACTCCGAATTGCGGATGATTGAAGAAATTGAAAAATTCGCCGCGGATCTGCAGTTCCGTACCTTCCCGCAACGCCGCCAGCGAAAAGCGCTTGAAGATGCTAAAATCCACGTTCGCCGCGCCTGGCGCAGTCAATATATTGCGGCCGGCGTTGCCATAGAGATATTGTGCCGGAGAATAGAAGGCGTCCTTATCGAACCAATTGTCGACTGTGCGCTGATCGCTCGGCAGATTTCCATCGCGCAGCACACTTGGCCGTGCGTCCCCGGTATTGGCGCTGCTCACGCCGAGCTTCGGCGTGAACGGCTGC
>JAICIH010000346.1 GCA_025924475.1 Bryobacteraceae bacterium
ACGGAAGCTCTTGGAGAACTACGCCGGAGCCACGTGCAGTCATCCATTCTGGAGACTGATGAAGCCTGGCTGCATTCACTTGAAGGGAACCGCGAACCGGCCCGGGCGCTTTTGGCGTCACGCCGCCGACTCGTCGGCAATGGCCACAGGAAGTCGACCGTGTTGCTATTGCCTGCAATCGATAGCGGCGACCACGAGACCGCACTATCTTCACTCGAAGAAATGTGGAAAACCCGCGAAATCGACCTGCTGGCCCTCAAAGTTGAGCCTCGTTTCGATGCACTCCGGTCCGAGCCGCGTTTTCGTAGGATCGTAAACCGTATCTGGTCCGACTAACGGTCTGGCTCGTTTGTTGAAATGACCAATATGACGAAGATCAGGTACATCGTTTGTTCACTCGTTTTCCTGCTCGGAGCTTTCACGTGCGCAGCCTGGCAGTCCGCCAAGCCGGTGACGATCCGGATCAACGCTGAGAAGCGCGCAGGCTTTCAAATCCCGCGAACGATCTTCGGCAGTTTCCTCGAACCTATCGGTAATTCCACCTACGGCGGTTTATGGGCTGAAATTCTGCAGAACGGCAGCTTGGAATCCGGACTATGGAGCGCCTCGAATGTCGCCCGCATGATCCGTGAGGAGCCTGCATTGGCGAACGAGTCCAGGCTGGCATTGCCGCTGCCGTGGCAGCCGCTGGATGTAAGGCAAGGCAATCGGTATGAAGTCAGGCGCGGAGACGCCGCGAACTCGTGGCAAGCTCTCGCTATATTCGGCGTGCCTGGGCAAAGCACCGGTATCCGGCAGCAGATCTTCCTGCCGTCTCAGCGCGAGCTCCACTATCAGGGCAGTCTGTATGTCAAGCATCTAAGCGGGCCCGCCGGAATCGAAATCGCGGTGACGAAGCGAAATCATCCGGAGGAGGTGCTCGGCAGGTCTCACATAAGCGCGGCGGCGCAGGAGTGGACGAAGTATCCATTCACGATCGATCTCCAGCCGGATCGGCTTGCGCCCGCGGAGCCTGCGGATTTCGTAATCCAGGTAGAAGGCGATGAACGCGCGCTGATCGATCAGGTGAGCCTTATGCCGGCCGATGCGATTGATGGCCTCGATCCGGAAATGGTGGCGATGGCTAAGGAGATGAAAACGCCGCTGGTGAGATTTGGTGGAAACTTCACGTCCGCATATCACTGGCGCGATGGCGTTGGTCCGCGTGACAAGCGCGTGAGCATGTTGAATATCGCCTGGGGCATTCCGGAATACAACCAGTTCGGGACAGACGAATTTTTGCGCTTCTGCGAGCTGATTGGCGCCCAGCCGCAGATTGCGTTGAACCTGGGAAGCGGTACGGCGGAAGAGGCGGCGGATTGGGTCCGCTACATAGATCAACATTGGCCGAAGCACCAAGGGCTCTTGTGGGAGTTGGGAAATGAGCTTTGGGGAAATTGGAATCTTGGATATCCGACGCTCGAAGAGCTGCCTGCGCGAACTCTGGAGTTCAGCAAAGCGATTCGCAACGCCGATCCGGAAGCGCGTCTGATCGCGACGGGACAGGATCCCGATGTGTATCAAAAGTGGAACGCCGCCCAGTTAACTAATCCAACGAATACGTTTGACTTTCTTTCAACGCATTTCGTCGTGACAACCACTCGTACCGAAAAACGTAACCCGAGTCCGGACGAGATAGCCGCGGCGGTATTTGCGCTGCCGGTGGAGTTAGGCCGGCGGCTGAAAGCGATGCAGGCGCAAATCAATGAGTCTGCCAATTTTAGCGACAAAGCGCATATCGCTTTTACCGAATGGCTCTTCGTGTGTTGCGGAAGAGATGTGGCGAATGCGCCGCGATACGACAACATGGGAGGCGCCGTTGCCGCGGGCGGGTTCTTCAATATGCTGCTGCAAAACGCCGATATTGTCCCGGTCTCCGACATGACCGGCATCATAGAATTCGCTGGGATCTGGAAGAAACGCGCCCGCGTGTACGGAACGCCCAGTTATTATGCGTTTCGCATGTACTCGGGCGCCGACGCCGATGTTGCCGTGGATGTGTCGAACAATTCGGCGAGCTATGACGTGCATCAGGGAGTGACCCGCCTGCCGGAGATCGCCAACGTTCCCTATCTGGACACGGTTGCCGTGCTGAACAAAGCCGGCGACCGGTTGACGCTCTTTTGCGTGAACCGCCACCTGACCCAAGATATTCCTGCGGAGATTGCGCTTACCGGCTTCACTCCCAAGGGCCCCGGCAAAGTGGAATCCTTATTCGCGCCGAGCATCTATGACGAGAACGACGAGATGCGGCCGCAACATGTCCAACCGGCGCTGTCAAGTGTGAACGTGACGAATTCGGGAATCCGATACACGTTCCGCCATGAGAGCGTGACCAGGATTGAATTCAGCGCGCGCTAGGGCGTTTAATAATCGCGCCGCTCGGCTATTTTCAAAGCCGCCCAAAGCAGGATCGCCGACGCTGTAAGAGAGATCCCCATCGCGGGCCAAGGCAAAGTATGCGTGATAAGCGGGGAAGCGCCGCCCGCAAAGCCAAACAAATTGAAGCTCGGGGGCGGCGAGATGCGGGAAGTAACGAACCAGACCACAATGGCCACGAACATTCCTCCGAACATCTGCCAAGGATCGTCCAGGAAGGTTGCCAAGAGTACGGCGGTGAAGTAAAAGCAGGCCATACAGGCAATGGCCGCAAGGATCAGCTCCAGCAAGTCGAATGGGGTTGAGCTTCCGCGCGCCGGCGAAGAGAAAAGCCATAAGGCGCTATACACGACTGCACATACTCCGGCGAACTCCAATAGCCCAACTCCCGCACGGACCGATAGGAGCCTGAGCCGGCTAACAGGGAGAGCGAGTGTGTAATGCATCGATCCCTCGAGTCCTTTCATGGCGGCGAAAGGAGATTGCGTTTTGATTCCTGCGCCAGCCAGATAAGCCACGTTGAACACGCTAAAGAATGCCATCACGCCCATGAACGTGTGCGCAGCCTTATCCGCGTCCTTTTGCGAAGATGCGCTACCGCCCATAATATGAGGCAGGGCAATGGCGGCTAGCGGTAGGGCCAGTGTATAGAGCAGACGCCATCTTGTTTCTAGCCAGGCTTTCATCCAAAGCATTTCAATTGCTCCTCACGTGTTCCAGGAAAATCTCTTTTAAGCTCACAGGAAACTGCTCGACGGATGCGCCTGCTGTACCAGCTCCTCCACATTGTGGCTGGCCAATATAGAGACGGACCGGCCCTCATGATGGACATGTTCGGCTCCGTCAACCCATTGGATAGGGGCGCGTAGTTCGTTCTCGAAAACGATGTGAAGCCGCCGGTACCGCGCTTTCAGATCGTCGAGCGAATCGCCGACGACCGCCTCGGTCCTGGAAAGTCTTACGAAGCCCGTTTATCTCAATAACGAAATCGTTCATGATTCCTCCGTACTCATTTCTCTAATCGCAAAAGCGCCAGTTCGTTTTCAACCAAGCGCCGTATTTCCTCTTCGCTGACATGGAGCGACATCAACCGTTCAATTGCCGACTGCACGATCGCGTGAGCTTTTCGCATGACGCTGGTCCGCACAACGACCGATTCACTGACAAAGGCTCCCAAGCCGTGTTTCAGCTCAATTACTCCTTCGTGCTCGAGCTCCCGATAAGCCCGCGCAACCGTATTGGGGTTCATCACCAGCTCCTCGGCCATTTTGCGGATGGCGGGCAATTGGTCCCCGGCGCGTAATTCGCCGGTTTCGATGGCATGCTTCACCTGCTCCATGAGCTGCAGATAGAGCGGGATTCCGGAAGACTGGTTTAAGCGGAACGGCACAGTGACAGTGTATTACTAAACTAATACTGTACACAGAACGGCGAAACACGTCAAGATTAATGACGACGGGTGTTCAGTTTGTTTTCCCGAAAAAGAACCGCGCGCGTCAGCAAGCGGCACTGAACCTGCACGCTGCGTTGGAGGCCAAAGCTACGTCCGAAGATCCGCAGGCAGAAGGCGGAACGGCCTGCCCTGCACGGAACGGATCACACGAAAGTCTCTTTGATCCACAGTAAGTATTCGGTTGGCGCCGAGGCGCTCGGCTATGGCGACCACGGAGGCATCCGATAAACCTAGATCCAGATCGTGGTACTTTGCGATCAGCGCGGCACATCGTCGCAGATCGTCCAACGTTACCATCTCGACCACGAACGCGCCTTCCTGAATATCCTCGAGAAACCGAAGAAGCGCAGGATTTCCCAGCCGGACCCGAAGCAGGTAATCGATTTCGCCCAGGACCGGAGCGGGAAGAATGATGCGCTCGCGCGCCGTTTCTATTGCGCTCCGAAGGTCCTTGTGAAAAGTATCGCGCCGGTCATAGAGGCCATATACAGCGCCGGAATCGGCTATGATCGCCATTGCCGAGAGCGAGCAGCTTGTCTGAGTAGTTCTTTTCTGCGGGCGGACGTGTCCGTATGACCGCTGTCGAACACTCCCATTCCGGAGGGCAGCGGCGGTAGATTTCCCGTGCTAGTGAAGGCGCGCAGCGCATCGCGAATCAATTGCGCCTGCGGTTTCGACGAACGCTTCGAGATGCCCTTCAGCGCCGCAACGATATCGTCATCCAGGTAGACGGTCGTCTTTACCATACGTAATATATGGTAACAAGAACAGGGTCTAGGCGCCAGCGTTCTGCTACGCCTCGAAAGTGAGCCGTGCACGAAGTAAGCGGTTTGCACATGACGTACTACAGCCGTTTCACTCTTCTCGTAAAGCAATTGCGGGATCAACTCTGGTTGCACGGTAAGCTGGCACAGCGCTCGCTATCAGCGAAACAGCGGTCCACAAAAGCGCAGCCCCAGCGTACATTCTCGCGTCGGTTGGGTTCAGTCCGTACAGGAAACTCCGCAATAAATTCGTAGAGGCAAGCGACAATAACAGCCCTAGCCCGATGCCCGCGAAAGTGATCGTCAGGGCATCGCCGGTCACGAGCTGAAGCACATCGCGCCTTTGTGCTCCGAGCGCCATGCGAATTCCAAATTCCTTTGTCCGCTGGTTGGCCGCGAACGCAAGCACACCGTACAAGCCAACAGACGCAATTGTTAACGCCAGTATTCCAAATACGCCGAGCAGCGAAGCTTCCCAGCGTGCCTGCCAAAGAGATTTGTCTATCTCGTCCGAGACCGCCTCGACATCATAGATCCGTAACCTGCTATCTACGCTGTGGAGTTCCTTCCGTAGCCCGCGCGCCAATTCCGCCGGCTTATATTCGGTCCGCAGGATCAATGCCACATATCCGGCGTAGTGCTGCCCGAATGGATAGAACACGTACGGCTGCGCTGAGGTATTGAGCGAAGCATACTGCGCATTTTTTGCAATGCCGACAACCTCGGCAACCGTGCCCTGTCCTTTGTCGCATCCATCGCCGATGCGGATGCGTTTACCAATCGGGTTCTGCCTCGGCCAGTATCGGCGCGCCAGGCTTTCATTCACCATCACTACGGGAGGCTCCAATGAGATATCACTGCTCGTGAATTCACGGCCACCGAGCAGTGGGATGCCAAATGTAGAAAAATAGCCCGGCCCAATGATGTTTGCGCCCGCGGTAGTCGATTCCGTCGATGCACTTGCCTTATCCGGCACAACACACTCGGACATGCTGAGCATCGGAGACGCATAAGAGAGCGTTGCGCTTCGCACGCCGGGCAGCGTGCGAGCGCGCTCAACGACCCGTCGATAAAGGACCAAACCGGCAGTCTCGTTGAACTCTGGTTTTGCAACATATAGTCTCGCGGAAAGCAATCTTTGCGCGTCGAAACCGGGATCGATGCCGCTGGCCGTCTGGAGAGCTCGCAGGAAAAGCCCGGCCACGATCAAGAGCGCCAGCGAAAGCGTCACTTGCGCCACCATGCTCACGTTCCGCAGCGTGAGTCTGCGGTTGCGCAAGAAGTTTTCGCTTCCCTTGAGCCCTGGGACCAAATCCGGCCTGGACATCTGCAAGGCTGGGATCAGCCCGAATAGAAAAGTCGTCGCAACCGAAGCAATCAATACGAATCCGAGTACTCGCCCATCGAGCGACAGACTTGCTCCTATCGCCACATCCGATGGAGCGGAGGAGAGTCCGTGTTCCAGGATTCGGTTCGTCCATTGCGCCGCCCCTAATCCCGCCGCTGCACCCATCAGACCGAGTAGCAAGCTCTCCAACAGCATCTGCCGGCAGATTCTTCCCCGGCTGGCGCCGATCGCTAGCCGGATCGATACTTCGCGTCGTCGGGACACGCCGCGGCCTAGCAGCAGATTCGCGACATTCGCACAACTGATGAGCAGCACCAACCCAACCACCACCGAGAGCAGTATCAAGAGTGGCGCGACCATGCG
>JAICIH010000347.1 GCA_025924475.1 Bryobacteraceae bacterium
CCAATGTTGCCGACATGATCAGCAGGCGCGCTTGCCGGTCGCGCAGTAACGCGAGCGCCAGATCCGTCTCGATATGCCGTTCGTGGAACTCATCCAAAACCACAACGCTGTTCTCCGGCAGCTTCTCGCCGCCCAGTAATCTCTGGGTCAAAACGCCTTCGGTGAGATACCACAATCTGGTATTCGCGCCTCCGACTTGTTCGAAGCGGACTTGATAGCCGACGGTTTGGCCGATCGGTTCGACCATCTCTTGCGCCACGCGGCGCGCCGCCATGCGGGCCGCCAATCGGCGCGGTTCGAGCACATAGACTTGCTCGAATCCAGCCGCAAGTAGCGCGGGCGGAACTCGCGTCGTCTTACCCGCACCTGGCTCGGCCTGTAACAGCGTTAGCGTGTTACGCTCGATACAGCGCAGTATTTCGGGAACTAACGGGTCTATTGGAAGACTTTGAACCATGTGCGGAATAGCGGGATTCACCCACTTCGGGCGAAAACCGCCTTCCGGAGTGCTCAACCGGGCTATTCAGAGTTTGCACCATCGAGGCCCGAACCAGCAAGGCGTCCACGAATCGAATAACGTTTCCCTCGGCGCAGTCCGGCTGAAGATCATCGATCTTGCCGGCGGCGATCAGCCGATGCACGCCGAAAACGGAAACTATACGATCGCCTTCAACGGTGAGATCTACAATCACGCGGAACTGCGCCGCGAACTCGAAGCGCTCGGCCACCGTTTCGAATCCCATTGCGACACTGAAGTCGCGTTGCGAGCCTTTGTTCAATGGGATACCGCGAGCTTCCAGCATTTGCGCGGCATGTTCGCAGCGGCGATCTGGCAAGAAAACGAAAACCGGCTCGTTCTTGTCAGAGATCGCCTGGGTATCAAGCCGCTGTATTATGCAACTCACAACGGCCACTTGCACTTTGGCTCCGAGCTGAAAGCGATCTTCGAGCATCCGGATATCCCGCGGCAGCTTTCGCACACGGCGCTCGGCTTCTATCTTTCTTTGAACTACGTTCCCAGTCCATTTACGTTAGTGGAAGGTATTCAGAAACTCGCTCCTGGGAGTTGGCTCGAATGGCGTTCGGGAACCATTCAAACGGGCACTTACTGGCGGAATCAATTCTCTCCGAAGGATATTTCTCTCGATGAAGCTACCGCTAACTTAGACCAGCTATTAAGTAAGTCGATCGAAGAGCATCTGATTTCGGACGTTCCGTTGGGAATTTGGGCGAGCGGCGGGTTGGATTCCTCGACCATCCTTCATTACGCCGCCGCCGTTTCCTCGCGAAAGCTCGAAACCTTCTCAATCTCGTTCGCCGGCCGGCAGTTTGACGAAAGCCGCTATTTCCGCGCGCTCGCTAAGCGCTACAACACTATTCACCACGAATTCGACCTGAGCAGCGATCTCGATCTGACGGACGCCATTCGCGAAATGGCCTACTACTCCGACGAGCCGAGCGCCGACGCCGGCGCCGTCCCGGTATGGTTTCTCTCGCGAATGACAGCGAGGCACGTGACTGTCGCTCTGAGCGGCGAAGGCGCGGATGAAATTTTCGGCGGTTATCAGACCTACCTCGCCGATCGCTACGCCGCCATCGCGCGGCGTTTCCCTGCCCCGTTGCTCCGATTCGGCTTGCAGGCCGCGAACGCGCTCCCCGTATCGGATGAAAAGATCAGCCTCGAATACAAGATCAAGCGATTTCTTGCCGGCGCGCTTCTGCCGCGCGATGAAGCGCATTTCTATTGGAACGGCACTTTCTCGGCTGCCGAACAGCGCGCACTCGGCACGCCGCAGGCGCCGAAACCGCTGCAAGATTTGTGCGACGCGCTTCCGAACGTTCCGGACGACGTCATCAATCGCTATCTCTTTGTCGATCAGCACTACTATCTGCCGGACGACATCCTATATAAGTGCGGCCGAATGAGCATGGCCCATTCGCTGGAAGTTCGCCCGCCCTTTCTGGATCACCGCATCGTAGAGTTTGCAGCGCGGCTGCCCGCCTCCTTCAAAATCAAAGGACGAACGACTAAGCACGTTCTTCGGGAATTGGTTCGGCAAAAGCTCCCGCCGGAAATCCTCGCGCGTCCCAAGGAAGGTCTCGACATCCCCGCGCATGAATGGCTGCGCGGTCCACTGCGGCCGTTGCTTCTGGAGACGCTCGGTGAAAAATCGGTGAAGCAGGCAGGCCTCTTCTCGCCCGCCGCGATCCAATCCTTACTGGACAGGCACCTTTCGCGACAAGCGAATCTCGGTTACCACTTGTGGGGATTGCTCACTCTACATCTTTGGATGCAACGCTGGGGCATCCAGGCGAGTGTAGGCGAGGAAACCAACAGACTGGTCCCGACTTTTATATAGTTAGTTCAATCGTGCATATTCGACAGAAAGCCGTCCTGTGCGGCTTGTTGCTGACTTCGTTGACGGCGTCAGGCGCGGAGGTCGATTTCGTCCGCGACGTGCAGCCGATTTTTCAAAAATCCTGCGTGATGTGCCATGGAGCGCTGACACAAATGGCGGGATTGCGGCTCGACGCCAAACAATCCGTGCTCACGCGCGTCGTAATACCTGGAAAACCGGAAGAAAGTAAGCTCTATCAGCGCGTTGCCGGCATCGGCGATGTGGCGCGCATGCCTATGGGCGGACGCCTGGCGGATCAGCAGATTGCGACGATTAAAGCTTGGATTGAGCAGGGCGCCGTATGGCCGGACAGCGTCGGCGCACAGATTACCGCGGCAAAAACTCATTGGGCATTCGTTCCGCCGCAGCGGCCCGCTCTTCCGGCCGTAAAGAATACCACTTGGCCGCACAATCCGATCGATACGTTCGTGCTCGCGCGGCTCGAAAAAGAAGGATTGTCGCCTTCGCCGGAAGCGGATCGCGTCACGCTGTTGCGCCGCCTGACCCTGGATGTGACAGGCTTACCGCCTACGCCGGAAGAAGTGGATGCCTTCCTGAAGGACACGAGCAAAGACGCTTACGAAAAGCAGGTCGACCGTCTGCTAGCTTCCCCGCGTTACGGAGAGCGATGGGCGCGCTGGTGGCTCGACGCGGCGCAGTATGCCGATTCGAACGGTTTTGAGAAAGACCGTCCGCGCCAGGTTTGGTTCTACCGCGATTGGGTAATCCACGCCATGAATCGCAATCTGCCGTATAACCGCTTCATCATCGATCAGATTGCCGGCGATTTAGTCCCGAATCATACCGCCGATGACGTGGTCGCCACCGGATTCCTGCGGAACTCGATGATCAACGAAGAAGGCGGCGTAGATCCCGAGCAGTTTCGTATGGAGGCGAATTTCGAGCGTATGCGCACGATCGGCTCCGCGATTCTGGGCCTCACGATCCAATGCGCACAGTGCCACAACCATAAATACGACCCCTTGAAGCAGGAAGAGTATTACCGCATGATGGCCTTCATCAATCAGACCCATGAGGCCGACCTTGCGGTGTACACGCCGCAAGAAGAGATGAAGCGGACGGAAATCGTGCGGCGCACGCGCGAGCTGGAAGGCACACTCCAAAGAAAAACGCGCGATTGGAAGCAGCGCATGGCGGAATGGGAGCAGTCGGTTCGAGGGAATCAGCCCGAATGGACCGTCGTAAACCCAGAGGTCGATGCCATTTCAACGGGCGGCGAGCGCTATCTGCCCATGAAAGATCATTCGTTTCTCGCTTTGGGTTATGCGCCCACTCGTCACAAAGTGAAGATGACGGTCAAGACCGACATGCGGAACATCGCGGCGTTTCGCCTGGAGTTATTAACCGATCCGGAATTGCCGCGCGGCGGTCCCGGAAGATCGGCTACCGGCGCTTGTGCCCTCTCCGAGTTTCAGGTTGAGGCCGCACCCGCAAACGATCCGACGAAAATCACAAAAATCTCGTTTGCTCGCGCCACGGCGGACATAAACATCCCGGAAGGGCTGCTGCAGGTGCTGCATCCGGAAAAGGAAAAGAAGCCTCGTATTTCGGGGCCGGTGGCATTCGCTATCGACGGCAAAGAAGAGACCGCCTGGATGGTGGATGGCGGCCCGGGAGTACGGAATCAGCCTCGAAAAGCGGTGTTCACGGCCGCCACTCCCATCGATAATGACGGCGGCACGATTCTGACCTTCTATTTGATGCAAAATCACGCCGGCCCAGCCAGCGATCTGGACGACAACAACAATCTCGGCCGGATGCGCTTGTCCATCACAAGCGCGAAAGATGCGACAGCCGATCCCTTACCGGCTGCCGTCCGGGAGATTCTGGCGATCCCTTCGGAGCAGCGCACGCCGGAGCAAACGGCCACCGTGTTTAGCTATTGGCGCACGACCGTTCCCAAATGGCAGAAAACGAATAAGGAAATTGCGGCGCTCTGGAAAGAATATCCGGAAGGATCGTCGCAACTGGTGCTCTCCGTGCAAGCGGCGCGCGAAACGCACGTTTTAACACGAGGCGATTTCCTGAAGCCGGCCAAATTGGTCACGCCAGGCGTTCCGGCGTATCTGAATCCTCTGCCTGCGGGACTGCGCCCCGACCGATTGGCGTTTGCGAAGTGGATGGTGGATCGTCAGTCCCCGACCACCGCCCGCGCCTTGATGAATCGGTTCTGGCAGGAATACTTCGGCACCGGGATTGTGAGCACAAGCGAGGATTTAGGCACGCAGGCGGATGCGCCATCGCATCGCGAGTTGCTCGACTGGCTGGCCGTGGAGTTCATGGACAAGGGCTGGGATATGAAAGCAATGCATCGCCTCATTCTGACGTCCAGCGCATACCGCCAGTCCTCAAACGTCACGCCGGCCTCATACGAAAAAGATCCATACAATCGCTTGATCGCGCGCGGTCCGCGGTTCCGTGTGGAAGCGGAAACCGTTCGAGATATTGGCCTTGCCGCGAGCGGCTTGCTCAATCCCGCTATTGGCGGCCCAAGCGTTTTTCCGCCGGCGCCCGCATTTCTATTCCTGCCGCCGGTAAGCTATGGACAGAAGAACTGGCCGGAATCGAAAGGCGCGGACCGCTACCGGCGGGCGATGTACACGTTCCGGTTTCGCTCCGTTCCGTATCCAATGCTCGAAACCTTCGATGCGCCAAACGGCGACAGCACATGTGTCCGCAGAGCCCGCTCCAATACGCCGCTGCAAGCGTTAACGACGCTCAACGAACCGATGTATCTCGAAATGGCTCGCGCGCTCGCGCTGAAGACATTGACCGAAGGCGGGCAAAACGAAGACCAGCGTATTACGTATGCGTTCCGGCGATGCGTTGCGCGCAAGCCCACACCGAAAGAGACCGCCGCATTACGCGGTTTGCTGACGAAAGAAATCGAGCGTTATTCAGACGGCAAACGGAATCCGTGGGATGTAGCAGCGAACGATCCGGCGCATCCTCCGATCCTGCCGGAAGGCACAACCCCGGTAGACGCCGCCGCGTGGACCATTGTGTCGCGCGTCATGCTGAATCTGGACGAGACGATTACGAAGGAGTAACCATGAATTGCCAGGACTACTTGCATCGCAACGAGGACCCACGCCAACGCACGCGCCGCTGGTTTTTTGAGCAGTGTGGAATCGGCGTGGGCGGGATGGCGTTGGCCAACCTGCTGGCGGATTCCGCATTTGCGGCAAGTCCGGCGGACCCTCTCGCTCCGAAGCAACCGCCGCTGCCGGCTACTGCAAAAAACGTGATCTTTCTCTTCATGGCAGGCGCTCCCAGCCATTTAGAGATGTTCGATTACAAGCCACAATTGGCGAAATTCGACGGCACACTTCCGCCGGCGGATTTGCTCAAGGGTTATCGGGCGGCGTTTATCAACCCGAATTCGAAGTTGCTGGGGCCGAAGTTCAAGTTTCAGAAGCATGGCGAGTGCGGCGCGGAATTATCCGAACTGCTGCCGCATCTGGCGAACGTAGTCGACGATATCGCCATCGTGAAATCGGTGGTCACGGATGCTTTCAACCATGCGCCCGGGCAATTACTGATGAACACCGGCACACAGCAGTTTGGCCGGCCGAGCATGGGCGCTTGGGTGACGTACGGCCTCGGTAAGGAATCGAAGGATCTGCCGGCCTTTGTCGTTTTCAGTTCCGGAAAGAAGGGGCCAAGCGGCGGGAATTCCTGCTGGGGCAGCGGCTTTCTTCCCACCGTTTATCAGGGCGTTCAGTTTCGCGGAAGCGGCGATCCGGTTCTCTATCTTTCTAATCCTCGCGGTGTAGATAACGCGGTGCAGCGCGATTCCCTGGATACCATCCGCGCGCTAAACGAGATGGAATTGGGCGTCACCGGAGATCCGGAGATTGCAACGCGGATCAATTCTTTCGAGATGGCGTACCGGATGCAGGCGAGCGC
>JAICIH010000348.1 GCA_025924475.1 Bryobacteraceae bacterium
CTTGCTTTCGGTGAGCGTCGGAGTGATCGCCCTTGTGACATGGACCAGTGGCTGGCCGCAAGCTGCCGTCGAGAAGTGGAGCGAGGGCGCTATACACGCCGGAATGCCGTG
This sequence comes from Bryobacteraceae bacterium, assembly GCA_025924475.1. Classification (GTDB taxonomy): domain Bacteria; phylum Acidobacteriota; class Terriglobia; order Bryobacterales; family Bryobacteraceae; genus Bog-105. The sequence goes on from JAICIH010000348.1 coordinate 112, forward strand.
GTATCGGAGACTACTCCTTTACCTGCTGTTGAGTTGGCCAACCGCCTGGATCGTAGCCAGTAGCCATTGTGGCCACGTGTTTCTCTTGAGGTCAAAATCGGGAGATTAGAACCAAGAACTACCTTTCGGAATTCAACGCTTATGGCGCACCCGCCCATAGCTTTACTGCTTCCCCAGAAACGCCGTAACACTCGGCTCCTGCGCTGCCTTGATTGCGATGCACTGATCGATCCCCTCGAGCACGTGCGCCAGCACTCGCGGCGCGCCCAGCAACTGTTTCAGCCGGGGCTCAAAATAGTCCTGTAGTTCCTTCTTCGACTGCGAATCGCAAAACCCCAAACCGGTGTTCGGAAGCCTGCTCCGTCCGGAAAATGTGCTGTCTCCGAGCAACGGCAAAATCCGATCGAAATGCGCCTTCAAAAATTCGAACCGTACCCTCCGCGTGCTCTCCGCATTCATCCCCGCGTACAAGAAAAGATTGGCCGCGGGAGTCACCGGTAGCTTGCCCGCAAGTACCGCATCGAGCAGCAACCGAATTGCCTGCGGATCTCGAAATCCATACATAGCAAGCAGCAGCGACTGCTGCTGCTGCGGATCTAACTTGGGCCAAACGTCGATGAATCGCTGCGCTAATTTGGCATCCCCACTGTAGGCGGCAGTTCCCAGGACAGCCCTGACCATCCCCGGGTCGATTCCTTTACGCGTTTCCAGCCACTCTGACGCTAGTTCTTTAGCCTGCTTGGCGAGTTCTTCGTCGCCCCCGAGGGTCGCCACCGCGGGCAGCAGCCTGGGCCGCAGAAGGCGCGCTTCGTCCGATTCGCCGGCCTTCGCTGCCCAGCCGATCTCGCGCGCCCGCGCGGCGAAATTCGCCCGGATAAATTCCGCGTATTTGCCTTCGAGATCGTTCCTCACAAGATGATTGCTGGGACCAATTGCCAGTTGCAGCGCTTGCTCCACCACGTGCCGCTCCGGGTCCGCATGAAACACCGGCACTAAAGCCAATGCGTCCTTCAGTGCCATTTTTCCCGATTCCGTTAGCGCTTGCGCGTTCCCGATCAGATCCACCCGCTCCGGCGCGCTCAGTCTCGCAGTCACATCGCCCTCGGTCAGCTTGCCCAGCAATCCGCCTACATAGTCCGCCTGATAATAGCCCACCGCTTTATCGTTTGCCTGCACCCACGCCGGACAGCTATCGCCGGCCAGCGGCACATCCATCGCCGGTTTCGTCATCAGCTCGCAACTCGTTCGGCTGCTGCTGTCTGTTCCGTAGCGCATGCACACCGGAATGCTCCAAACCTGCCTCTCCGTGCTCTTCGATCCCAGCGGAACGTAGCGCTGCTGCCCTAAATGCAGCACCGGCCTACCGCGCTTGCAATCGAGCGCCACCGACACCACCGGAACGCCCGATTGGTCCAGAAATGTCGAGAACGCCGGCGCCAGGTTCTTTCGTGTCGCTGTGCTCACCGAATCCAGAAAATCCGCCGTAGTCGCCGTGCGAAACGCATAGCGTTCCATGTAGCTGTGAACGCCCTTCCGGAACGCCGCCGCGCCCACCCAGTTCTCGAACATGCCGATGACGGCCGCGCCCTTCTGGTACGTGATCCCGTCGAACGCATTCTCTATATCGTCGTTGGATTCGATATTCTGCCGGATCTTACGCGCCGTTAAAAGGCTGTCTCTGCTTTCGGCGTAAAGCTTGTCATCCACGTCCTCCGCGCGCGTTTTCCATTCCGGCTTCCATTCCGCAATCAGTTTGCTCGACATCCATGTCGCAAACGCTTCGTTCAGCCAGATATCATTCCACCAGGCCGTCGTCACCAGGTCGCCGAACCACTGATGCGCCAGTTCGTGCGCCGCCACCGAGGCATACGTCCTCTTCCGCCGCTCGGTATCGTTCTGCGGCTTCGCCAGGATAATCGTCTGCCCGTACGTCACCATGCCGGCGTTCTCCATCGCAAAACCTGCCGAAATCGGAATTGCCACTTGATCGGCTTTTGCGTACGGGTAGGGGATGCCGAAATAATCCTCGAGCCGCGTGAGAATCGTCGCCGTTACCTCCGCCGCGTACTGTGCCTCCTCCGCGCGCCCCTTGGCAGTCACAATGCGCACCGGGACATGATTCCTTCCGGCAACTCCCGCATCTACAAACTCAAATGGCCCCACGCCAAACGCCACCAGATAACTCGGCAGCGGTTTCGTCTCTTGAAAAACAAACGTCTTCGTTGCACCTTCTGCCGTTTCTGAAAGCACGGGCGTGTTGCTGACTGCTTTATCCTGCGCCGGAACGTGTAATGTCACCTGCCAGGGTACTTTGTAACTCGGTTCGTCAAAACACGGGAAAGCTCTGCGTGCCGCGATCTGCTCGAACTGAGTTAACAGGTAGCGATTGCCCTGATCCTCTGTTCGAAAAATGCCCGACTGATCGTGCGTTAACACCTTGCCCGTATAAACGACGCGAACTTCCACCCTTCCGCTAGCCACTGGCCCACTGAACTTCAATCCGAGAAAATTATCTCCGCCCGAAACGACGGTTGCGGCCTGCGTCTCGCCGCCCCTCTTGAGCGTTGCTTTCTCAATTGCGATATTTGTAGCGTTTAGCCAGAGTACCTGTGTCGGCCGCTCTATATTTACTCGAATGTCGATCGATCCGCGAAATGTGTCCTTGTCTGGATCGAGCGTCAAATCAACGCCATAGCTGGTAGGCCTCGCCTGCTGCACTTCTCCGAGCCGGAGCTTGGGCGGCGAGTCCGCGCCCATCGAAAGTAGCGGCAAGAGCAACAAACCAGCAGCGGCCAAACTTTCTCGAACCATCGAGCGCTAGCATAGCTCAAGACCATTTCGCTTGAACCTCTCGCAACCCAGCCCCAGCCGGCGCCTGCCCAGCATCGACGCTCTTCGCGGCGCCGTCATGATCCTCATGGCCCTCGATCACGTGCGCGATTTCTTCCACACCGGAGCCATGTCGTTCTCCCCCACGGATCTTTCGAAAACCACCTCGATTTTGTTTTTCACTCGCTGGATCACACACTTCTGCTTGCCTGTCTTCATATTTACTTCCGGTACGGGAGCGTTTCTCTGGTGGCGCCAAAGCAATCGAACCATCGCCCAGCTCTCGCGCTTTCTCTGGACGCGCGGGCTTTGGCTGATCTTCCTGGAACTGATCGTCATGCAGTTCGCCTACAACTTCAACATTTCCTCCCGCTATCCCATCCTCCTTCTTATCCTCTGGATTTTTGGTGTGTGCATGATCTTGCTCGCGGCGCTCGTCCGTTTGCCTATGCGGTGGCTGCTGGCCTTGAGTATGGCAATCATCGTCCTTCACAACGGCCTGGATCGCATCCGCATCTCTGGTCCGGCCGCTCCGCTCTGGAGCCTTCTTCACCGGCCGGGCCTGCTCACGTTTTCCGGCAAGATGTTCCTGATCACCTACACGGTCCTTCCCTGGATCGCCGTCATGGCCGCCGGCTTCTGCTTCGGCCGCGTCCTATATTACGAACCCGACGTGCGGCGGCGGATTATGCGGCGTATAGGGTTTATCTCGATCGCCGCATTTATCATCCTCCGCGCGATCAATGCTTATGGAGACCCAGCGCCCTGGTCCTCGCAAAGATTCGTTTTATCGTTTCTCAACTGCACGAAGTACCCGGCGTCGCTTGACTTCCTGTTGATGACCCTAGGACCTGCGCTTTTAGTGTTAGCGTGGTTCGATCTTCATCCGCCTTCGCGCCAAAATCCGTTGATCGTATTCGGCCGAGTGCCTCTGTTCTATTTCGTTCTGCACTTCTATCTCATCCACGTACTTGCCGTGTTGCTGGCTTGGCTGCGCTACGGGAATAATGCCTTTACCTTCATGTTTAATCCGCTGCCGTCCATGGGCGGACCCAAGCAATTGTTCCCGCCAAACTTCGGCTACAGCCTTTGGGCCGCCTATCTCATCTGGATAGTTGTGGTAGCGTTGCTCTATCCGGTCTGCAGGTGGTTTGCGAAAGTCAAATCCACCCGCCGCAGTTGGTGGCTGAGTTACCTTTAAACTCAGAACCGCGCTCGTTCCACAATTTTTTCACCTTTCTCGTAACGAAACGAACCCTTCCATCACCATTTCCCGGAGGATAGCGACTGCATGGCAGTTTTCTTTAACCGGAACATCCCGGACGAGTGTCACCAAAAGGTAAAAGATTTCTCGTCGGCGGGAAACGAGCCGGTCTGCGTGGCGTTTGGGCCCGGAAATAACCATTGGAGCGTTGTCTCAAAAAATGGCGCCTATTTCAACCGCAACATCCCCGACGAGTGCCACCAGCAAATGGGTGAGCTCTCGAAAAACGGCGCAAAAATCGTCTGCGTTGCCTTCCCGCCGCAGGGAGGCAATAGCTGGAGCATCGTAAACGACAAAGGTGCTTACTTCAACAGAAATATCCCCGACGAGTGCCACCAGAAAATGGCTGAGCTATCCAAAAACGGCGCAAAAATCGTCTGGGTCTCCTTCCCGCCGCAAGGTGGCAACAGTTGGAGCATTATCAACGACCACGGCGCCTATTTCAACCGCAACATTCCCGACGAGTGCCATCAACAAATGGGTGAGCTTTCCAAAAATGGCTCAAAAATCATTTGCGTCTCGTTTCCCCGCCAGGGAGGCAACCGCTGGAGCATCGTCAATGATCACGGCGCTTATTTCAATCGCAACATCCCGGACGAGACACATATGGCCATGGGCTATTTGTCCAATGTCTACGGACCCATGCGCATCGTCGCTTTCGATGGCGACGGGAACGGCTGGTCGCTGGTCGGCCGCGCCGCCAAAAACGAAAAGGTGTGCGATGCTACCCGCTGCATCGCGATTGCCGATGTCTACCGGAACATATCCGACCGGCTGGACGGCAAAGTCGTCGGCTATGCCTGCTCCATCGGTGCCGCCGGGCTAAGTTACTATTCGCACGGCCAAGCGCGCACTGCAGCGAATGCGCCCGCGCACACATTTCTTCCCTCTACGAAAATTCCGGTTGCCAGCGTCAGCAAGTTCGTTACGGCTCTTGCCGCCATCCGCGTTCTCGCCAAGCACAACATCAGCCTGGATTCGTCCATCGGCGGCCATCTGCCAAGCGACTGGCATCTGGATCCCAATGTGTCGTCTATCACCTTCCGCCAGCTCCTCTCCCATCGCAGCGGCATCAAGGATTACGGCAACGTCAGCCAGGAGTACGACAATCTGAAAAAATTCTTCACGCAGAAGGTGGACCCATCGAAGAACACGAAATGTCAGCCCTCCAGCGTGGTCAATCCGCCCGATCCCATCAACCCGAACGACAAATCGCCCTGCTACAGCAACTACAATTTCGCGATCTTCCGGATTCTTCTGCCGATAATCGATGGCTTTGTCGACGATCCCGCTCACCGCGCGCAAAAGCTGGCAGCCGCCTACGTGAAGATCGTGCAGCAGAACGTCTTTGAACCAGTGGGCGCCGCCGGCGTGGAAGCCAAGCCGCCGTCTTCCGGGCCGCAATCCACCGCCTACGCCTTCTCTTACAAATTCCCCGGCACGAGCGCCGGCGTCGATTGGGGAGATAACACCTTGATGGTGGGCGCGGCCGGCTGGTATCTCGCGATCGAAGACGTCGCCAAGGTCCTCAACAGCCTCAACAAAAACGACAACCGTATCCTCACCTCCGCCCAGCGCCAGGACATGGAAAACACGCCCCTCGGCTGGGACACAAAAACGGACTCGACCGGCTACCGCTGGGTCGAAAAGAATGGCGGCTGGGGAGCCAACGGCACTACCATCAGCACGTCTGTCGCCCTAGTCGGCCCCGGCCTCTACGGCGCGCTCTTCATGAACTCCGACATCTCCGGAGAACCTGGCGTAGGCGCCGACACCGTCTTGCACGACGCCTTCATCAAGGCTCTAAAACCCAAAACCTGATCCCACGGCCTTGTGCCACTAGTGGCTCGGCTGCTGTGTACTACTACATCTCAAATTCTTTGCCGCTTGCGACGAGTTCAACTTCGCAAGTCATTGATCTGAAACTGAGCCGCGACCGCCAGGGAGCGGTAACGTACGCCCCTGAAGCCGCACGGCGCGTTTGGTTGCGGCTAGCCTGCTTTGTGGGGCAGGCTGGCAGCCTGCGGCGGGTTGGCAACCCGCCAATATTACTCACAACGCAAGCGCTGATTCGGATCGGCCTTCCCC
>JAICIH010000349.1 GCA_025924475.1 Bryobacteraceae bacterium
CCCAGCGCGAAGCTGCGAAAGGAAGCGCGCATACCTTGCACCATGCCGCGAAGAGTTACGTTCAGGCCTTCGGGAATCTGTGTTTGCGCGATGATTTTGTCGATGCGGTCCGCAATGCCTCCGATCTCCTCGCCGAGCGGCCGGACATAGACGTCCATCACGCGCCGGATCTGATAATGATCCACTTCGGTTGGTGCGGTCGTTCGGGTCAACGAGCTGATGGTGTCGAGACGCGTTGGGAGCAGACTCGCCGCTGCGCGTAGGGGAATGGCACGCAAATCGGCGAGTGATTTGACCTGGCCTTCGCTATACTGCACCGTCAGCATGTAGTCCTGGCCGGTTTTCGGATCGATCCAGTAGCTCGGCGCAATCATCTGATTGCTCGAAAGCGCTGTGATTACATTCCCGACCACTTCCTGCTGATCCAGACCGAGTTCGCTGGCGCGTGTTCGATCAATGTTCAACTTCAGCGCCGGGTAGTCGATATCCTGCGGAATGTAGACGTCTGCGACATCGGGAAAACGCTGAATTTGCGAGGCGAGCTTTCTCGCCACGGCATGAGAAGCCTTGAGATTCGTACCTGCCACCTGCACATCGATAGGCGCCGGCAGGCCGAGGTTGAGCACCGCGTCCACCATGCCTCCGGACTGAAAATACGTGTTGAGCTCCGGCAATTCCTCGGCAATTCGCCGCTTCAAGCGCGCCATGTACTCATAGCTGCCGGTCTCGTGGTCCTCTTTCAGTCCTACCTGCACGAACGCCGTATGCTGCGCCGAATTGCTAGTGTAGATCGAAGAAAATCCCGGCGTAACGCCGATATTGGAAAGAACTACATTTAAATCGCGCGGCGGGATAGTCTGCCGGATCAACGCTTCGACCTTGGCTACTTCGCGCTCGGTAACCGCAAGGCGCGTGCCCGACGGAGCCTTGACGTTAATCACGAACATGCCGGCGTCGGTGCGTGGAAAGAAAGAGAGACCGAGCAGCGGAAACAAAAGTAGGCTGACTGCAAACGAGGCTCCGCACAATCCGACCGTCATCCACGCGTTGCGCAGGGCAATACCCACCAGCCGGTCGTAGCCGCGAAGAAATGATTCGAAACGGTCGTTGAACCAGATATTGAAGCGTTCGCCAAAACGCCAGCGATTGTGCTTGCTCACCAGCTCCACCTCAACCGGCTGTTCCGACGAAGGCGTGCCGTGATGCGCGGCAGCCTTGATAAACCGCGCGCAGAATAGCGGCACTACGGTCATCGCCACCGCGAAAGACGCGAAGAGCGCCAGGACAACCGCAAGCGCAAGCGCCGAAAAAAGAAATCGGCTCACGCCATACAGAAACGTAACAGGGAAGAACACCACCGCCGTTGTGAGCGTTGCGGCAAGCACTGGGAGCGCTACTTCACGTCCGCCAATCTCGGCCGCCGTTTCGGGTGTTTCGCCCATTTCGAGATGCCGGTAAATATTCTCGAGAACCACCACGGAGTTATCGATTAGCCGCGACAGCGCAAGCGCAAGGCCGCCCAAGACCATGCTGTTTACCGTCCCGCCGCCGAACGAAAGCGCCATGAAGGTCGCCAACACCGATAGCGGAATGGAGAAGAATACCGCCACGGTTGCGCGCATGCTTCCGAGGAAGATCAGGATCATCAGCGACGTCAGAAATAGCCCGATTGCGCCTTCGTCAAGCAGTGTCCGAATGGCTGTCTTTACAAAACGGGATTGATCGAACAACACATTCGCCACCAGATTCTTGGGAACGTCCACCAGATGCCCGACCACCTTTCGCACGCCATCGACTACTGCAATCGTGTTGGTATCGCCGCCTTGCTTCAACACGGGTGTGTAGACCGATGGCTTGCTGTTCACTCTTACGATGCTCGTTTGGATCTGCCGCGAATCTTTGGCGTAACCTATGTCGCCGACACGGACAATTGATTGGCCGACGACTTTAATTGGCAATCGGTCGATATCTTCAATACTCGGAAGCTGGCTATTCGTATAAATGTTGTAGTCGAGCGTGCCGATCGGCAGATCACCCGCCGGGAGAATCAGGTTCGAGCGATTTACTGTCCGGACCACGTCCATCAGACTGAGCGAGTGCGCTTCCAGCCGGTAGGGATCCGCGTAGACCATGATCTGGCGATAACCACCTCCGAACGGCTGCGGCACGCTGGCGCCGGCGACGCTAGCCATCTGGTTGCGCACTCGGAACTGCGCGAGATCGCGCAATTGCGTTTGATTGAAGCCTTGCCCGCCGACGGTGACCAGACAAACGGGAAGACTCGAAGCATCAAATTTCAGCACTACCGGCGGCAATGTGCCGGGAGGCAGCCGCCGCAATTGCGCCATGGCGAGATTCGAAATCGTCGCCACGGCCGAATCCGAATTGCTTCCTGGCTGGAAATACACTCGGATCACGCTCGCGCCGGGCAAAGAGCGCGATTCAATATGTTCGATGCCGCTAGCCAATGTAAACTGGCGCTCAAACCGGCTGGTGATGTCGGATTCGATCTGCTCCGGCGGCATGCCGTTATAAAACGTGGCGACGACCACCATGGGAATGTTGATCGTCGGAAACATATCAACCGGCATGCGCGCGAGCGCAGCACCGCCGACTACCGCGACGATCAGCGCGACGACAACAATAAAATATGGTGTCCGAATGGCAAAGCGCGACATGCGACTAAGGAAGAGCGGATGCGATGTCTGTCGGCTTTGGACGCACTTGCTGGCCGGACTCGAGTCCTGACCGGTTGCCCATCACCACCAGGTCTCCCGCGTGCAAACCGGATCGGATTTCGATGCTAGACGGGTTTTGCATCCCAAGCTCCACCGTGCGAATCTCGACGCGATTCTCCGGCGTGACCACCGCGACTTGACCCGAAGTCTGGAAGCCGCCGCTCATATCCACAGCCGGAACAGGAACAGTCAGAACGTTATTGCGGTGCGCCAGCGTGAGGTTCACTTCGGCAAACATACCGGGTATCAGGACCAGATTTGGATTCGGAACATCCACTTCCGTATCCATCGTGCGAGTGCCGGTCGACAACTTATCCGCATAACGCGCCACGCAGCCGGGAAAGGAACGATTGAGCGTGGGCACGCGCACCTCGACCTGCTGGCCGATGTGGACGGTAGGAACCGCGGACTCGGGAACCGGCAGAATTAAGCGCAGCAGGCGGTTCTCCGATAATTTGACCAGCGGCATCACTTGCGTGTGCGAGGACGTACCTGCCTGGATCATCGACCCGGTATCGGCATATCGCTTGGTGATCACTCCCGCGAACGGAGCCGTTACATTCAGATACTCGGCCAAGGTGTTAACTTTTTGTAGCTCGGCCTTATTGACCTCGACCTGTTCCTCGGCAGCGGTAAGATTCGATTTCGCGGCGCTTACTTGCGCTTCGGATACGAGATCCTTGCTTTGCGCATCGTCGATCTCTTGCTGCGCGATCAGACCGGCCTTTCGTTTCGCAACATCGGAAAGACGAGTGTAAGAAAGGTGGGCGACCTGGTGCGCCGATTCAGCTCGCTGCAACTCGTCCTTGGCCCGAGCGACTTCCGCGCGGCTGCGGCTCAGCATCGATTGCGCACGCGCCCGATCGTCGGCCATTTCCGGAATTTCGAGCACTGCCAGAAGCTCGCCCTGCTTCACCCGGTCTCCGACGTCTACGTTGATCTTCTGTACGTAGCCCGCCACTTTAGCCATTACGTCGATCTCTTGAAACGGCTTAAACTCGGCGGTTAAAACGATCGTGCGCGACATGTCTTCCGTCTTCGCCTTGGCGACGGCGACCGCCGGCGCATCCGAGATCTTATGCTCCTGCGTGCTGGCCCGCGAAGGTTTGGAGCAGGATTCCCCGATCAAAGTCGCCGTTACAACACAGATTGGAAGAACGAACTTGCGCAAAGTCCAGTCTAGTTGAACCTAGCTGGATAGCCATACGTTGAACCGCGTATTTTTACACCTGAATAGAAGGTAGAAAAGCGGTACGGCTTCAGGCGGATATCTTTCCCCCAAATTACCGGCTATCATTCCCCTGTTGCGTATGGAGCCTATCCGCATCGTTCTCGCAAAACATCATCCGATCATTCGCAGTAATCTGCGGCTGCTGCTCGAAAGAGAGCCTGCGTTTCGCGTGATCGGGGAAGCCGCGGATGGCCGCGAGGCGGTGGCACTGGCCGAATATCGACGTCCCGATGTTGTTTTGCTCGGAGTCCAGCTTCCGCCCTTGAATGGCATTGCTACAGCGCGAGAGATCCTTTCCAAACGGCGAGAATGCGGAATCGTTTTCGTAACGGTTCTAACCGATCAGGAGTATGTTTCCGAAGCTCTCAAGGCCGGCGCGCGCGGCTATGTGCTCGAGGATGACGCGCCGGTGGATCTGTTTCAAGCTGTCCGGGTGGTGGCCGGTGGAGGCAGCTTTCTTAGTCCCGCGATCAGTGAGAAAATGCCGGCTAATACGTAGCCCGGCCGCCGCTTGCGTCATAGCATTGACCGGTTACAAACGAGCAATCCCGGCTCGCGAGAAAATGAACGATCGCCGCTACTTCCTCGGGAGTGCCCGTGCGCCGCATGGGGATGCGCTCAGTCATGTAATCGACCTGGGCGGTGGTTAGCTGGTCCAGAATCTTAGTGTGGATTACCGCGGGAGAAACGGCATTCACGCAAATGCCGCCCGTTGCAACTTCTTTTCCGACCGACTTAGTAAGTGCAATAACTGCCGCCTTAGTTGCTGAGTACGGAACCATATTGGGGTTACCTTCCTTGCCGGCGATCGAAGCGATGTTCACGATTCGCCCGTATTTGCGGCTTAGCATGTGTGGGACCACAAGCTGGCAAAAGCGAAATACACTGCTAAGGTTGATGGCAATTATGCGACTCCAATCTTCTTCCGTCTGTTCCCAAATGGGCGCAGCGCGGCCCGCGATCCCGGCGTTGTTCACGAGGATGTCTATTTGGCCGGTCTTTGCCAAAACGCTCTCGACGGCGCGTTTTATCGATTCTCGCCGCGAAACATCGCACTCGATCGCGAATGAATCGCTGGGCAAAGAGTTGGCCACCATAGTCGCGTCCGCGAAATTCAAATCCGCCACCGCGATTCGTGCTCCCGCCGTCGATAAACGGCGTGCAATCGCTTCGCCGATGCCGGCCGCCGCTCCGGTCACAATGGCTGTTTGTCCGTTGAGTTCAAACATATTAGTCGAGACGGTGCAAGAGCACCGCGGTACTATCGAAATCTCCTCGCAAGGTCACGTTTACTCCGTGCTGCATTAAATACGCTCCGCTCTCTTCTCCTAAAGTTTTGCCGTCCAGCGATTCCAGCCGGTATACAGACCGGCCGTTCAAGCCCTGTAAAAGCAATGCCGGAGGCGGCGTGTTGTATTCCTGCGAATGCCGGAAAGCGAACAGCACGGCTTCTTTTCCGTCCTTCGAGACATATTCGTTCGCCGTCGTATCGCTCAAGCGCGGAGAGAGCAGCCGGTATAGATTGCCGAACTGCACGGTAGTGCGAATGCGTTTGTAAAGCGCGATCATCTTTGTAGCCAGCTCGGTATCGGCATCCGACCATTTGTTCAGATTTGCGCCAATGCCGAGCGCTCCTTGCATCGCTACCAGAAAGCGGTACTGCAGCGGTGTGCTGCGGTGGTTCATATTCGGCACGTCGGTGACCCATGCCGACATGAATTTCGCGGCGTAGGCTTGCGAAAATCCCTCTTGAATTCGCAGGCGGTCGAAGGCTTCCGTGTTGTCCGAAGTCCAGACTTCATCGACATAGCGCAACACGCCCAGATCGATGCGGCCGCCGCCACCTGAGCACGATTCGATTTCGAGTCCCGGATGCTTTTCCCGCAAGCGCTTCATGATGTCGTAGTAATTCCACACGTACTTCACCCATAATTCGCGCTGCCGATTGATGGGGACTTCCGGCCAGCCGGGTTCTGAAAAGATCCGGTTCATGTCCCATTTGAAGTAGCGGATTTTATAAGTGCTGGCGAGCTTATCGAGGACGTCGAAGATATATTCCTTCACATCGTCGCGCGCCATGTTCAGGATCAATTGATTGCGCAACTCGCTGCGCGGCCTGCCGGGGAAATTCATCACCCAATCCGGATGTGCGCGGTAGAGATCGCTGTCGGGATTGACCATCTCGGGTTCCACCCACAAACCGAAATCCATCCCGAGAGAATTTACTCGCGCGATTAAGCCATTCAGCCCGTTCGGAAATTTTTGCGGATTGACGGTCCAGTCGCCCAATCCGGCGTGATCGTTATTTC
>JAICIH010000350.1 GCA_025924475.1 Bryobacteraceae bacterium
GCTCGCACATTAAACAGACCGTCGTTAGTTCGTGGACCGCCTGGGTTCCGGATGACCCACAGAGGCGAATAAAAGACATCCACTGTAAAGGCGGTCTGTTTGTTCAGCATGTAGCTTATGCCACCCGTCGTCGAGAAGGTCCCGCCGTGTGTCCACATGCGCTGTTGCGCCAAACCAAACGTCGCCGGCGCGTGAGACTGGAAAGCGCCGTCAATAAAGTTGCCGCCGACGGATGCGTGAGGAATGAGTCGCGGCATCCCGGGAAGCGGGTGGGCAACTTGAAATGACATTCCCACGACCCGCAGCGTGGCGCTGTCTTCCGACGTTCCCACGCAATTCGTAGGATTGCCGGAAGATCCGGGCGGAAATGCCAGACTACTCTCCGGACAGGTAAATGCGCCCTTTACCGAGCCGACCTGGCCGAAGCCCCGCCAACTCAACGTCCATTGATTGCGTTCGATGAGCGGCCGTTCCAGGCCAAATGCGAACAACCGCGGCTTGATGCCAAACGTAGAGATGGGGATCGGCGCCGCGGCTAACGCCTTAAACTTCCACGGTAGCTGAACCCTTATTACAGGCCTGACCAATACCGGCGCCTTATTCAGACCCTCGGGCGCTGTGCCGTTGAAGCCGACGCGCTGCTGACCGGCGTCGAGCGTTGGCATCCAATTCACCTCGAGTCCCAGCGTGATCGCGCCAATCCGCCGCAGCTCGGGAGGGTCCGGCGGCTCGAGCCCGCTCAGCAGGGTCGCCGAAGCAAAATATTTTAGAGCCCAGGCTTCCGGCCGGTCGAAGCCGACATGAAAGTTCCGTACGGCGCCGGAGGCCGGAGGAGGCGCAGCCGCAGCTCCCCCACCGCCCGTCCCACCGCCCGGAGGAGGAACAGGCGCGGGAGGAGTGGGCGTTGGAGGAGTAGGCGTTGGAGCGGGTGGCGGGTTGCCGGTCATTCCGCCGCCCGGTGGGGGAGTAGGCGCTGGCGCAGGTGGGGGAGTGGGCGCTGGCGCAGGCGGCGGAGTGGGCGCTGGGCCGTAGATCTGAGCGGCAGCGGTGCCGGTGAGTATAGTAATTATCCCTATTAGCAAAATGAGGTTAGTTGCTTTTCGGAGATTGAATCGAATCATGTTACTTTTCATTTGCCTTTCTTAAAGATGAGTCGTGTCATTTACTTTCCTGCTAAATACAATGCGGATTGTGCCTGTGATGGCTCTGCCACGAAGTCTGATTGAATGTCTTCGCTCGTATTTATCCGAGATATATATACGCACGATTACACGTAATGCGTTGGCGCTGAAACGCAGCTCAACTTGGCGATTCGCGATGTTTACTGCGATGGGGTGCTGCGATTGTGCGACTACGATGCTGCCGACGTCAGAACCACTGCGATGATTCCGAAACTAATCTTGACGTTCCTTCCAATACTTTGTTTACGGGATCAGCTTGTTCGCTATCTCCAGCATTCACCATAAGTGAGCGGCGGGCTTAGAGTCGTCAGGAAGTTGTAAGACTTTTGTAAACCAGCTTTCGCTAAGGTCACCAAATGAATTGCTATGCGGTCCCGAGTATGTTGGCAACTTACGCGCGTCGTGCAGCTTTGTAGAAGATGTCATCGGGCGTGAAGGAACAAAGCTATCCTTAACCGAAGCTACCGCCAAATCTAGCCCAAGTTCGTCACATTGAATATTCACGACCGCTCCCTCTGGTCGCGGCTCTGTAAGCTGTTGAAAACACCACAAGGTTGTGACGAACTTGCGCTAGTCGACTGGTTTGTCTCCGGCTTCGTGTTGGAGCTTTGCCATCTGCTGCTTCAGGTGTTGGATGAGTTGGGCGTGCTTGGGATCGGAATAGAGATTGTGCATTTCGCGCGGGTCGTTTTTCATGTCGAAAAACTCCCATTCTGCCGGCATGTTGTTGGGAAACGAGCCGGTCATGCCGAGCGGCTGGTTGTAGTAGTAGATCAGCTTCCATCGCTCGGTCCGGATGCCGTAGTGCGCAGGCACATGATGGTCGTTATCGTTGTGCATCCAATAGCGGTAATACATGGCCGTGCGCCAGTTTTTCGGCGTATGCTCTTCGACATTGTGACGGAAGCTACGGCCCTGCATCGCCGCCGGCACGGCGCGCTGCGCGTAGTCCAGGAATGTCGGCGCGAAATCGATATTCAAGATGATGTCGCGATTGACTGAACCGGCCTTAATTTCCTTCGGATAGCGCATGAGGAACGGCATGCGCAGAGATTCCTCATACATGAGACGCTTGTCGAACAAACCGTGATCGCCCAGGAAGAATCCCTGGTCGGAGGTGTAGATAACGACGGTGCTGCTGGCTAGGCCTTCCGCATCCAGGTAATCCAGCACGCGGCCGACATTGTCATCGACACTCTGAATGCAGCGAAGATAGTCCTTGATGTAAAGCTGATACGCCCATTTGCGCAGCGCGTCGCCTTGCAGATCTTTCGGGATGGCCGTCTTCAAGTCGGTCTCGGTCATGTTCTCGCCGACTTTCATTTTGGTTTCGGCCACGCTGCGCGAACGCCCTTCGTCGTGATCGTAGAGATTGTCCGGTTCCGGGATGGTTTCGCCATCGAATAGGTGTTTGTATTTAGGGGCGGGCTGCCACGGACGGTGCGGCGCTTTGTGGTGCGACATCAGAAAGAACGGCTTCTTGCGATCGCGCTGCTTGAGCCAATCGATGCTGAAATCCCCGATGAGGTCCGTACAGTAGCCTTCATACTTTTTCTTTCCGGCCACGGTGAGGAAGGTTGGATCGTAGTAGACGCCTTGGCCGGGGAGAATATTCCAATAGTCGAATCCCGTGGGATCGGTTTTTAAATGCCATTTGCCGATCATCGCGGTTTGATAGCCGGCCTGCTGCATCTGTTTGGCAACGTTGTCGCGATTGGGATCGATGGCGTCGTTGAGCGTATAGACCCCGTTCTTGTTGCTGTATTGGCCAGTGAGAATGGAAGCGCGGCTCGGCGTGCAGATAGAATTCGTGCAGAAGCAGTTGGTGAGACGAATGCCTTGATTAGCAATGCGATCGATGTTCGGCGTATGGTTGATCTTGCTTCCGTATACCGAGATGGCGTGGGCGGCGTGATCGTCCGCCATCATATATAGGATGTTCGGTGGCGGCTCACCTGCGGCGGCGCTTGCAGCGGCTCCGGCGAAGAACCCAAGTAGTTCGCGGCGTGTGTAGTGTGGCATAGCGGCCTGTAGCTAAACACCAGTTTCGCGCTGAGCTGGATCTGGCGCGAATCGAGAACGCCGAAGGCTGGCTATCAACCCGGAAGCGATCGCGGTAGCCCGAACCAGGGGAGCACGCTGTGTTCGAAACGGATCATGGCGCAGATCCGGTCGCCGCTGAGGGCTAGGACGTAGAGGCCGACGCCGCGGCGGATGCCGGGTGGGGGCGCGCAGGTAAGCTCCGAACGCCGGCTGACCGTTGGCTCGCGTCCGAACGAGCTCGAACCTCCGGCCCGCGCCAAAGAGGCCGGCGAAGAAGCGGGCCACGAGGTCTCGGCCCTCATACTCGAAAGGCATCGGTGGCATCGAGATGAAGACGTCGTCGGTCAAAAGGGCGACCAGCGCGTCGAGATCCGCGGACTCGTACGCGCTGACGAACTTTGCCACGATCGCATCCTCGGAAGGTGAACCGGAGGCGGGAGGCGGTTCGCGGTCTGCGGACGGCGTCCGTCGGCGCTGCAGGCTGGCGCGCGCCCGTTTGAGCGCGCTGTTGACCGATTCGACGGTCGCGTCCAGCATGCCGGCCACCTCGTCCGCATGGAATCCGAGGACGTCGCGCAAGATAAGCACGGCGAGCTGACGAGGCGGCAGAACCTGAAGGGCGGTCACAAAGGCCAGGGAGATCGATTCGGTCTGTTCGTAGCGTGCCTCCGGGCCGATCGGTACGTCGATCACACCCTCGAAGACGGAGTCGGGAAGTGGCTCCAGCCATACGACCTCGCCGAGCCGGGTTGGCTCCGGTGGTACAACTCCAGGCACATCCCACTCCTTGGCGGGTCGCCGGCTGGCCGAGCGGCGCGCATTAAGACACCGATTGGTAGCAATTCGGTAAAGCCAGGTGCGGAGCGAGGCGCGTCCCTCGAACCCTTCGAGGCCTTGCCAGGCGGCCAGCAGCGTCTCCTGCAGAACGTCCTCGGCATCCTGGAAGGATCCGAGCATCCGATAGCAGTGCACCTGTAGCTCTCGGCGGTGGGGCTCGGTCAGCTCTCGGAACGCATCGTTGTCCCCGGCCCGCGCCTTTGAGATCAGGCCGGCTGTCACAGCGCTCACCGTCTCGTCACTTCCTCCCACTTCTTGTCGCACTTCTACCCTGTATCGCACACCAGCGGTGACCGCCCATTTTCCCAACTTCGCGGTGTCTGTATCATCGACGGCTCTGACGATCCGTCAAACACAGAAAGGAAAACAAAGATGATGCTGAAGAACAAGGTTGCAGTGATCTACGGAGGCGGAGGTGCGATCGGCGGCGCTGTCGCACGCGCGTTCGCGCGCGAAGGGGCCAAGGTTTTTCTCACTGGACGCCGCCGTGGAGCGGTCGAAGCGGTTTCTAAAGATATCGTTTCCGGTGGCGGATCCGCTGAAGCGGCGGATGTGGATGCCCTCGACGAGCAGGCTGTGGACAAGCATCTACAGTCCGTGATCGATAAGGCGGGCCGCGTCGATATCTCGTTCAACGCGGTCGGGATATCGAACAAAAAGATTCTGGGTGTACCTCTGGTCGAGATGGATGTCCAGCAGTTCTCCCTACCGATCGCAGCCTACACGACGTCGTACTTTCTGACCGCACGCATAGCCGCAAGGCACATGATCCCGAATAAATCCGGAGTGATCATGACCGTCACCGCACTGCCTGCACGCATGGGCTCCCCATTGAACGGAGGGTACGGTCCGGCGCAGGCCGCCAAGGAGGCACTCACCCGGGATCTCTCCTACGAACTCGCACGTCGGGGCATTCGCGTGGTCAGTCTGCGGCCGCACGCCATCCCGGAGACAAGCACGATGAAGGAAGTCTTCGACATCAAGGGCAAGGCATCGGGCATGACCTGGGAACAGTTCACAGGGCGCCTCGCGAGCACCACTCACCCGCAACGAGCCATGACGCTCGCGGACATTGCCAATGTTGCGGCCTTCGTGGCTTCCGATAAAGCGAGCGGGATGACGGGAACTACCGTCAATTTGACCATGGGCAGCCTGGATGACTAGGCCGTTTTAGATCTCTTTGAGACGGACGGAGCAGGTTGCTTGCGCGGCGGGAGCTTCGCTTCCTCGTGCCAGACGTCCCAAAGCTTCGAAAGATCGCGCACAAAGGGTTTGGGCTTCTGCTCATAGAGGCGGCGCGCCAGGGAGATGGAATTTCGCTCGAGCTCCTTCTGCTCTGTTTCTACAAGCGCGAGAAATAACTGGATCGCTTCCTGCGGTTCTTTCGGAAGCTTGCCGCGCAGCACGTCGAGATTATGATGCTCACCGAGCCACGTTTCGAGGTCTTTGAGAGCGGCCACACGGGCGCCGACCGGCTCGGGCCACAAACCTTCGAACAAGCGCATGTGATACCAGTGCTCTTTCGCCGATTTGCGGAACTCGTGGAAATCGCGCGCATCGCCCGTCTTCTCGGCCAACCGGAGCCTCTTGCGGCCGCGCCGATAGCTGGCCGCTAATCCTTCTTCCACGGCCGTGAATCCATCTGTATGAAGCGGCCATGTCTCGACCCGTCCGCGAACGGCGCGCAAACCGGCCAGAGCGCGCTCGATGCCTTCGCGAAATTCGGGCGCTTGCTCCAGCTCGCGGCGCACGCCGGCAAGCTGTTCTTTTTTGAGAGTGGCTTTGTGTTTCTCGACGAGAGCATCGAATGTTTCGACAATAACCGTGGCGTCGCGGATGGCGGAAAGAGCGCGGCCAATATCTCGCAGCCGCTTATCTTCCTTCTGATACGCCGCCAGGCTCAACAGCCCACGCGTTTTCTTCACGCATTTGCGTGCTTCATGAACCGCTTCTTCCCTGTTCTTGCCCGAAGCGAGTTGCGACGAGGCTGCATCAATCTGTTCGGCGGCCAGCCGCTTGATGCCATCAGGGACCGGCTCTTTTC
The DNA here is from genome assembly GCA_025924475.1 of Bryobacteraceae bacterium. Classification (GTDB taxonomy): domain Bacteria; phylum Acidobacteriota; class Terriglobia; order Bryobacterales; family Bryobacteraceae; genus Bog-105. Next base: position 6,106 of record JAICIH010000350.1, read on the forward strand.
TTTTCAGGCGATAGGACATGGGAGCGGCGCTCCTTAGGAGTGCCCTTCTTGCGGCGAAGTAGGAGCGACATTGGTTGCCTCGCCGCCGTATTCCTTCTCCGCTTCCGCGCTCTTCCCCACGAGCCGCAGCGCGGCGGCAGTCACATGCTCAGCGGTGAAGCC
>JAICIH010000351.1 GCA_025924475.1 Bryobacteraceae bacterium
CCTGGGGCACTCGCACACCATTCCACAGCGAGACCGGCAAAGGAACCACCAGCAAAGTACTGCATTTCCAGATCCGGCCGAACCCGCTCGCGGACTAATAGATGGCATCGGAAAAAGCCTCCGCAGGCCAAAGGGCCTGCGCCACAGACTCGTAAACATTGATTTGTGGTGTGGCGCAGGCGCTTTCGCCTGCGTTGTCCAAGCTACGTGAGCTTTTTCCGCAGCTTCTAATAAATCGTCCAAACGCCCGGCGTCGCAATTTCCAACAAATGCCGATCCGGATCGCGAAAATAAATGCTCTCTCCGCCCAGGTCCCACGTGCGCTTCTCCTCGATCCCGATTCCATTCTCCGCAAGCCACGCTTCCCATCTCGTGCGCTCGGACGCCGCAATCGCGAACGCGACATGCAGTTCGCCATCACCGTCGTGAGGAGATTGAACAGTATGCGAAGCGCCTTTTTTGAATAGCAGCAAGACCTGCTTCGTGCCCGCTTCCATCGCGCAGCCGCGCTCCCCGAAGTCTTTAATAACGCGAAATCCGAAAATCTTCTCGTAGAAACGCGCCGAGCGGGCGACATCGTCCACGTATAGCGAAGATTCGAGCAATCCTTCCGTTTTTGGCTGCAAATCGGCTCTCCTAAACTGCATGCTATTTGATACCATCAGTGGTCAGACCATAAGACAAAGCGGCCCATTCTCGCCGCCGCCTATGAGGATACGTGCCATGTTCGCCACTCTTCGTGCAGTCGTTCTTTTCTTTTTCACCCTGGAGTTTGTCTTCGCGCAGGTTGCCAGTTCCACCATCACCGGTACCGTTCAGGATGCCAGCGGGGCCGTGATTCCCGGAGCTAAGATCACCATTACCCAGCAGGCCCGCTCCACATCCCGCGAAGTCACCACCAACGATCGCGGCGAATTCAGCGCTCCGAATCTCCAGATTGGCCAATATACGGTAACCGTCAGCGTGCCGGGCTTCAAGACACAGGTCTTCAATGACATTGTTTTGGTAGTCGACAAAGTATTGAACCTGCCGGTCACGCTTCAGCCCGGCGTCGTAACCGAATCCGTCGAAGTCACTGGCGCCGCGCCACTGATTGACACGGCCACATCCTCGCTCGGCCAGGTGATTGACAACAAAAAGGTCAACGATCTTCCTCTGAACGGCAGAAACGTCTGGTCCCTCGGTCTGCTCTCCGGCAACGCCGTTCCGGTGAAAGGGATAAACTCTAACCTTCCGTTCACGGCGGGCGGAGGCCGTTATCAAACGAACGATATTCTCCTCGACGGCATTGACAACAACACCATCGCGACTGGCGGCAGCATCGGCTACAACGGCATTAACTATTCGCCCTCGGTAGACGCAGTCGCGGAGTTCAAGGTCAAAACCAACAACTACAGCGCCGAATTCGGTCGCTCGGCGGGAACCATCGTCAGCGCCATTACCAAATCGGGCACCAACGACCTGCATGGCGACGCCTGGGAGTTCCTACGCAACAACGTTCTCGACGCAAACAACTTTTTCTCAAATGCTGCCGGAAGGCCACGCCAGCCGTACAAACAGAATCAATTCGGCTTTACGTTGGGCGGCCCTATCGTGCTGCCCAAGCTATACGATGGCCGTAACAAGACTTTCTTTTTCATCGACTACGAGGGAGTTCGCCGCCGCACTTCGGCGTCCTCCACCATCACTGACATTCCCCCGCCCGCCTTCCGCACCGGCGATTTTTCGAGCTACGCCAATCAAATTTTCGATCCAACAACTCGCCACTTCGACTCTCGCGGCTTGGTAGTCGCAACGCCCTTCCCCGGCAACAAAATTCCCGCCACGCAATTGAACGCTGGCGCACTCGCCACGCTCGCCCTCCTACCTCAACCCAATTTTGGGGCTCCCGGCGCGCAGGCGAGCAATTATCTGTTCACCGGCCAGCAACCTTTTAATAGCGATCAATTCGATGTCCGGGCCGATCACCACATCTCACAAAGCGACAGCCTTTTCGCGCGCGTCTCGCGCTCTATTCAAACCAGCTCCAGCCCCGGTGGCTTTAGCGGCTTTCTCGGAGGCGCCACCGACAACATCAATAATTCCGTGAACACCGTTCTCAACGAAGTCCACCTGTTCACGCCGGCCGTTGTCAATGAGGCCCGTTTCGGCTACACGCGCCACAACGGCAGCCAGGTCGTTCTCGATGCCGATGAGGGCGTTGTTTTCGCCAACCAAAACGGAATCGCCGTCTATCCTTTCCCCGCCCAGACGTTTCCGCAGATTCTGTTCTCTTACGCGGGCTCCTCCACCGGCGGCTCGCAGCAATTCCGCTCGCTCGGCTCCGGCGGGCCCAACCTGAATATTGAAAATCTGTTCGAAGGCGCCGACGATCTTTCTTGGATTAAAGGCAACCACTCGTTCAAAATGGGAGCCGACGTTCGCCGCGATCGTTTCGATACCGTCTACGGCGGCGGCGCTACCGTGTTTGGCTCCTTCTTCAGCTCTTCCTCCGATGCCCCCAATTCCGGTGCTCCTCTCGCCGATTTTCTTCTTGGAGATCCCGCCCAGCTCACCGGCACCCAGTTGCTCGATTGGGCGCGCTCGCGCACCGTGTATTTCGGCGCTTACTTCCAAGACGATTGGAAAGTCACCTCAAAACTCACCTTGAATTTAGGCCTTCGCTACGAGCTGTACACCCAGCCGGTCGACGCCCGCGATCGCGGCGGCCTGTTCGACGCAGCGACTGGCAAATTCGTCGTCCCCGCCCAGGACGGTTTCTCCCGCGCCATCGTGGATAGTCATCCGCTGAACTTCGCTCCGCGCCTCGGCTTCGCCTATAGTCCCGCAACCCGCTGGACCATTCGCGGCGGCGCCGGACTCTTCTACGGACCGCGCGAATCCAACCAATCGGCGACCGTCTTCGGCGCGAATCCCCCCAATGCGCCCACCGTCATTTCTCCCGCCGTCAGCGCCACCGGCACGATCGCTCCTCCCGTGAAGATCGGCGATCCCATTCGCGTGGGCCCGAACTCCGCCGACCTGAGCACGTTTACGCCGGCCAATCCTCTGGGCCTGCTCATCCGCACCGCCGACTTCGCCAATAGCAAGCCGGCGCAAGTATATATGTGGAACTTCGGCATCCAATACCAACTCCTCAGAGACATGGTCGTAGAGGCTGCCTATTCCGGCATGCGCGGCACACACCTGACCAGCCGCGTCAATCTCAACCAGATTCCCTGGGCGGTCGGGTTGGCCGGAGGCACCAACCAGGCGTCCCGTCTGTTCCCCAATGTCGGCAACCAGGTCGTTATGGATTCCGCGAATGGCAACAATTTTTATAACGCGCTCAATCTGCGCGCTGAGAAACGTCTCAGCCAAGGCTTCAATTTTCTGGTCAACTACACCTGGTCGAAAAATCTGGAAGCGAACGGATCGGGCGGCAATACGGCTTTCAGCCAAAGCGGCGGAACCACCAATCCTCTCGATAGCTGGAACTTACACAAGGAAAAATCGTATGCGCCTCTCGATATCTCACACGTTTTCGTTGCCAGCGCGGGCTACGAACTCCCCTTCGGCAAAGGCAAACCGCTGTTCTCTCAACCAGGCGTCGCGCGCGCCATTCTGGGCGGTTGGCAGTTAAATGGCATCCTCACACTGCAAAAAGGACTGCCCACCGATATCCGCACCAGCTTAATTCCATCGAATATTTTCGCTACCTTCAACGTCCCGAACGGCGTGCCGGGCGTCTCGATGTATTTGCCCGATCCCGGCCCCGACGGCTACTTCAACCAGGCCGCTTTCTCCGCGCCCACCGCTGTCGTGAATGCAAAAGGCACTCCCATCACGCAATTCGGCACTCTCGCGCGCCGCGCCGGCCGCGGCCCCGGCACCAAGAATCTCGATTTCTCTATATTCCGCAACTTCACTTTCGCGGAGCGCTACATCCTTCAATTCCGCGCGGAGTCTTTCAATCTCACCAACACGCCCGCGTTCTTTCTGCCTTCGGCAAACAGCCCGTCGCTCACGATTGGCAATTCGTCTTTTGGCAAGCTGAACTCCTCCGCGTCCACGGGACGGCAATTGCAATTTGGATTGAAACTGTATTTTTGATCAACGGTTACCCTAGCAGCATATGGGGTCTCGCGTTCATTCGCTGTCGTTCTACCTCTCACTGCTGGTAATTGCGTTCCTGGTCGGCGCTGGCTGCCGAAGCTCCACATCTCATTCAACTCAAATGGGCCCCGGTCCGGCTCCCCCTCCGCCCCAGACCCCCACAAACGTACTGACCTATCACAATGACATCGCTCGAACCGGCCAGAATCTTACAGAAACGATCCTGACCCACGCCAACGTAAACTCCTCCTCGTTCGGAAAACTCTTTTCCGTTCCGCTCGACGGCAAAGTGGACGCGCAACCGTTATATGTCTCGCAGGTAAATTTACCGATGCAGGGCGTCCGTTCCGTGATCTTCGCAGCCACCGAGCACGACTCCGTCTATGCCATCGACGCGAGTAATGGCGCCGTGCTGTGGCATGCCACATTACTGAACGCCGGAGAAGTCCCCTCCGACGATCGAGGCTGCGGGCAAGTCACGCCCGAAATCGGAATCACCGCAACACCCGTCATCGATCTCGCCGCAGGTGCGCACGGCACGATTTACGTCTTAGGTATGAGCAAAGATGTTTCTGCCAACTATCATCACCGCCTGCACGCCTTGGACATTACGACAGGTTTAGAACAATTCGGCGGTCCCGTCGAAATTACCGCAAGCTATCCAGGTACTGGCGATAACAGCAGCAACGGCCAGGTCTTCTTCGACCCCAAACAATACAAAACGCGCCCGAGCCTACTATTACTCAATGGCGTGATCTACACTGGCTGGGGTTCGCATTGCGACTTCCGTCCCTACACCGGCTGGCTGATCGGCTATGATCGCCTAACTCTCAAACAGGTGAGCGTCTTCAACTTCGCGCCCAACGGCAGCGGAGGCGCGCTCTGGAACTCTGGCGGCGGACTCGCGGCCGATGCCGCTACCGGCCGGATCTTTGTGGCTGTCGCCAACGGCACTTTCGATACCACTCTCGACTCTCGCGGCTTTCCCAATCGCGGCGATTTTGGAAACGCCTTTGTTCGGCTCAGCACTCTCAACGATCAATTGATCCCGGAAGATTACTGGACGATGAGCAGCACCGTGACCGAATCCGCGCAGGATCAGGATCTCGGCGCCGGCGGCGTGCTGTTGCTTCCGGATTTGAAGAACGCCTCAGGCCAAACCGTTCAGCTCGGCACCGCCGCTGGCAAAGACGGCCGGCTCTACGTATTCAACCGCGCGAACCTGGGCAAATTTAATCCGCAGAACAACGGCACGCTCTATCAGGAGCTGGATGGCGCGCTGGGCGGAACTGTGTTCACCTCTCCGGCCTGGTTCAACGGCACGGTATATTACGGCGCCGTAGGAGATCGCATTCGCGCGTTCACCGTGAACAACGCCCTGCTGCCGTCTCAACCCACTGCTACGACCAGCAACTTCTTCGAATATCCCGGCACGACGCCGTCGATCTCCGCTAACGGAACCAGCGATGCGATTCTATGGGCCATCGAGAACACCAATCCGGCTGTCCTTCATGCCTACGACGCCACGAATCTCTCAACCGAACTGTATAACAGCAGCCAGGTAAACTCCGGCCGCGACCTGTTCGGCCCGGGCAATAAATACATCACTCCAGCTATTGCCGACGGCCGCGTGATCGTCGGCGGCATGAACAACGTCACCGTCTTCGGCTTGTTGCGATGAGGCCGATGAAACCACATCCCGCGCGGCCCTATTCATTCCGCAATGCAACCATTGGGTCCACACGAGAGGCGCGATATGCGGGAACCAAACACGCCAGAGCCGCCACCATCAGGAGAACGATCGATACGACGGTCATGGCCGGGATATAGTCAGGCAGAAAACCATAGAGCAGGGCCGTGATCGATCGCGTAGCGATAGCGGCCAGGAGCAAGCCAATGCCGAGCCCCGCGAGCGTTAACGCAAGGCCGCGTTTTCCGAAAGAGAGTAATATCTCGTTGGCAGTGGCGCCTAATGCCATGCGCACGCCGATCTCGTTGGTGCGTTGGGTCACAGCGTAGGAGAGTACTCCGTACAGTCCGAGTGACGCGAGTAGTAGCGCGAGCAGAGCGAATGCACTCAATAGAGTTGTGCTCTGCGTTGGCGTCGACAATTGACGGTCCACGATTTCCTTCAGCGTCCGAACACGCCATATGGGCTCGTTCTTATCCA
>JAICIH010000352.1 GCA_025924475.1 Bryobacteraceae bacterium
CAGGCCGAATTGGAATCCGAAGCCGCCCGCCATGAGAAACAGCGTCAGCGTGAATGGGAAAAGCAATCCCAATCCTTAATTGCCGATTTCGAATCTCGCGCGGAAAAGCTCCTGACTCCCCGCCAGGTCGAAAAGGCCGTGGAACGACTAACTGAGGTGATTGCACCACCGGCCGCTCCTAAACATGTCGCGCTTTTCGAAGGAGCCCGCGTGCGGCTTAAAGGCGTGCGCGAACTCGCTACGCTACGCCGTCTGCTCAAGAATGGTCTCGCCGAAGTCGAAGCTGGTTCTCTTAAAATGCAAATTCCGCGCGACGACATCCTGGAAGTGGTTCCCGAAATCGCTCCCGCCAAAACCGTCCGCCCCGCAACCGGACCACACTACGAAGTCCTAACGAGCGAATTGAACGTCATCGGTCAACGTGCCGAAGAAGCTCTCGCCCAGGTCGACAAATTTCTCGATTCCGCTGTTCTCTCCTCCGTTCAACGCGTTCGCATCGTGCACGGCCACGGAATGGGCGTGCTCAAGCGGGCCATTGCGGAAGCTCTCGGCTCGAATCCCCACGTCGGCCGTTTCTATCCGGCCACTCAGTCCGAAGGCGGCGCGGGCGCGACGATTGTCGAGTTGCGCGACTAGAATCGCGCGCGCCGAGCAGCGTTATTCTGTGTTCATGCGGCGCTGGCTTGTAGGGACGTTTTTCTTAGCCATGGCGGCGACCACTTACGAAGATTCCATCCGCGCGTGGCAGCAGCACCGCGACGCCGGCCTGCGCGCTCCCGACGGTTGGTTGACTCTCGTCGGATTATTTTGGCTGAAGCCGGGCGCGAATACCATCGGATCTGCGCCGTCTAACGATTTCGTGCTTCCCAAAAATGCGCCGCCACACGCCGGTACATTTTATTTGCAAGGGGACAAGATCACCTTCGGTCAAAAAACTCTTTCTTACGACGACCTGCATCCCGATATCATCCAAATCGGCAGCATATCCCTATTAGCGATCCGGCGCGCTGGACGATTCGCCATTCGCGCCCGCGATACAGCAAGTCCGGTGCGCAAGAACTTTCGCGGCATGCGCTATTTCCCGACTAATCCGGCATTTCACTTTCGGGCCAAGCTCATTCCCAACGTGAAAAAAATTCCGATCTTGAATATCGTCGGCCAAACAGAAATGGAAGAAAGCCCTGGCTGGGTCGAATTCACTTTTAATGGCCACCCATATCGCCTCCGTCCGATTTACGAAGAGACATCCCAGGGCCGCACACTCTACTTCCTGTTCAAGGACACGACGAACAAGAGCCAAACCTATCAGGCCGGCCGCATGCTGAATACACCGCTGGCGGTGAACGGCATCGTCGATCTGGATTTCAACCGTTCTTACACTCCACCCTGTGCGTTCACGCCTTACGCAACCTGCCCGCTGCCTCCGCAAGAAAACCGTCTACCCATCGCAATCGAAGCCGGCGAGCTGCGCTACGAGGAACCGCACTCGTAAATAGCGCCGCTAAATACTTCAACAGGCGGCCGGAGCAATAGCAGCGGCCGTGGTTCCAGTTAGAAACTCCAACTCATGCTCATAGGATCGGAGGGCCGATGGAAATCCTTCCGCAAACCGAATTCTTGGCTGCCATTTGAGCTCGCGTGCGATACGGCCTGCATTTGCTCGATAGCTGCCAATATCTATGGCCTTCTCCGCACGATCGAATTCCCGCCAGACAATCTCGCAATTGCCGGCGGCCGCGGCAATCTTTGCAATCTGCCGGACTTCGAGCGCTTCCGGACCTCCAACGTTGAACACGCGGGACGTGCCGGCTGCAAGACCGGCACGCAAGAATGCATCTACTACGTCGCTCACGTGAACCGGATCGCGCAACTGTTTTCCGCCACCGTAAATTTCTATCGGCTTTCCAGCCACTGCATTGCGAAGATAGACGCTCAAGAAGCCTTGCGCCTTGGCATTCAGGGCCATTCGCGGTCCGTATACGTTCGTCAACCGCAGAACGATTGCATCCAGCCGGCCGATGTTACTAAACAGAAGGTGATAAGCAGAGGCCGCGAACTTATGCACACCATTAAAATCGACGGGCTGGATCGGGTGGTCCTCCGCAACGGGTAAAACGCGCGAAACGCCATATACCTGTCTGGTGCTTGCATATACAATGCGAGCGCCAGAAAAGCAATCGGCGCATGTCGTCAAAAACGCAAGCTGCGCGAGCGCGTTCAGCTCCAGATCGCGCAGCGGCGCTGACATACTGGCCGAATGGCTAACCTCACCAGCCAGATTGAAGATGATGTCTGGCCGCTCCAGCTCCGCGGCATAGCAGCCGGCATCTCTAATATCCGCGACCTTGATCCGAATCGATTCCTGTACTGTGCGGAGGTTGTCGATGTTGCCTCCGCAGCCTTCTACCAGCGAATCGATGACGGTCACTCGGGCCCCAAGCGCGGCTAATCGAATGACCAGATTACTTCCAATGAACCCAAGACCGCCCGTCACCAGGACGGTTTTATTTTGATACTCCCCGTCGATCATAATCCCCAGCAATCCGCGAATGCGCCCGGTCCCCAAGAGGGCGCATTTACGTTGAGAACTACTATCTCACATTTGGTCAGACATCTGGGCCGTCCCTGGAAAAAGAATGGCAATTTGAGAATCAGAAGTACTGCCACGGATCGGTTCAGTACTTGACATGCGATAGACGCTTCCGATAGCGTAGTTTCAATTTACTGGGACGCTGCCTGCGGGGCAACGTGGGGAATGAAATCAACTGCCGATCTCGCGCTCGATGCGCGACTGTCAAATTTCACAGGTTCACGGAAGAGAGTTCTCGAACTTGCAGCGGGAATCGTTGCGCTGATAGCTTTGACATTCGTTGTCTACTATCCAGCGTTGCGGACGGGGCCTGTCGCCGACGATTTCAGCCTTGTGGGTAAAGTCAGTTTTGCGGAGGGGATTACTTATTTCGGAAAGTCCTTCGGCTTTGGAAGGAATGAGTACCGGCCGCTGACAGCTCTTTCCTATTCGGTCGATCGGGCGCTCTGGCAAAACAATCCGGAAGGGTATCATCTGACCAATTTGCTGCTGCATGCAGCCGCTGCCGCGCTCCTCTTCTTATTTCTACAGGCGCTTACCGGCGATTTTCCGCTCGCCTTGCTGGCGGGCAGTTTGTTTGTGATTCATCCGATCAATAGCTCACGGATCGTATGGATATCCGCGCGTGACGGAAATATTTGCGCCGTATTTTTACTAGGATCCCTTTGCTTGTTCGTGCTATCGCGCCAGCGGAACAGAGTAGCGCTGCACATTATCGCTGTCGGGCTGGCCGCGTGCGCGCTTATGGCATACGAAGGCGCCGTCATTCTACCGGCACTGGTCTTTCTGATGGAGTTTGTATTCTTTGCGAAAGGTGCGCCACTGGCGCGACTAGGCGCGTCTTTCCGCAGAACTGCGGCATTTTGGGCCTTGGGCGTTATCTATCTATGCTTCTGGGCGGCCATTTTTTCCGAAAAGGTGGGCGGATACGATTTGTCGTTCGGGCTGCCGGCCATACTCGATAACTATGCGCGGCTGCTGTCCAATCTGTTCTACGGTCGAAATTTCTTTGGCCGAAAGGAGTGGGCGTTCGGCCTCGTTTACATCGTGCTGCTTAGTTTGTGCTATCGGAAGATGCTGGCTTACTGGCGTTGGGCCGTCTTTGGAATTCTGGTGGTCCTCCTCGCATTTCTTCCGTACTGCTTCACGCACGGTTTCGCGTTTCGCTTTGGTTACATTAGCGCATTAGGCATGTCCATTTTCCTCGCTACCTGCCTGCTGGCTGGTTTTCGGAGTGTGCCGCGATTGCGCCGCCCTGTGTTCGCGTGCATCGGAATTTTACTAGGCGCCTATTTCATCCAGACGGATCATCAGAACCTATCGCGCTGGAAAGAGGCTGGCCGGATCGCTGCGCGGATTCCTCAAGCTGTTCGTGAGCTCTGCCCGAATCTCTCGGACGGGGTGGTCCTTGTACTTGTCGGTGTCCCGCGCACCTATGGGGACGTGCCGGTCTTTCCGACCGGATTGACTGACGCAATTCAGCGCGAATATCCGGTCAGCATCTCGGTGCAGCAATACGATGCGCCCTTAACGAATCTGCCACCAGACGCGCGCCACGGAACGGTCGTCCTTTTATATCGCGGTGGCGAGCATCCTTTGCAACGAATAGGCCCAGGCTAACGACGTGTCCACACAAAAAATCGCGCGCGTGGACAAGCTCGCTTCGCATACCATCGCCATACCCCAAACGGATCTCAGATCGGCTCTATCGGAAGCCGAACCGCTGTGGAGAAAAAATCTGGAGCGTGTTCTTCAACGCGCTCAATTCATCCTGGGGGAAGAGTTGGCTGCTTTCGAAGCAGAATTCGCTCGCGCCACAAACGCCCATTTCGTTATCGGCGTGGGCAGCGGGACGGATGCGATCGAGATCTGCCTTCGCGAGCGCGGCATCGTGTCGCCGGATCGAGAGGTCCTGACTTCGCCCTTGACTGCGCCTTTTACCGGCCTTGCCGTTTTATCCGCCGGAGCCAGTGTGCGCTTTGCCGACATAGATCCGGATACACTGCTGCTTGACCCCGCTTCGGTAGCCCAGCGGATCACCAACCGAACCGCTGCCATTCTCCCGGTTCATCTTTACGGCCAGCCCTGTCGTTTGCAGGAATTCCGCCAGTTCGGCATAACGATAATTCAGGACGCCTGCCAGGCTCACGCCGCGAAATACGCCGGCCAGCCACTTACGAATTACTCGGATTGGGTCGCCTACAGCTTCTATCCGACCAAGAATCTCGGCAGCCTGGGAGATGGAGGAGCGATTGCGACAAACGATCCGTCGATCGCTCAGCGGATCCGCATGCTTCGCGATGGAGGCCGTTGCGGAAGCCACGTCAGCACGGCCGCCGGCATCAACTCGCGGTTGGACGATTTGCAGTGCTGCTTTCTCCGCGCTTTTCTTCCCTACCTTGAAAGTTGGAACGAACGCCGCCGCCAGCTCGCAAATTACTACGATGAAATACTTCGGGACTGTCCTGGTATTCGCCTGCTCACGCGCTCGCCGGAATCGGTGAATCACCTGTATGTCATCCGGACCGAACGCAGAGACCAGCTCCGCCAACATCTGCTCGATCGGGAGATCGCAACGGGAATTCATTATCCCGTTCCTCTGCATCTCCAGCCGGCATTTGCCGCGTGTGCGGCCCGAAAAGGCGAGTTCCCCCATGCCGAGCAAGCCTGCGCCGAAATTATCTCGCTGCCGCTCTGGCCTAATATGGAGCCGCCGCTCGTCGAGCGTGTTGCGCAAGCGGTCCGGAGTTTCTATCGCTAAACGACCGTCCCGCGCGCGCAACGGACTGTGAAAAAATTAGGGACTGACTGAAGCGCCGTGCCGTAAGCTACTAAGAAATAAATCCCCTGAATGCAGGCGCGGCTGCCTGTACCTAATTTTTTCACACACCCGCCAGCAAGCGGTTAATCCATCGGCTTTTCGCCAATAAGAATCAGCGATTGTCCGACCGGAAGACGGCGCCCACATCCGATCCACTTGGCCTCGAATGCAAGAGGCACATACAGCAGCGTATTGAGCCAATCAGGCGCTGCTTCAATACCTGTTGCGGGCGGCCTCCGCATTAGCGGCTCCCAGATGCGAAACTTCGCGAGCGCCACTGGAAATAGCAACGAATTCGCATAGGTACACTCCAATACGCGAAACCCGCTTTGCCGAACCGCTCGCAGGAGCCTCGCACGCGTGAACCTCTGCTTCTCATCGATAAATTCCGAATGCCGGCTGCGCAGCGAATCAAATGCGGCGGCGCGCAGCAGAAGCAAGCCGCCAGGCTTCGTCACGCGAAAAAATTCACTAATGCATTTCGTTTCGTCTCCGCGTGCAACATGGATGAGTACGTCTAGGCTGAGTACGATATCGAAACTCGCGTCGTGAAACGGCAACCAGCGAATATCGCCCTGTGTGGCGTTGGGAACTCCGAAACCGCGCACATAGCGCAGAGCCGCACTCTCCAGATCGATAGGGAAAAGGTTCCAGCCATACTCGCTGCGCAGCCAGTAGGACGTGTAGCCCGTTCCGCAACCCGCTTCCAGGATTCGGCCATTCACTTTGACTGGCAGATGGCGGCGCATGATGGCACGAAGGATCGAGCGCATTCCTCGATACCACCAGTGGTC
>JAICIH010000353.1 GCA_025924475.1 Bryobacteraceae bacterium
AGTAGTACACGGCAGCCGAACTGCAACAAGGAAAAATCCAGCGCCACTCGGCTTTAGCCGCGGCGGGCGCCGGTGCGGGTTTGTTTGATGCCGATGCCCGGGGTGGACAGGCGGAAGCCCACGCGCTCCATTACATTTTGGATGTACAGATTGTTGCGCATGAACCAGTGCCAGACGTTGCCGGTAAGAAGATTTTCAATGCTTAGCAGTGAAATGCCGACGTCGATACCCACGACGTCCTGGTTCACCCACATCTTCTGATCTTTCCAGTTCGGATTGAAGGCGTCGGTGAATCCATAGCGCTGATAAATCTTGTCCCCGTAGACCTTGTACATTTCCATCAGAACGGGCAGGCAGATTTCCGGCACAAACATCAGAGAGCCGGCGGCGGCGCAAGGAACGAGCGTGCCATCGATTTCGGCAGGGCTGGTGGTTCCGCCCCAGCTTCGATAGCCGGATGGACTATCGGAAACCGTCAATCCCCACATGTTCGGGCCGTAGTCGGCGTATTTCGATTTCAGGCTGATGCAGAAATCGCGGTGCGCATAGGTTGCGATTTGCGAGTTCTCGAAGTAGTCCAGAAAGAAGGGATCGCCATCTTTCTGGTGCCGGAAATCGACCCAGGCGTGGGAGTACTGGTGGGTGAATAGCGGTCCGCCGCTGACAAACTTCCAGTTTTCGTAAAGGACCGGCGGCCGCGACCAGGCATACCAGCTATCGGACGGAATAGCGTGCCGGGGCGATCCGATCGCCAGCAGATACAAAATAGACGCTTCGCTGTAGGAAAGCCAGCGGGAATTCAGAAATCCCGATCCGGGGTATACGCCATGCGACAGGATCAGCGGATTGCCGTTCAACATCCAGACGAAATCGACACGTTCGAAAATCTGTTTGGCCAGAACGCGGATCTCGCGGTCTGTCGAGAAATAGCCTTGGGCCGTCAGGACGCCTGCGAGGAACAGCGCGCTATCGATGCTCGAGATCTCGGAATTCAGCCGGCGCGCGCCGGTGCTCGCATCCATGAAATGGTAGAACCAGCCGTGATCGTGGAATGCATGCGCCCAGAAGTAGCGCAAAGTGGTGGCGGCCCGCTGACGCGCCTGCTCCTTGGAAATCCAGCCGTGGCTCGCGCCGATGCAGAGCGCAGTTAACCCGAAACCGGTAGCGGCCAAGCTACCCACATTATTTCCGGAGGGGGAGCCATCCATGTGGCCACGGTCCAGAAAGATGCCAGTATGCTGATTCCATTGGTCATTGAAGTAGCGGAAGGACCGTTTGGCGTAATCTTCGAGGAACCGGCGCTCCTCGGGCACAAGACGCGAGCTGGCAGACGGCTGCGTGACAGCGGCCTGCGCCCTCCCGGCCGCCAGCGCTGCGGCGGCGCCCGAGAATAGAAGCTCTCGCCTTGAGAGGCCAATCGAATTGGAACTCACAGGGCTCAAAGCCAAACCAGATTGTGGGAACTGTCCCTATTCTACCTATAAAGAAGGTGCTGCGCGCAAGCACATTTGCTCGTATTCCTGAAAACAAAGTACGGGCAAGCCGCGGGCCGAGGCCGCTATACTGGCCCTTTCCGTGTCTCAGCTCCTGAAGACAAAAGACATCGACATGCTGGTCGGGGAGACCGAAGTCGAGAGCAAACGGCTGAAGCGCTCGCTGGGCCCCTGGAGCCTGGTGGCGTTTGGGATCGGCGCGGTGATCGGAAGCGGCATTTTCACGGTTACCGGGACGGCCGCCGCCGGCGAAAATGGCGCTCCTTCCCTACTGAAAGCCCCGCTTCTCGATCTGATTCTGCACGGCAGCGCCGCGACTTCTATTGTGGGTAGGCCCGGAGCGGGACCGGGATTAACGCTTTCCTTCATCCTGGTTGCGATTACTTGCGGATTCGCAGCGCTCTGCTATGCCGAATTGGCGTCGATGATGCCGATTGCGGGCAGCGCCTATACATACGCTTATGCCACCTTAGGCGAAATATTTGCCTGGATTATCGGCTGGGATCTCATCCTGGAATACGCTGTTTCGAATATGTCTGTGGCGGTGGGCTTCTCCGCCTATTTCAACGTGGCGTGCGACTACCTTTTCGGAGGGCATCTTCCGAAATACCTCTCCGAGCCCGCCTTTATCGAATTTCAACCGACCGGCAGCATCTTCAATGTGCCGGCGTTTCTGATCGTCATGTTTTTGAGCTGGCTGCTGGTTCGTGGGGTTAAAGAAAGCGCCGGCGCCAACAATGTGATGGTCGCGATCAAGGTGGGGGCGATTCTGCTTTTTATTTTTGGCGCAGCGCATGCGGTGGAATCCTCCAATCTGCATCCATTTCTGCCCAACGGATTCGCGGGCGTTCTCAGCGGGGCGGCGATTGTCTTTTTTACGTTTATCGGTTTCGACTCGGTATCCACTGCGGCCGAGGAGTGCCGGAATCCACAGCGCAACATGCCGATCGGGATTATCGGGACGCTGGTCGCTTGCGGCATTCTCTATACAGCGGTGGCGCTGGTGCTGACGGGCATCGTCAATTGGAAAACCCTCGGCAACGCGGCTCCAGTGGCCAATGCGCTCGCCGCGATCGGGATGGACAAGCTGCGCTTTACCGTTACGGTGGGCGCGCTACTCGGCATGCTTTCTTCGCTGCTGGTGTATCAATACGGCCAGGCGCGAATCTGGTTTTCGATGTCGCGCGACCGGCTGCTGCCCGATGTGTTTTCCCGTGTTCACCCAAAGCACAGAACACCGCATGTGAGCACTTGGATTGCGGGGTTGGCCGTCGGAATTCCAGCGGGCATTGGCGATATCGGAAGTTTTGCCGATCTCTCCAATATCGGCACGCTGTTTGCATTCATCGTGGTTTCGGCGGGTGTGATCCTGCTGCGACGTTCGCAACCGGCTCGCTCCCGTTCCTTCCGCGTGCCTTTCACGCCTTACACGCCGCTGCTCGCGATCGTGTGCTGCTTCGGGCTGATGCTCGGTCTTCCGCTCGAGACCTGGATCCGATTTTTTCTCTGGCTCCTAATCGGATTGGCAATTTATTTCGGTTACGGGCGTGAGCGCAGCCGGCTGAACAACCGTTCAGGCTCTCAGTAGCGTCTGAACGTACTCGGGCTTTAACGGAAGCCGGCGCGCGACTTTGCCGGTGGCGTCCAGGAAGGCTCCAGCGATGGCGGGAGCCGCCAAAGCATTCGCAGCTTCGGAGCCCTGGCCGTATTTTCCGACTTCGGGCCGGTTGATGAGAACAACTTTGATTTCGGGGACATGGGCCATTGTCGCGATCGGATAATTTTTCCAATCGCTGGTGACCACGCCGCTCTCGTCAAAGCGAAGTTCTTCCAGCAACGCCATGCTCACTCCCATGACGCTGCCGCCTTCAATTTGGCGTTTCAACTGCAGCGGATTCACGACGATTCCGGGGTCTACCGAGACGGTGATCCTTTCGACTTTTATAGCGCCGCTGCCCATATCGACTGCGATGTGCGCCACGCACGCCCAGTAGGTTCCGCCTCGGAACATGGCCGAAATGCCCTGGCCGCGCCGCACATTGCCATTAGCAGACGGGCGCTCGGAACGGGTTTGCCATCCGGAAGCATCACGAACCGATTCCAGCACTGCGACCGCACGTTTCTCGCGGGCATGCTGAATTCGGAACTGAAGCGGGTCCGCACCAGCGAGCACAGCAGCTTCCGTGATGGCCAACTCGCGCGGATAGTTCTGCTGATATTGCCCTGGAGTTCGCATGCTGTGATCTCGTAATCCGACATTAATCGGTGACGACTTCTGTCCGACCTGGAATGTTCCATAGGCCCGCTCGAGCACCGCCGGAGTACCGTCGTAGATCCAGGGGTCGTGTGGGGAATTTGCAATGCCGAAGGTGGATTCCTTATCGCCGGGACCCGGAAGGGTGGGAAGTCCGGCCAGGATGGCACCGACCAGACGGTCGTCCTGCATGGCAGGCATGTAGTGATCGATTTGATAGCCAGTTAGCTTGCCTTCGGCGTTCAAACCGATTTGAACGTCGGAATAAGCGGCGGAGGACTGGGTCGACCATTGAAAATCGTCCGGGCGCATCCACTGCACGCGCACAGGTTTGCCGACGGCTTGCGACAGGATTACGGCCTCATCTTCGGCGCCGGCATTGCCGCCATTCGAGCGACCGTAGTGACCGGGTCCGGAGAAGGTGCGCACGACAACATGGTCGACGGACGTGCTGAGCATGTGCGCGAGGGCGGTGCGCAGAGCTTGCGGGTTCTGCGTGTGGGTATAGACGTACACCGTGCCATCGGAACGGAAGTCGGCTAACGCCATGGTCGGACCAATGGGGGCGTGCTTGAGATAGGAAAGCTCGTAAGTGGCAGAGAGCTTCTTGGGAGCGTTCGCGATGGCAGATGTCACATCGCCTTTGGAAGTTTTACTGGTGGCGGCGGGAGCGCTTTTCCAATCCGCATCTTCTTTCAGGAATTGATAGAGGCGATCATTTCCGGGGAGACCTTTCCAGTCGGTCCACTTGGTTGTCGAGGCGACCTGTTGGGCGGCTTTGATTGCTTCCCATTCGGTGGGAGCAACTACACCGACCAAATTGCCTTTGACGATTACCTGCGTGTTGGGGAAACGAGCTTTGTCCAGAGCGCCTACCGACACGAGTTTGGAGCCGAGTGTTTTCGGATGTACCGTGCGGGCGTGCAGCATGCCGGGAAGACGCACATCGGTTACCCATGTTTCTTTTGCGGTGACCTTGGAAATGATGATGGGATTCGGAAAAGACTTGCCGACAACCGTATATTCGTTAACCGGCTTCAGCGGCGGATCGCCATCGACCCTCAAGCCAAACATGCTGTGCACGTCGCCTTTGACCGGTATGGTGAGATTCAATTTTTGATTCTTGACCAGATCACCGTAAGAGATGCTCTTGCCACCGCCAGAGATCACACCGTCTTTGACGGAAAGCTGATCCTTCGGCACGCCCAGACGCTCGGAACCTAAATCGAGCAAGGCCTGATATACATACGCGCCGGCTTTACGGATATTTGGCATGCCGCCCTGGAGAAAATCGAATGCACCACTGCCATCGGGCGTGCGATCGGTATCTCCCGAGATGACGGTGGTGATTGCTTCGAATGGGACTCTGAGTTCTTCGGCCGCAATCTGCCGGTAAGC
Source organism: Bryobacteraceae bacterium (assembly GCA_025924475.1). Lineage (GTDB taxonomy): Bacteria > Acidobacteriota > Terriglobia > Bryobacterales > Bryobacteraceae > Bog-105. The sequence goes on from JAICIH010000353.1 coordinate 5,146, forward strand.
GGTGAAGACGGTGCTCTGGCCGAAGTCGGGTTTGCCTACGCGGATCAGGACGGTGTTGTCGGCGTGGAGTTCGATCCACGATTCCGGGAGTGCCGGGTTCAGCGTGTTGCCGTTTGCGGCTGCGCCGGTTTTGTCATCCGCTTTGACCAGGCTGAAGCCGACCATCAGGGCTCCGCCGGTCTTCACGAAGCCGCGGCGCGAAAGCGATGCGCCGAAAATGTCTGTTTTCGCGGTCATGCGTTGCTCCTTTCCGTCATTACGCTAGCCGCGCGTTGCACAGCCTCGATGATGGCGGTGTAGCTTCCGCAACGGCACAGATGCGGAGACACGCCAGCGGTAAATGCCTCCTTGATTTGCTGGACCGTTGGAGACGCATTGTGCTCCAGGAGTTCGGTGGCTTTGATCATCATGCCGTTCTGGCAAAATCCGCAGAGCGGGGTCTGCTCCTCGATCCATGCCTGTTGGATGGGGTGAAGAGTTTTCGCCGCCGCCTCGCCGGAAAGCCCTTTTTGTTTCGCCCAGCGCGCCTGCAAACCTTCTAAAGTGGTGACCTCTTTACCGGCCGCCGACGCCAAAGGCGTGATGCAAGAGCGCACCTCTTTGCCGTTGAGCAGCACCGAACAAGCTCCACATTGCGCGAGCCCACAACCGAATTGAGGGCCGGTTAGTTCCAGGTCATTTCGCAGCACATACAGCAAAGGTGTATCCGCGGGCGCCTGGAGCTCGCGCTTTATTCCGTTCACGATGACAGATGTCATGGAAATCTCCTTAAACGAGGTAGATCTCAGCGATCCGGTTACCGTTCTTTATTATCGTGCATTGGTGGGGAGACAGCACGGCTTCCAGCAGGGCCGGATTGAAGGGGAAGTGACGCCAAGCGTCGAGACGCGGCACGCAAAAAGTGCGCAATGCCGTTTACTTAAGCGACATAGAAGACGTTTCAAGGAGGGCCGATTGCCAATCGGCCGCGGCTTACCAAGCCGCCCCACATGGCAAAGGTCTCAAACTCCGGTTACTTCAGGCTTAAGTAAATGACATTGC
>JAICIH010000354.1 GCA_025924475.1 Bryobacteraceae bacterium
AACCAGATGTCCATCCCTTGCGCTTCTAGGCATCTTCGCATAAAATACCCATAGAAGCTGGAGGTATTCATGGCGGCAGCCAAATCCGATCTTCCGCAAGGCACGTTGGACTTGCTGATTCTGAAGGCTGTTGCCGTGGAACCCGTCCATGGATACGCCATCGCGCAACGGCTCGAGCAGGTTTCGCGCGGAGTCGTCCAGGTTCCGGAAGGCTCTCTCTACCCGGCGCTGCACCGCCTGGAAAACCGTGGTTTCCTCGCTGCCGACTGGAAGAAGACCGAGACGGGACGGGAAGCGAAGTTCTACCGGCTGACGAGAAAAGGCCGAAAACAACTTGAAACGGAAGCCGCCAGTTGGCAGCGGCTAATCGAAGCCGTTGGTCTGATTCTCGGCGTGGCCGATGGAGGCGCTCAATGAGCTGGTGGTCTCGTTTGTGGCGTCGAACCAGTATGGAAGAGCAGCTCGAAAAAGAACTGCGCTTCCATCTGGACCAGCGGGAAAGTGAGCTGATCGCTCGCGGGCACTCTCCCTCAGAGGCACGGCGCGAAGCGCGGCTTACTCTCGGCGGTCCCGAGCAAGTGAAGGAACGTTGCCGCGATGCTCGCGGCACGCGTTGGGCCGAGGAGTTGCTGCAGGACATCAGCTATGCGCTTCGCAGTTTCCGGCAGAAGCCCGGTTTCGTAGCGACGACTCTGGTGATCCTGGCCCTGGGAATCGGCGCGACCACGGCAATGTTCGCCGTAGTTAACAGCGTCCTGCTCCAGCCTCTTCCTTTCCCGGAGCCGGACCGGATGGTAATCCTGCATGGATTCACGAACGATCTAGGCGAATTTTGGGGCTTCTCCTACCCGGATTTCGCGGATCTCCACCACGAAATCCGCTCTGTCACGATCACGGCCTGGACGTACAGCAGCGGTACGATCAGCGCTCCCGGTGAGCCTGCGCATGTGGAAGGCCGGCAGATCTCGGCAGAACTCTTTCCTATTCTGGGAGTCGTTCCAGCATATGGGCGTGGGTTCCGGTCCTATGAAGATCAGGCAGGAGCAACGCCTGTCGCCATCATTAGCTATGGCCTGTGGCAGCGCCGGTTCACCTCCGATCGGGCCGCAGTCGGCAAACAAGTAGTCTTCGACGGAAAACCGTACGAGGTCATCGGGGTTGCGCCACCGGATTTCCAACTATCCGGAGAAGCGGACATCTTTACACCGCTCGGCCAGAGCACCGATCCGCAGATGCAGAACCGCGAAGCGCGCCGCTATCAGGTCATCGGTCGTCTGGCTCCCGGTGTTAGTCCGAACCAGGCGCAAGCCGAACTCGCGCTCGCCGGGCGGCATTTGGCTGCAGAATACCCCAAATCGAACGCCGGGCTCAGCATGCGCATCCATCCGCTGTTGCAGGAGCTGGTAAGCGACATACGAGGTACGTTTTGGCTGCTGCTGGCCGCGGTCGGGCTGGTTCTCGCGATTGCATGCGTGAATATAGCGAGCTTATTTCTGACGCGCGCCGTTTCTCGCGAGCGCGAACTGGCGATGCGTGCGGCGCTGGGCGCGAGCCGCGGCCGCCTTGTGCGCCAATGCATGACGGAGAGCGCCATTCTGGGGCTTGGCGGCGGCATGCTGGGCATCTTCGCGGCAGTGGTTAGCGTGCATCCATTTGTGGCGCTGTGGCCTGGTTATTTGCCGCGCGCGGAGGAGATTCATATTGATTGGCGCGTGCTCTGTTTTGGAGTGGGCATTTCGCTCTTATGCGGTCTTCTTTTCGGAGTAACGCCGGCCTTACGCGTTCCCCTGCATCGGCTCGAGGAGGCGCTGCGCGGCGGTGGCCGGACTGTGGGAGCGGACTCACGCCCTCTGCACAGCGCATTCGTTATCTCGGAAATCGCGCTTGCATCCGTCTTACTGGTTTCGGCGGGAATGCTTGGCCACACTCTTCTGGCGCTCTCTTCTCTGAATCCCGGGTTTAACGCACAGAACGTGCTGGCCGCCCGGTTCGCACTTTCTCCTGAGGTGCTCGACAATCCTTCTCAGATACGGTCCGCCTGGCGAGACGTACTCGATCGCGCCCGGCGCGTGCGCGGCGTAGAATTTGCCGCCCTGGCGGATATCATTCCCATGCGTGAAGGGCTAAATGTGCTGCCGTATCGAGCTACCCCTACTCCGCTGCCTCCAAACCAGGAACCGCTAGCGCTCGCCTCCAGCGTGACTCCCGATTACCTCGACGTCATGGGCATCCCGCTGCTCGAGGGGCGCTTCTTCAATGAATACGATCGAGAGGGCAGCAAGCCAGTAGTCGTTATTGACGAGAATCTGGCTCGTCATGCTTTCGGGCGCAAGAATGTGGTTGGCGAGCATCTCTGGATTCGGGCGCTGGGCGCCGCGCCCGTCGAAATCGTAGGCGTTGCCGGCCATGTTCGCTACTGGGGTTTAGCAGGCGACGATTCGTCGCGTATGCGCGACCAAATGTATTATCCATTCACCCAAGTTCCCGGCCGGCTTTTGCATTTCTTTTCATCGGTTATGTCTATCGCCATTCGAACGCGAAGTTCGCCTTTGAAAGTGGTTGAGCCATTACAACGGGAACTACGCGGTTCGTCGGGCGATCAGACGCTTTATGAAGTCCGTACCATGGAGCAGCTTGTCAGTGCATCCCTTGGACGGCAACGTTTCCTCTCACTTTTATTTGGAATATTTGCCGGGCTGTCCTTGCTGCTTGCGAGCATCGGTGTTTATGGAGTGCTGGCCTACTTGACTGGGCGGCGAACATCTGAAATTGGCGTTCGCATGGCATTGGGAGCAAATGTTCATGACATCCTGCGGCTGGTGTTATGGCAGGGCTTGAAAATGACCATTGCCGGCGTCAGTGTAGGAATTGCCGGCGCTTTAGCGGCAGGGCAGGCTTTGCAGCATCTCGTGCAAGGAATGCAGCCTCTTAATGGAGCAACTTTCGCTATTGTGATTCCGCTTCTACTCTTCGCTGCGCTCCTGGCCAGTTTTGTGCCGGCCCGCCGCGCCAGCTTGATCGAGCCCGTCCAAGCGTTGCGGCAAGAGTGATGAAGCCCTGCCACCTGCCAGAATCACGAGTTTGCTCAAAATTCAGATAAGGATGCGGCAGCAAGGCATCCATTGATGTGGAGGAGATCGTCATGGAAGCCGAACTGAAAGAGTGCATCGATAACTGTTTCCATTGTCATGCCGTTTGCATCGATACCGCCGGCCATTGCTTAAGACTGGGAGGCGCTCACGCCGGAGTGGAACATCAGCGCACTCTGTCGGACTGCGCAGAGGCGTGCTTAACGTCTATGCACTTCATGCTGCATAGAAGCCGGTTCCATCCGGAATACTGTCGATTGTGCGCGGACGTATGCGCAGCTTGTGCGGAAAGCTGTGAGAAGCTGGCGGGAAAGGACGAAATCCTGTCTCAATGCGTTCAGGTCTGCCGGAAGTGTGAAGCGAGCTGCCGCCGTATGGCCGGTTCGTCCCGCTCCTGAGCCACGCGTCCGATTTGCCGGGAGCCCGTAAACTGATTATTGGGCAAGCACAGCGGGTTTGAGCGTCCAGCCTTGTAGCCGACCCAGATCGAGAAGATGGGCGCCGTCAAATCCCTCCGGATGAATGATCCAATCAAAGGATTTGTGTGGATCCGTTGCGAAATAGCTTTCGAATTGAATGTTGCCGCGCCGTATCCTGGCTTCTTTCGCTGGATGGAGCGCGCTGTCGGCTAGGGTTGCTGCAAAATCAGGAAGCGACAGCGTATCGGCACCGACGAATGCCTCACTGGGAAGGCGGTGATTCCGCCGGATGAAATCGGCAGCATCGGCGACAGTTTTTGCCCACGCGGAAGCAGGAATCGAAGCCCTCTTGTAAGTGGTCGTGCCGCGCGCTGTTGGCCCATCGACGATTGCGGGCTCGATATTCAATAGGACCAATAGCATGTCAGCCGGCGACTGCATCTGCCCTTGTACTTCCGCGAACACGATACCCCGAAGCAGAGACTCGGCGGCTGCCTTGCGATCACTGACGCGGGTTAACGGGCGTTGATAGATCCGCAGGAGATCGGTCGCAGTTACAAATTGCACGCTCGAGTTCGCCTTCATGTGCTCAACGAACCGTTTCAAGACGCCAAAGCACCGCTCCGAATCCTTCGCCGTCCGCCGATGCGGCCGGATCCAAGCCTCACGCGGAGGATTGGCGCCGTGCTTAAAATTAACGGCATCCCAGAATTCGGAAGTGACGAACTCGGTCGGATGATAGTAAATGCTGATCACGCCGCCCCCATTAGAAGAGAGGCGCCTGGCAGCCTCGTCAAACCGTTGGTTGGCCGCCAAGTCCTCCATGCCGGCGTTCAAATCTGCCCGGAACTGATTCTGCCCCATATTGAACACGTACAGAAGGCCTCCATACCAGAAGGGTTGCTCATGCAGGCCTACCTGCTGACCCTCGTCAAGATAGACGGGAATGCCTAACTTCCGAAGTGCCGAATTGCTTTGCGGCCCCCAGGAATTGCCGGGTTGGCCATAGCAGGCAGGTGGGCGTCCGAAGATGCGTTTGATGTCGGCCACACCCGGCCCTTCCCGGCGCTCGAATTCCCCGGCTCCTTCAAGGTAATCCAGGTTGACCAGATACTCGGCCGGGGCCGGATGAACGCTGTGCCAGTTCGAGTGATAGCCGATGTCATGTTTCGATAGCGCCTGGATTACGTCGCTGCGGCCGCGGCTTTCCAGAACACGCGCCTTTTCTCCCACGATTTTAAATGTGGCGCGAACGCCCACTTTTGTCAGGTCATCGGCAATCCGAAGGACGGCGTCATCCGCGGCGGGCTCGATATAGTCTTCGGTATCAAACCAGAGCGCAACGTAGACTGGAGACTTCGCGTGCAGGTGGAACGCAACGAGCAGCAGGCTAATAAGAATGGTGCGCAGCATCCGCCAGCCATAATATCCGAGTGCAAGGCTTCTTCTGCTGCAAATTGGGGCAAGGCCGCTGTGGGAGGATCGTCCTGTGACAGAGCAATACACGGAAGCCGGACGCAAATTCGCTCAACTCGTTGAGGTGATGGCCAAACTGCGCGCGCCGGGCGGTTGTCCTTGGGACCGCAAGCAGACTTTCGACACGATCAAATCCTACCTGCTCGAAGAAGCTTATGAAGTGATGGATGCGATCGACCGCCGCGACTGGGCGAGTTTGGAAGAAGAGCTAGGCGATTTGTTGCTGCAGCCCGTATTTTTCGCCGAGATGGCGCGGGAACAGGGTTTGTTCAGTATCGCCGATTCGATAGACGCTATTAACGAAAAGTTAGTGCGGCGCCATCCGCACGTGTTCGGCGATGCGCACGCGGAAACGCCCGAAGACGTGAAAGTGCGCTGGGACGAAATCAAGAAGCAAGAGAAGGGGCCTGTGCCGGAGACGTCGGTGCTGGATGCCGTTCCCCGTAATCTTCCGGCTTTGATGGAGGCAGAGAAAATTGGCCACAAGGCAGCCGCAACCGGGTTCGAGTGGCCCAATATCGAGGGAGTTCTTGAGAAGCTTCAAGAAGAGGCTGCGGAATTGGCGCGGGCTCGGGATTCGGGGGATCGGGAACATATCGAACACGAGCTCGGTGATCTATTGTTCACAGTTGTCAACCTGGCGCGATTTTTGAAGGTCGATCCCGAGCAGGCGCTGCGGAAGACCAGCTCACGTTTTCGCCGCCGGTTTTCCTATGTGGAAACAGAAAGGCGTGATGGCGATTCACTCGAGAGATTGGAAGAGCTTTGGCAGGAAGCTAAGGAGCGCGAGAGCGCCGCTGCGAATATCGGAGAATAAGATGCAGGCCGATTGCCAACCGGCCCCACAAGCCAGCCTAAGCGCTGTGAGAATGCTGTAGTTGCGCTGCTACCTTCTCCACCTGGCGCATGAGCCGCAAGGTATTTCCGCCGTAGATCTTTTTGATGTCCTTCGGTGAATAGCCCTTTTCGAGCAGCGCGCGCGTGAGCGCGGGGAATTTGGAGACATCGTCGAACCCTTCCGGAGTACACGTGATGCCATCGAAGTCTGTACCAATGCCGACTGCGTCGATGCCGCCAATCTGGACGGCGTGATCGATGTGCGCTACTACGTCGGCGAGCGTGGCCCGAATCGTCGTACCTTTTGGAGCGTCCGCCGATTTCTGCGAGATGAATCCGCAGTTCACGTTGATCTGA
>JAICIH010000355.1 GCA_025924475.1 Bryobacteraceae bacterium
CGACGCACGTGCATCGAGATAGCGTTTCCATTCATCGTCGCTGACGGACAGACGCGTGAGCATCGCGCGCTTGGCTTCGGCGGCCTGCGTACCATAAGGAATGATTTCGTTACGGCGGTTGAAATCGAGAGTGTTGAAGTTACTCATGTCGACATTCAGCAGAATGTCGGCAAGCTTCATACTTCGCAGCTCGTTCGCCGCCACCATGATGGCAACACTACGCGCCACCGCCCCGAGGAGCGACTCGACCGATTTCGGGTTCTGAGGTCCTAAATCCAGATGAACGGCAATCACGATGTCGGCACCCATTTGGCGGGCGATATCTACCGGCAGATTATCGACAGCCGCGCCATCGGAATAGATGTGGCCGTCGATGTTCATCGGAGTAAAGAGGCCGGGAATCGACATAGTCGCGCGCAGGGCGAGTGAAAGTGAGCCACGGTCGAACACCTTGGCCTGCCCGGTCATCATGTCCGTGGCGACACAGCGGAACGGAATCGGCAGATCGTCAAAGCTGTTCAAACCGTAGTAGGGCAACAGAGCGTGATCGAACACCAGCCCGACAGCCTGGCCAGCGTTCAGGCCGCTAGGAAGAGAATACCCATTGCGCAGTCCGAACTCGAGGCGGGTCGGATAGGCGAGCCGGTCTTCTTTGCGGCGGTATGCCAAGTCCTGAAATCTCGTTTGTCCATCGATGGTGGCGCCCCAATCAATCGAATCCACGATGCTCTTGATTTCGGCCGGGCTCTTGCCAGTCGCATACATGCCGCCGACAAGTCCGCCCATGCTGGTTCCGGCGATATAGTCGATCGGGATGTGATGCTGCTCCAGCCACTCGAGAACCGCGATGTGAGCAAATCCGAGCGCTCCGCCGCCCTCAAGAACCAGACCGATGCGCGGGCGTTTTTCGGCCGCCCGCGCAGTTACAGAGAAAAGAAGAACAAACGCGCAGAGGACGGCGAATGCCCGGATCAGGCAACTGGTCGCCTTACGACTTGTCGGGTTTTGCAATCTGAAGATCGTTGTCGACGCTGAAAACGCCGGGCGTCATGTTGGCTTGCATTGCCGCAATGGCGGCATCGCTAGAGTTGTCGACTATTCCTTTCAGTGTTACGTTTCCGTTCTTAACGATGATGTGGATGGCGTGATAACCGATAGGAGGATCGTTGGTAATGCCAAAGGTCCGCTGGACCGAACTGCTCAGCCAAGGTCCACGATTCGACGTATAGCGCTGCAGCGTGGGAGAGCGGTAGATCCGAATATAAACAGCGGTGCGGATCCGATCATCACTGGGAGAGAGCGGAAGCACTTCGATCTCGTTTTGGACATTCGTGACGCCTTCAATTTTCTTGACAACGTTTTCGGCGGCGGATTTGAGGGTGGGACGCGAAGCCTCGCCTTCAAGAATGACGGTCGATCCTTTGATGGCGAAGTGGATGTAATCGAATACGCCATACTGCGGCAAAGTAACGATTTGTTTCCGGACTTCCTTTGCAATTCGAAGAACGCTGTCTTCCGAGGGAGCGGCATAGGCGGACAATCCCGCACAACAGGCCGCGCACAACAGGCACTGAAGCAACGATTGCGTTCTGTTTGTCCACATTTTTTTAGTCAACACGGAATCCTCCCCATAAAACTATATAACTATTTGGCAGGATCGTCGGACCGAAGCAACGGAATCAATTGGCGCCGGAGATGAAGCGGCGCAGCTCTTCGGAAAGCCCGCTCATGCCCTTCTTGCGGTAAATTTCGGTCAATCGCTGCTGTTCGGGCGAGTTGGCCAACTCGCGACGCAGCACCGGATCGTCGGTCGCTTCTTCGATATCGGAGCGGCTGGGAATCCAGAGCTGGCCATCGGCGAACTCCACATCGTTCACAAAAGCCATGAGCCCGCCAATCATCATTGGCTGGCCGGCGCCGCGCGAGAAGCGCAGGGTACGCGGCTCCACCATACTGGCCTTCGCGACCGGAGCGAGGTTGAGAGTGGAAGGCGCCGAGCCCGCCACGAATTCCCTGCCCCGTTCATCGCGCACAATCCAACCCATACCTACACTGCGCACCGCTTTGCGCGAAACGTTTTGCACTTCCACGCGTGGACCGCGTACTTCGTTGCCGGCCACTTGAGCGGCGCCGCCAAGAGGCCGCACCGGAGAACTGCGGAAAGAGACCGGATTCACGCTGACGGGCTTCTCCTCGCCCGAATCGAGCGGCAGGCGCAACAGCTCGAGACCAAGTTGCTGCGGGTTCAGATCCTGCAGCCCGAAGTTCAGCTCCTCTCGAAGCTCCGGCAAACGTCCATCCTCGAGCAGTTTCGCCAAATAGCGCCGATCGCGTTTCGCTTCGAGCTCATACACCAGCAAGGTGCGGCGTGAACGAAGCTTGTCCGGACCGTAGGACGTCAGGTCGCCAAAGAGCGCGCAATCGAGCGATACCTGCACGAGCGCCGCATTGCTTTTTGGCACATTAAAGGGCCGGAGCAGCTCCATGTCGATGCGTACGGTGAAGACCTCGCCCGGCTGCACATTCAAACTGGGCATGATGACCGAGCCTTTGCCCGAAGGTTTCAGGTCTTCGGCTTCCACGCGCAGAGCCAAGCCGCTGATCGGTTTATCGCCGATATTCCGCAGGCGCAGCGATGCATGCAGATCGAGCGCCATCGACACACCTCGCGGGCGCACCGTAGAGGGACCCATGTTGAAGGAATCGAACAGAACGGGCGAATCAGGAGGAAATTGGACCCCCAGCCATTGGCCGGCGTTTTCGGCTCCGGAAGCAGTAAGCAAGAAACTCAGCAGGCCGATTGACAATCGGCTGCAGGTTAGCAACCTGCTCCGGATAGCGCCGCTACTGCCCATAGACATTGGTGATGGTCACCTGTCCAGTGTCCTCGTCGATATAGCGAGCCGCGACCGCTGAATTTCCCGACAAGGACACGACGGCCGAACGTGGATGAAGAATGGTCAGAGTTGCACCTTGCGTGCGCACCGCAATACCTTCGGGAGTGGAGCGCAGGATTGTTCCTACCGGCGCCGGACGATCGAGGCCTACAAAGGTTCGCAACGTCGCCCAAAGCCGTTGGCTCTCGTCGGATGGGATGTGCGTCATCCAACCGGCGGCAAACAGCAGTACAAGTCCGGCGATCGCGGCAAAACGCACGGTCCAGGAGGAGCGTTTACCTATCCCATCGATACAGCGCGCCGCGTCCACGCCGACGCCGATGTTACCGAGCATCTCCCGTTCGAGCGACGGCCAATCGGTGATCGCCTCAAAGCCGGTGAGCGTTTCGGAGCTCGCTTCCCGCTTTAGCTCTTCCGTGGCAGATTGAAACAGGTGTAGCTGGCGTTCGCATTCGTGACAGCGTGCCACGTGATAACGCACCCGCCAGCCGGACAGCAGCGGCAGATCTCCGGCGGAATGCAGAGCCAAAACTTCGAGAGAGGGATGGGCCGCACGCTTCATGACGGCTTCCTTTCTTCCAAGTAGCGCCGGAATTTGGTGCGCGCGTTGGCAATGTGGGAGCGGACGGTGGCCATGGAACAATTCATCTGAAGCGCCACTTGGTCGGCAGGCATGTCTTCCACATCGCGAAGCAGAAGAGCGGTGCGCTCGCGCTCGGTCAGGACGGCAAGACCGCCATCCAGGTGTAGCTTGCGCTCGCCCCGAAGGAGAGTCTGTTCGGGGCTTTCGGTTGGCGACTGCGCGGTTTCGGCGAGTTGCGTGACATCGACAAACGCAAATTTCCGGTTGCGGCGGAGGAAATCGATCGCGGTATTGGCGGCAATGCGCGAGAGCCAATGGGCGGCTTTATCCAGATCCTTTAACTGAGCTTCGCGCTGCAGCGCCTTAATAAAGGTTTCCTGGGTAAGGTCCTGAGCGTCATCGACGTTACCAACGATGCGGTAGATCAGCAGAAAAATCCGGCGCAGATTCTGCTGCACAAGCCGGGAATGCGCGTCGGAATTCGCGTGGGTGCGCCAAACCAGCGGGGCCGGCTCGCTCATAACGGTCTCCAGGTGTGGCAGCATCGCTTCCGCGGCAAATCCCTTATAAGAGAAGGACGAAAAGCGGCTTGAAACGTGCAGGGCGTACCGACCATCGACGCTATCTTAAGAATATATGAGATCCGTCGCCGTCATTGGCATCGGCAAAACGGCCTTCGGCGTTCTGCCGGGCGATTTGCGTTCTCTGGCTGTCGAGGCGATTGCCGGAGCGCTGTCAGACGCTGGTATGGGCGCGGCGGCGGTCGAAGCCTTCTATCTGGGAAATTTCGCAGGACCGTCTTTTGTGGGGCAGAATCACTTGGCGCCTTATATCGGCATGGCCGCAGGATTCGGGGCCATTCCTTCCACCCGGATCGAGGACGCCTGCGCCTCGAGCGGTTCGGCGTTTTTTCATGCCTGGCAAAGCGTAGCGGCCGGCATTTACGATGTGGTGGTCGCTGCGGGAGTCGAAAAGATGACTTCGCAGGGCACGCCGCGGGTAACGGAAATTCTGGCGGCCGCGGGCGATATGGCTAGCGAAGGACGGGCCGGGGCGACGTTCCCCGCGCTTTTTGCGATGATCGCTCGCCGGCACATGCACGAATTCGGAACCACACGCCGGCAGCTTGCTTCAGTGGCCGTAAAAAATCATGCCAATGGAGCGAAGAATCCGCTGGCGCATATGCGAAAGGTTATTACTTTGGAGCAAGCGCTCGCGGGGAAACCGGTTGCCGAACCTCTGACGGTTTACGACTGCTCTTTGATCAGCGACGGAGCGGCCGCGGTGGTGATCGTTCCGGCGGAGCATGCCAAGCGGTATACGTCGCGTTTCGCCCGAGTGCTAGCCGTGGCGCAGACATCTGATTACGTGGCGCTCGATGAGAAACCGAGCATCACGGCCTTTCCGGCGGTTCGATCGGCAGGCGAGCGGGCCTATGCGATGGCGGGGCTCGGGCCGCAGGATATCGAATTCGCCGAAGTCCACGATTGCTTCACGATCGCCGAGATCGTCGCCAGCGAGGATTTGGGTTTCGTTCCAAAAGGCGAGGGCGGTCCGTTTGCTGAGGCGGGCTGCAGCGCCATTGCGGGGCGGCTTCCGATTAACACAAGCGGCGGATTGAAATCGAAGGGTCATCCGGTGGGCGCCACCGGTGTCGGACAAATTTGCGACGTGATGATGCAACTCCGCGGCGAGGCGGGCGAGCGGCAGGTGGCGCGGCGCCGCGTCGGACTGGCGCAGAATCTTGGCGGCTCCGGCGCCACATGCGTGGTTACGATTTTGGAAGCGGCGTAATGGCGGAGTCAGGCGAGGGAGTTGTGTATACGGAAACGGTCGTGCATTCGGCTACGCCGCAGTTTGCCGCGGACGCGCCGTATCAGTTGGCGATCGTGGCGCTGGATTCGGGCAGTAGAGTCACGGTGCGTATTTCGGGAGATCGCGCGGAGATCGGCGATCGGGTGGTGTTCGTCGAAGAGCGCGATGGCGTGGCGTACTACCGGAAGCGGACTTAGAGGTGAATCCGCCCGTCGCCATCCCCACGAGTCACGTGAATGGACTCTCGCGCGGGTGCTAAGTCTTTCGCGAGAACAGGCGACATCGCCAATAAGTAATTCGACTTGCTTGTCAGAAACCCACAGCGGTGAAACGCTTCGCGCCAGGAGTGGTGCGTTTGATTGGTGACGACCAGATCGGCGCCGGCTGCGTGGAGTTCCTGGACTGCCGACGCGATGAGCGGCAAGGCATGCTCCGGCTCGGCCGTGCAATCGAGAATCGTGGCGACGCGAAGATTGCCGAAAATTCGGTGCCCGTTCATCTGGCTGTTGAAGCATGCCGCCCAACCTACCGGCCGCCCGCCGTGTTCCAAAAGAAACCGGATGAGCCGCGCGTCTGAAGCGGGATAGAGTTCCGCCAGAGTCCGGCAGTCCCGCAAAACGCCGAAAGAGCAAGTATTCCGAAAGCGCTCCCAAAGGATGTCGGCCCAGGAACCCCACTCTGCAACCTGCTGGATCCGATATTTTCGCGCAGCAATGCCGGCCGGGATTCCGCGAGACTGCAGTGTGCGAATTCCGAACCAACCGGCGCCTGTCGCTGTCGCAAGCTTTGCCAGAATCCGCATCTTCGGGTCGCCTTTTAACAACTGCAATTCCGATACGAAGCGATTCGGACGGCACACACG
>JAICIH010000356.1 GCA_025924475.1 Bryobacteraceae bacterium
GAAAGCAGCCCACAGAGCCTCGTCTTTATCATGCCGCCAGGGATTGAATTTGGCGATAACCGGGACATTGTGGGGTATGTTCCTCTTTACCTTCTCGGCTGAGCCCTTCTTCAAATCGTTTTCGAGAATAAGCAGAAACGAGGACTTGCCGCTTCCCCACTCGCCTTCGACGGAAACCGTCAAGGGACCTTTGGTATCGCTATTGAGCAGGAACTGCGCCAGAGCGCCGGTGTAGGGCGCGAATCCGAGCTCGTCTTCCGAGGCCGGTGTATCGGCAATGGTGGCGGGGGTGAACGATTGGGGCGCTCCTTGATTGGTTGCTGCCTGTTGTTCTGGCGTCGCGAACGAAGATTGCGGTGACTGTTTCGAAGAGACCTCGGAATTGAGAGGTGGAATGGGATCTGGTTCGTCTTCCGGAGTTTCCAGGAACGGCTCCTCAGACGAATGCTCAGGTGAGGGAGGCTCTTCGCTCAAAGCTGACATCGTGATTGACTCATGTTAATGCAAATGGAAGTATCGCGTCTCCGTACAGCATTTTCTAATCGAAGAATGAGCCTGAAGGGGAGGGGAGCTTCGCGCTTCAGGCTCCTTGTTCTTTTAAGCTCCGCGGAGGCGGGTTAACAACCCTTGTGGAATTAAAACAGTCAAGGGCGCTGACGGTGTGCAAAAGTGCGTACGCCACATTAACTTGGCGGTTGTTTAGTCGGATATAAACGCGAGTATTTTTTGGTGGAACTTCGCGGCGGCTTCGTTGTCGGATGTGACCACGAGTACGGTATCGTCGCCAGCGACGGTTCCCACCACTTCTTCCAGCTCTTCCCGATCGATGGCGATGGCAAGCGAGTTGGCGTTGCCCGGTGAAGTCCTGAGCACCACCAGGTTCTGCGCGACGCGGATGTCCTGCAGAAAGTCGTCCACTACGCTGGCCAGTTCGGGGCCGCTCTTTTCGGCGGCTAGTTGGCGATAGCCATCGGCTGTTTTGACCAGGCCGATTTCGCGCATATCGCGCGATAGAGTGACCTGGGTGGTTTGGACACCGCGTTCGCCTAGCTCACGCGCCAGTTCCTCTTGCGTATAGATCTCCTTGCTACGGACAATCTGGAGGATCTGGCCCTGGCGAAAGCTCTTGTTCATACGAGGGCTTTTAGACGTGTGCGCGCTTCGTCCAAGGCGCGCGCCACTGCGGCCGGGGCGGTGCCGCCTTCGAGAGCGCGGCTTTTCATGCCTTCTACCGGATTGAGCAAACGAGCCATTTCCGGCTTGAATTCGGGAGCGAAGGCGGCAAGTTCGGCGCCGGTCCATTGGGATGGCTTTTTACCGCTCTTGACACTTTCCAGCACGAGCTGGCCGACGATCTGATGGGCGCGGTGAAAAGCGGTTCCGCTGCGCGCCAGTTCTTCAGCCAAATCTGTGGCGACGACCCAACTGTCCTCCGCCGCCGCGGCCGGTTTCGCCGGATGCAGGGTCACGGATTGAGCGACCACGGTGGCCATCGAGAGCGAGCTCAATGTTTGCTCGAAGGCTTCGAACAACGGTTCTTTGTCTTCCTGCATGTCGCGGTTGTATGTCATGGGAAGACCTTTCATGGTGACGAAGAGCGAGGTAAGCGCGCCAAAGACGCGGCCCGTTTTACCGCGAATCAATTCCAGCGAATCCGGGTTCTTCTTCTGCGGCATCAGGCTCGATCCGCTGGTGACGCCGTCGCCCAGGGACATCCACTCGAACTCTTCGCTCGAATACAGAATCCAGTCTTCGGAAAGCCTACTGAGGTGCAGCATGACGAGGCTCGAAGAATATAGAAAATCGAGCGCAAAATCGCGATCGCCGGAAACATCCATGCTGTTACGCGTGATCGCCGGAAATTTTAGGTCCTTGGCGATGGCATGGCGGTCGAACGGAAAACCGCTGCCGGCGAGCGCGCCGGAGCCGAGCGGCAGCACATTGGCGCGGGCGCGGGCCTGCTCGACGCGCTCGAAATCCCGGGAGAACATCTCGAAATAGGCGAGCAGATAGTGCGGCCAGAGGACCGCCTGTGCGCGTCGCAAATGGGTGTAACCGGGGATTACGGCGTCGGGATATTTTCCTGCCAAATCGAGGAGCGCGCTCATCAGCTCCGTGAGCCCGCGCAATAGCGCATCGGCCGCGGTGCGCAAATAGAGGCGAGTATCGAGCGAGACCTGCTCGTTACGGCTGCGGCCGGTGTGGATTTTACCGGCGAGCGTGCCGGCCTTCTCCCCGAGCTTGCGGATAACGAAGGTGTGGACATCTTCATCAGTGGCGCCATCGAAATAATGCGCGTCACGAGCTTCGCGCCCTATCTCGTCAAAGGCCTGCAGCAGGCGGTCACGCTCGGCGGCGCTCACAATCCCGGCGCGCGCCAAGGCGTTCGCAAAAGCGCGCGAGCCTTCGATGTCGGCAAAGACTAATTTCCGGTCAAAATCGAGCGATCCGGAAAACCGTTCGAATATTTCCGAAGGTCCCGTTTCGAATCTGCCGCCCCAAAGCTTCATTGGCGCTATTTCTGCTGCGAGGCACGAACCTTGATCGGCAGCCCGATCAAGTTGATGAAGCCTAACGCGTCTTTTTGGTCGTAACTGGCGCCCATTGTGAAGCTTGCGATATCGAGGCTATAGAGCGAATTCGGGCTTTTGCGGCTAACCGGCTCGAGAGTACCCTTGTACAGGCGCATGGTGATTTCGCCCGTGACCGGCTCGGTCACTTTCGCAAAAAACGCATCGAGCGATTCGCGCAACGGCGTAAACCAGAGCCCGTTGTAGACCATCTCGGCGTAATCGAGCGCGAGTTTCTGCTTGTAGTGGAGTGTGGTCCGATCGAGCGTCAGCGCTTCCAGCTCACGGGCCGCCGCCACGAGAATCGTGCCGCCCGGCGTCTCATAACAGCCGCGCGACTTCATGCCGACGAAGCGGTTTTCGACCAGATCGATCCGGCCGATTCCATGCTCACCGCCGAGTTTATTCAGTTCTTCCAGCAGCGCAACGCCAGTTAGTTTGTGCTGGCCGTTGAGCGAAACGGGCGCACCGTTCTTGAAACCGACGGTTACTTCAGCAGGTTTCGACGGAGCGTCCGCCGGGCTCTTGGTCAGCATCCAGATGTGCTCAGGAGCGGCATTGGCGGGATCTTCCAATTCCCCGCCCTCATGCGAAATGTGCCAGATGTTGCGGTCGCGGCTGTAAATCTTGGTGGTCGATTGCGCAATCGGCACCTTGTGCGCGGCAGCGTATTCGATAGCGTCTTCGCGCGATACGATATCCCACTCGCGCCACGGAGCGATGACATTCAAGTGTGGCGCGATGGCCTTATACGTGAGTTCAAACCGAACCTGGTCATTGCCTTTGCCGGTGCAGCCGTGCGCGAGCGCATCGCAACCGGTTTTCAATGCTACCTCCGCCTGCCGTTTCGCCAACAGCGGCCGTGCAATCGAAGTGCCCAGCAGATACTTGTTTTCGTACACCGCGCCGGAACGGACCAGCTTCCAGAGGTAGTCCGTGACGAACTCCTCGCGCATGTCTTCGACATACACTTCGGAAGCTCCGGTCTTGAGGGCTTTTTCTTTTAATCCATCCAGTTCTTCGCCGCCCTGCCCGATGTCGCCGCAAACGGCGACCACTTCGCAGTTATAGTGCTCTTTGAGCCACGGAATGATGATGGACGTATCCAGACCGCCGGAGTAAGCCAGCGCCACTTTTTTTGCTTTGATTTTGTTCATTTCCTGAGCTGCTATTCCAGCAGCATGAGTAAGACTGCTTTCTGCACGTGCAAGCGGTTTTCCGCCTGGTCAAAGGCGACGCATTGCGGGGATTCCATGATCTCGTCGGTTACTTCGAGACCGCGTTTGGCGGGCAGGCAATGCATGAACACCGCGTCCTTCCGCGCCGCGGCGAGTAGAGACGCATTCACCTGGTAAGGCGCGAAACGCTTCTTCCGTTCCTCCGCTTCGGCTTCCTGGCCCATGCTGGCCCAGACGTCCGTGTACACCGCATTGGCCAGTTTCACCGCTTGCACGGGATCGTGCAAAGTTTCAATTTCCGCGCCCGATACCCGCGCGAGCTCCTTCGCTTGTTCGACTATCCGCTCCTTCGGACCGTAGCCGGCAGGCGTGGCAATCGACGTGTGAATGCCCAGGCGCGCCGCGCACAGCAGCAGCGAATGCGCGACGTTGTTTCCGTCGCCGACATAGGCCAGCTTCAGGCCGCGCAGCTTGCCGTAGTGTTCCTTCAGCGTCAGCATGTCGGCCAACGCCTGACAGGGATGATACAGATCGCTCAGCGCGTTCACCACCGGAAGCCCGGACCAATGCGCCAGCTCTTCAATGGTTTCTTGCGCAAACGTACGCGCCACGATGGCATCCGTCCAGCGGGCCAGATTGCGCGCGACATCTTTCAGCGGCTCGCGGTCAGCTATGCGGCCCACTTGCGTAACGCAATCCCCGCCGAGCTGTTTAATCGCGAGTTCGAAGGTCAGCCGCGTCCGCAGCGACGGCTTTTCGAACAACAGGCTCAGGTAGCGCCCTTTCAGAGAGCCGGCGTAACGCTGGCGCGACTGCTTCACCTGCTGGCTCAGTTCGAGTACCGCAGCGAGCTGTTCGGTCGAAAAATCGGTGTCGTGCCGTAAATTGGCGGCGTGAGCGTGGGATGCTGGCTGTTGTACGTACGCGGCCACTGATTAGTCCTTCAGTGAATTTTTATTCACTAGAATGA
Organism: Bryobacteraceae bacterium; assembly: GCA_025924475.1. Taxonomy (GTDB): domain Bacteria; phylum Acidobacteriota; class Terriglobia; order Bryobacterales; family Bryobacteraceae; genus Bog-105. The sequence continues at coordinate 4,719 of JAICIH010000356.1, forward strand.
ATATTTACACATTTTGGGTTCGTTTCGCAAGGGCATGACAGATCTGTTAGTGATGAAATTCGGCGGCACCAGCATGGGCAGCGCCGACCGGCTGCGAGTCGCCGCCGGGATCATTTCGGAGCAGCATAAGAAGCGTCCGCTGGCGGTGGTGGTTTCCGCTATGTCGAAAGTTACGGATTTGCTGCTCGAAACGCTTCGACATGCGGAGGTTGGCGACCGGACGGCGGTTGAATCGACCGTGGATGCGTTGGCGCGGCGGCATCGGGAGACCTGTGAGGGGCTGGGTGCCGACGCATCCGCCGAGGTCAGTTCGCTGGTGAATGAATTTCAGCGCATCGCCAATGGCATTTTGATGCTGGGAGAGCGGCCGCCGCGGTCGGTGGATGAAGCGATTGCAATTGGGGAACGGCTTTCGGCGGCTATTTTCGCTTGCCATCTTCGGACGGCCGGCATTCCCGCGGAGGCGGTCAGCGGGAGCGACGTCATCGTGACGGATGCGGTTTTCGGCAATGCCTCGCCGCAGATGAGCGCGACGAAAACGCGCTGCACGGAGCGTCTGTTGCCGCTGATCGCGCAAGGGATTGTTCCCATCGTCACCGGTTTCAACGGCGCGACCGCGGATGGCCGGCCGACCACGCTCGGGCGCGGCGGCTCCGATTTTTCGGCTTCCATTGTAGCGGCGGCATTAGACGCGCAGGAGCTTTGGATCTGGACGGACGTGGACGGCATTATGACGGCGGATCCGCGCATTGTGCAGGATGTCGCGGTGCTCGATGAAGTGACCTATGCGGAAGCAGCCGAACTCGCCTACAACGGCGCGAAGGTTCTGCATCCCCGCACGCTCGCGCCGCTCGTGGAAAAGCAGATTCCCGTGTGGAGCAAGAACAGCTTTGCGATGCACAAGCCGGGCACGAAAATCGTTTCGAGTTTCGATGAGCCGAAGGGTGCGCGCGCCGTCACGTCGATGGCGGATGTAGCGCTGGTTTCAATGGAGCCCGCCAATGCGGTTTTGAGCGGAACGCGGCTGATGGCGCGCGCGCTCGATGCGTTGGCGCTGGCGAATGTCGAGATTCTGGTGATCACCAGCTCGAGTTACCGGCAGACGTTCTGTTTCTTGATCCGGAAACAGGATGTGGCGGCGGCGCTCGATGCGCTCGAATCGAATCTGTCGATCGAATTAGCGCATGGATATTTGAAGCCGATCGAAGTGGACGAGAGCGTCGGTTTATTAGCGGTGGTTGGTGAAGGCATGCGAGGAACGCCCGGACTCGCTGGGCGTGTGTTCACGGCGATCTCTCGCGAAAAGATCAATATTATTGCGATTGCGCAAGGTTCGAGCGAGTTGACGATTGGGATTGTAGTTCGGATCGATCAGCTGCATGCGGCGGTACGGGCGGTGCATGCAGAGTGCC
>JAICIH010000357.1 GCA_025924475.1 Bryobacteraceae bacterium
GAAGCCGTCCGCAAGCATCTGATCGAAGCCCAGGTCTTCTTGGCCTACCAGCGCCAGCTCAACAATTTGAGCATTCAGGAAAGCCGTCTACGCCGCCAGCGCGAGAAAGACACCGCCGCCTTACGTGAATTACAGGAAAAGCGCCGGCAACAAACCGACGCCCGCCTCGACGCCGCCGTCCGCCAATATGTCCGCTTCACGACCGAAAATCCGCAAGCCGAATTCAACCCGGCTCAATTTGGCTTCGAATTTTCAATTGCGGAAATCCAGCTCCGCGCGAGCGATCTGGCCTCCGATTCCCGGCGCCGACTGCCCAATGCAGCCTGAAGCTAACAGCCAATAGCCAAGAGCTAATAGCTAGCTGAGAGCTAAACGCTTCTACGCCGCCGGACAATTCCAGCGAAACCCAAAAAGCCCAGCGCAACAAGTGCCATTGCCGCAGGTTCGGGAACAGCCTGAATTTCTCCAAACAGGCCATCGGCTTCATCATTGATACCTGCATTGAAATAAAGCGCATTCGGATTGGCCGAACTGTTGCCAAAAGCGATAGCCCACAAGCCATCGTTAACAATCGGATTGCCGGACGAATCGGTGAGCACTCCCAGCCAGTTGCCATTGCCGGGATCGAACGCGTTGATCTTGCCGTCTCCAAAATTGCCGACCAATACGTCGCCGCCGAACTCACCGAATCCGGCAGGCGCAACGGCAATTCCCCACGGCGCGTTCAGAGCTCCTCCGTTCGATACCAGGCGCTGTAACAGATTTCCGTTGGTGTCGAATACGTCCACAATTCCCAATCCGGCGCCCTCCATCGACTCATGCGTCACGGGGTCGGGTTGCGCATACTGAACGTAGAGCTTTCCGCCGAGGTTCTGAACGTTGTACGGTGCATAACCCGCCGGTAGATTCGGATCCGTAAAAGAACCCGAGACCGTGGCCGCCCCGAAGCTCGAGTTAAAGACATCGATATGGCCGCTGGCGAAATTAGCGGCATACAGGAAATTACCGCTGCCGTTATTTCCTATGGCCAAGCCGGTATAAACGGCGTTAGGCGTACTGGCGACGATCGACGCCGTCGCTCCATTGCTGCCATTCCAGGCGACGATCGAGCCCGCCAACGTGGCAAAAATGAAATTCGATGCCACGCCGTTCGCCGGAGACGGAAAGTTGCCGGTCCCGGCCGAGTTGAATACCGCGCCGGTAGGAAAGCCGGCTACCCCCACGCCATTAATAAACGACGGATTCGGAACACCGGCGCCGTTGTATACCGTAGCCTTGCTGGTGTCGTTATCCGCTACCCAGATGGGACTGGCGCCGCTGAAAGCCATCCCCCATGGATTCTTGAGATTCGGGTCCGTAAAAGTTGCCAGGCCCGGCACATTAGAAACCAGGTTGGTCTGCGCAAATGGCGACGCGAGAATGATAAGCGATTGGAGTGGAAGGAGAAGAGCAATTTTTGAAAGCGAGCGTAGCTGCATGTTTGTACCTCGTATGGGCCTCTATTATCCGCCCGGTATATAGGGATAGATGCCCTTTTCTGGGCGTATTGAAATCGCTTCTTAGTACTAGCGGCCTTCGGTACCCGTATGATTTCGGGCCGCTATTTGGACACGTTTTCCGGCAGCGATATACTGAAAGCTTAGATCTAGTGGACTAGTAACAGCGCGTCTTTTGCCACGTTCTGGCCCGATACGTTTCCACTTGCTTTGAACCACCTAAATAAGGATTGCCATGCCCAAACGTACTTTTCAGCCGAACAACCGAAAGCGCGCTAAGACCCACGGCTTTCGCGAGCGCATGAAAACCGCCGATGGTCGCGAGGTGCTCTCGCGCCGCCGTGCCAAAGGCCGCCACAAATTGACGGTCAGCGATGAGCGCCGCGTACGCGCGGCGAAGTAGGCTCGGGCTCGGAACCGCTGGCGCTTCCCAAACCAAGCCGGGTTCTTCGATCCGCCGAATTTCGCAATGCGTATCGTGATGGTGTCCGCATGACAAGCCGCTATTTTGCCGCCTTCTGTTTGCATCTCGAAGACGAAGCGGCGCTTGCGCGCTTTGGCTTCACCGTACCCCGCGCGCTCGGCAAAGCGGTCGATCGGAATCGTTTGAAACGGCGGATGCGGGAAGCGGTTCGCCGGCAGTTGGACGCCGCCGCGGCCGGTTGGGCGATTGTCTTTAACCCGCGCCGCAGCGTGCTCGACGCGCCTTTTGAAGATTTATGCCGTGAGGTCGGAAAGGTCTTGGCGCGATGCAGATAATCGTGATCGCGGCCCTCAAAGGCTACAAGATGTTTGTATCGCCCCTTCTCCCCTCGGCTTGCCGTTACCGGCCGACTTGCTCGGAATACATGCTCGATGCGGTCGAGCACTACGGTGTGCTGCGCGGCGTTTGGCTTGGCCTGAAACGGCTAGGCCGCTGTCATCCGTTTCACGAGGGCGGCTACGACCCGGTCCGCTAGTCATATGAGACCAGTGAGTCCAGAAAATCATTTTGTGGGGCAGGTTGTTAACCTGCGGCGGGTTGTCAACCCGCCCATAGCCATCAGATCGAGATCTCCCTATGCCCAATAACCCCAGCGCTCCGCCGGAACCACCTTCTCTCCAAAAGCGCCTGCCGCTGGCGCTCGCGCTGATGATGCTCGTACTGCTCGTGTCGCAGTACCTCTTTAAACCGGCGCCCGGCCCCAAGCCTGTCACACCAACGAGCAAAGAACCGCCGGCGGCAGTAGTCAAGAAACCGGCCGCGCCTCCGCCCACCGAGAATGTCGCACCTGCCCCCGGCGGCGCGCAAATCCATGCCGATGCCGAGGCCCTGAACACCATCGACACCGATCTCTATCGCGTGGTCTTCAGCAATCGGGGTGCGATCGTCAAAAGCTGGGTCCTCAAGAAATTCCAGGACGATGCGGGCAAGCCGCTCGAGCTGATCAACACCGCCGACAAAAACATCCCCGCGCCGTTTTCCATCGACTTTACCGGCCAGAAGCCGCGCTTCGATCCAAATACGGTTCTGTATCAAGCGAAGGTTCTGCCCGATGAAAAAGGTATCGAGTACGAATACTCCGATGGTTCCGCCACCATCCGCAAGTCATTCGTGTTCTCGCGCGATAGCTATCTGTCCACCGTAAAATCCGAGGTTCTCCAAGGCAGCACGCCAATCCCCCATCTGCTCTCCTGGCGAGGCGGTTTCGGTGACCAGACCGTGCATTCGGCTTCCGCCGCCGTCCACACCGTTCACTACGATGCGGGCGCCAGTAAGCTGATTACCAAGTCCGCCAAAGATGCCAAGAATGGCCCGTTCACCGACTCAGGAAATTTCACGTTCGGCGGAATCGAGGACAATTTCTTCGCGGCAGTCGCGCTCCCGGCCGACGGCAATTCGCTGGAAGTCCGGACCTATTCCGACAACGTCACACTCCCCCACGAAGAGAAACCGTCCGCCTACGCCGGTGTAGGCGTCGGCAGCGGCGCGCAAAACGATCTGTCCTTATTCGTCGGTCCCAAAGACATCGACATCCTGCGGCAGGTGAACCCGAAACTCAGCACAATCATCAATTGGGGTTTCTTCGGCATCATCGCGAAACCTTTGTTTCTGTGGCTGAATTGGACCCGCGATCACTGGACCGGCAATTACGGCTGGGCCATCGTTGTCGTCACCCTGATCATCAATATCGCTCTCTTCCCGCTGCGCATCTCGAGCCTGAAGTCAGCTCGCAGAATGCAAAAACTGCAGCCGCAGATTCAAGCGATCAACGCCAAATATAAAAACATCAGCCTCCGCGACCCCCGCAAGGCCGAGCAAAACCAGGAGGTCATGGCGCTCTATAAGAAGGAAGGTGTGAACCCGGTGGGCGGTTGCCTGCCGATGCTCATCCAGCTTCCGTTTCTTTACGCCTTCTATCAGGTTCTGAGTATCGCCATCGAATTGCGGCACGCGCCTTGGCTCTGGGTGAAGGATCTCTCGGCGGCCGAATCGCTTCCGATTCACCTGCTGCCGATCATCCTGGTGGTCACGCAGTTCTATTCCCAGAAGTTGACGCCGGCCGCCGGCGTGGACCCGAACCAGCAGCGCATGATGATGTTCATGCCCCTGCTGTTCGGCTTCATGTTCTACTACTTGTCCGCCGGACTTGTACTATATTATTTAACCGGAAACCTGGTGGGGATCGCGTTTCAGCTCATTATCAATAGGTTCATGCCAACGCCGCCTTCTTCTGCGCTCAGCGTGGCCCCCGCTAACAAAGGCGCTCCGCCAAAATCGCCCGTTAAAGGAACTGTCAAGAGTAAATCTGCATGAAATATACGGTCGATTCACTGCGGCCCCGGCTCGATCAATTTCTGAACCCGCTGCTCAGTCGCGCTGGCTTGGCGCTCACCTACGATCTGCGCACCTCCGAAAATCCGCATCCGGAAGTTGAGAACCCGGATGTCACGGTTAACTTCGCGGGAGAAGATGTAGAGCTCTTGCTCGCCAATCGCGGCGAGCTGCTGTTGGCTCTCGAGCATCTTTCTATGGAAGCGCTTCGCCTGCCTGCCGAAGACCACTCCCTGATTTCTTTCGATGCCAACGATTACCGTCTGCTGCGCGTCGAAGAATTGCGCATGAGCGCTCTGGCGGCGGCGGAAAAGGTCAAGAGCACACATGTGCCGTTCCACTTCAATCCCATGAGCAGCCGCGAGCGGCGCGTCATTCATCTCGCGCTGCGGAATGAAACGGAGCTGCGCAGCGAAAGCGTTGGCGTAGGTCCGGGTCGGGCTGTAGTCATTGTTCCGTCAGATATGCCGACGCCGCCCGCTCCGCCCATGCCGCCTCGCCCGCATTATGGCGATCGCGGCGGCTCGCGGGATCGCGAAGGACGCCGCGGCAATGACCGGCCTCACGGCGGGCATTCGCGCGGCGGAAATCGGCCGCCTCGCGGCGAAGGCCGCGGCCCGCGCCGTCCGCGCTAGTGAGTTTGTCAGCATATTTTGTGGGGCAGGTTGGTAACCTGCGGCCGATTGGCAATCGGCCAGTCAAAGAATGAATCTGCGCGACACGATTGTCGCCATCTCCACTCCTTTGGCACGCGGCGGCCTTGGTGTTGTCCGGCTCTCCGGCGCCCGCAGCCGCGAGATCGCGGAACGCATTCTGCGCTTCCATGGCCAGCCGCATTGGCGTTCCTGGACGAGCGCGCTTACCGAATTGACCGACGCCGCGGGCGCGGTAGTCGACCAGGCCGTCGTAACGTTTTTTGAAAGTCCTCGTTCCTACACCGCCGAGGATGTAATAGAAATCTCCTGTCACGGCTCGCCCGTCGTTCTGCGTCTGTGCGTCGAGCGCACGGTCGAAAACGGCGCGCGTCTTGCCGAGCCGGGTGAATTCACTCTACGCGCCTACCTCAACGGGCGCATCGATCTTCCGCAAGCCGAAGCCGTGCGCGACTTGATCGACGCCACCACGCTGTATCAAGCGCGCGTCGCCGCGCAGCAAATCGATGGTTCACTCTCGCGCCGCATCCGCCCGATCAAGGAACAGCTTTTAGAGCTGATCGCCCTGCTCGAAGCGGGAATCGATTTCGCTGAGGACGATGTCACCGTCGCAACTCCCGCCGAAATTTTGGCGCGCCTGGAACCCATCGAACGAGCGGTTCGCGCTCTCGTCGCGACCTTCGATGCCGGAAAACTCGTGCATCAAGGATTTACGCTCGCTATAGCCGGACGTCCGAACGTCGGCAAGAGCAGCCTGTTCAATCGCCTCCTCGAACAGGATCGCGCCATTGTGACCGAGATCGCGGGCACCACGCGCGACACCGTTTCCGAAGCGACTTCCATCGAAGGAATTCCCGTCAAGCTGGTCGATACCGCCGGCCTTCGCCAAGGAAAAGACGTCATCGAGACGCTGGGCATCGAACGCAGCTATCAGGCGATGGCCGACGCCGACCTGACGCTGCTCGTGCTCGATCTCTCGACTCCGTTGACCGCGGAAGATCGCGAACTGATCGAGAAGCTCGCCGATCGCCAGCCGCTGCTAGCCGGCAATAAAGGCGATCTCGAACGGCGGCTCACCAATATTGCCGATCTGCTCCCAGTTTCCGCGCTCACCGGCGCGGGAATTCCGGAATTGCGGCAAGCCATC
>JAICIH010000358.1 GCA_025924475.1 Bryobacteraceae bacterium
CACGACCGAGGTTCGGTTGGATGTCAACGTGAGCGGATCGCCGCCATCCAGCGTCTCTACGATATCGAATTCGAAGGTCCCAGCACGGTTCACTGCCATGCCAAACTCCTGAGTGGTTATATCCGTGCCAGGCGGCTGCGCTGGTTCCGCGCACACCAGACGATTGGAGGAGGTGACGGATTGCACAATTTTCCCGGCTTGCCACATGCGCAAAGTAGCAGACCGGCAATGGCGCGCAGAAATACTGGACGCGCCGCGGCCGCGCAAAGCCAGATGAAATCCGAGAGTGCCCAAGCGCTGCCAATGTGAAAAAGGCATGCGCGACACTTGAAGTCCTTGCGTCGCGGGTCCCCAGATCGAGACGGGCGGAGGCTGCATTTGACTATTCCGGCGTGCGTCGTCTCCGATCGTTCCGGGCAGAAATCCCGAGATGTCGATTTTCACGCAGTAGTAGAGTTCATGCTCGTTTGCTATAAGCGGATGCGACTCACCGGGCAGGAAAATATGCATTGCGCTGGCGCGGCTGCAGAATTTCGGATCGTAGGCAGTGGAAGATCCTACCAAAACGTGAGCGCTATCTCGCGGTCTCAGAACGACTGTTGTCTCGATCCGCGAGGGGAAAAGATAGTCGTTGCAGTTAGGACAAATGGGAACCGGTAGACTGCGGCCGTTGTCGTCCAGGAAAACAAGTTTTGGAACGCCGCGCAGAAAACAGGCATCAGCAGAGACGTTACGAAATTCAAGGCCTTCCGCCCAATGGGACATTCCCACACCAGCATTGGCGACTCTTATTTCGATTTGCGTTGCGCGGCAATGAGGGAAATTGGCGGCCGGCTGACCACTGCAGTAAACGGCGAATGCGAGCAGAAGAAACCAATGCCACGGAGAGCGTGTTAGCAACGGTGACCCTCACTAGAGACAATCTACAGTGGCCATCTAGACCACAACTTTCCCTGCGACTTTCATGTCATAGCCGCCAAGGCTTTCCAATTCGCGGCGAAAGCGCGCAAGGCTCAAGGTCTCTAATAATACCTGAACGGCGTGCAGGCTCAAATGCCTTCGGTACAGCGCCAGGTCATAGCGCTCGGTGACCAGGGGGATGAAATCCAGGCCAAAAACGGACGCGGCCGCGCGTGGAGCGATGCAGCAGTCGGCCTTTCCGGAGCGGACCTCTGCGGCGGCGGCAATATGTCCGGGCGCAATACTCTCGTAACCGTGCACTTTGCGGGCAGCAATTCCAGCCGCTACAAGAGAAGAATCCAGTAGAACGCGGCTGCCCGCTCCTTTTTCGCGATTTACAAATGTGATGTTCGGACGCGCCAAGTCGTGGATGCCCCGTATGCGTTTCGGATTGCCACGCGCGACGATCAGACCTTGCTCCCAGATAGCCAGCGAAATGACAGTCACGGAACTGCCGTGAAACAGTTTGGCAATTTGCAAGGTATTCGATTCACCGCTAGCTGCGTCCCGCAGATGTGTGCCGGCGACGTGAACGCAGCCTTGCTTCAGAAGCGTGAGCGCTTCCGAGCTATTCCGATGTGCGAGAACGGCTTCTATTCCGGCAGATTGCAAATAGCGCGCCAGCACCGGCATGGCGGGATCGCATCCGGCAATGAGGATGCGTTTCTGAAAGGCGCTCGCATCTTCAACAACACGAGCCTTCGTTTTATTGAGTAACACCCCGTCACTCGAAGGAATGTGCCAGGGAACAGCAGTTGTTGCCGCCGCAATCGTCTTTCCATCTACTTGGCAAAGCTGCACGTGCTGGCCGGGGTAGACCGGGCCCGAGCCCGGCAACAGAATGACTCGCTCTGACTGCCCTTCCGGACGTGGAGCCTCCTCCGTGAAAGTGAAAATGTCTTCTACCGTCACACCCAGCGCGTGCGCGAGTTTGAGCGCCACTAGCGTGTTGGGAACGTATGTTCCGGCCTCGATAGCGTGAATCGTTTGCCGGCTGACGCCCACTCGTCCGGCGAGTTCCGCCGCCGATAGATGGCTGCGCTGCCGAAGAGTTGCCAAATGGTTGATCGTCTTGTTTGCGTTACACTGGTCGTTTTTACGAGACATGCCGGCTTTGCGCTCTTTATTCATTATGCTTTCCATCGCTGTATCGGCTTGCTTCGGCCAGGCCGGCAAGGCGACACTATCGGGCTCGGTGGACGATCCGTCGGGATTGCCGGTTTCTGGCGCGCAGGTGCAGGCAGAGGAGCAGTCGACCCGAGCCTCGTTTTCATCCACCACGAATGGGAGCGGCCAATATCGGCTCTTGGGTTTGCGTCCCGGCGAGTATGTCCTGACGGTGAAGCAGCCCGGGTTCAAAACCTACCGGCAATCGGGCATTATCTTGCGTATTGAAGATCGCACCATACAGAACGTCCGGCTCGAAGTGGGACAGCCGGCCCAAACCGTCGAGGTGACCGCGTCCGCACCGCTGTTGCAAACCGCCACCGGCGAATTGAGCTTCCATGTGGATCGGACCAAGATAACCACTCTTCCCCTCGACGGCAGAAATTTCATTCCGCTGCTGACGCTTTCTCCGGGAGTGGCATTGCCGGGCGCAGGATCGCTGCTCGCACGAATCAATGGTAGTCGCCCACGCACGAACGAATATATTTTTGATGGCATTAGCGCCCTACAGCCCGAGCCCGGCCAGGTTGTTTTCTATCCCATCATCGATGGCATTGAAGAATTCCGGTTGAATCTTAATGCGTATTCTCCAGAGTACGGGCGGTCTAACGGCGGTACGGTAATCGTCAATATGAAATCCGGAACGAACGAGTTCCATGGAGACATCTTCGAATTCTTTCGAAATGAAGCTTTGAATGGGCGCAACTACTTCGCCCAGCCGGGGCGTAAACCGGAGTTCCGCCGTAATCAATACGGATTCACCTTGGGTGGTCCGATTCAAAAAGACAAGACATTCTTTTTCCTCGATTGGCAGGGTACGCGGCTGCGTACGGGCGTAACTCGCCAAAGCACCGTGCCCACATTGCTCCAACGGCAAGGCACATTTAGCACACCGATTTACGATCCGGCGACTTCCAATCGAACACAGTTTGTCAACAACACGATTCCGGCAACACGCTTCGATTCGATAGGCGCGCAGGTTTTGGCTCACTATCCGAAGCCGAACTTGCCGGGCGCCAACAATTACACGCGAACCGGCGTTGAGCCGGATAGCCAAGACCAGTTCGATACCCGAATCGACCACTATTTTGGAGCGAAACATCGGGTGTTTGGCCGCTACTCCTTCGTGCGCGACGATGACACGCCAGTGACTCCGCTGCCCGATGGTAGCGGGAGTATTACTTCAGGGCTCATCAGCCATACCCTCACACGCGGACAGCAGATGGTGGGCGATTACGAATGGACGCTCTCCCCCACGATGCTCAATCAGGCGCGTTTTGGCTACACGCGAAGAAGTTCGAACGGAAATTCGCTCGCAAATGGCGATATTCAGGTGCCTGGAATTCCGGCGAATTCTTTTTCTTCCGTGCTGCCCACGTTCACCGTCGCGGGCTTTCAACAAATTGGCGCACCCGCGGGAGCGAACTCGCGGTTTGCCACGTCGGTCACCGAATATCTGGATACGTTCTCGATCATTCGCGGAAGTCACACAATAAAATTCGGAACCGATATTCGCCGTGAATCGCTAAATGTTTTACAGCCGGCGAATCCCGCCGGTGCGTATACCTTCAATACGACAGGCACAAACAAGGCTGGCGTAGCCAACAGCGGTAACGCGATCGCTTCCCTGCTGCTCGGTCAGGTCAATGCGTTTACGCTGGATGTCCAGAAGCAACTATTACAGGAGCGGGCGCACATTGCGGAATTTGTTGTCGGCGACGAATGGAAAGCATCCAATCGCTTATCTCTGAATTTTGGAACTCGGTACACACTGAACTTTCCGTCGACGGAAGTAAACCATCAGGGCGCGGTTTTCAACCTGAATACCCAAGTTCTGGATTTCCCTCACACCGCTCGCAATCTGGAATGCTGCGATTTTGGTCCTCGCGCCGGCTTGGCCTACCGGATCGGAAATTCGAGCGTGATCCGCGCCGGTTATGGAATGGTCTGGTTCGAACAGACGGGTATCACAACGCCATTTACACTCCCGCAATTCCCGTTTGTCCAAACGATAGGCGTTCAGTCGCAAGACAATATCAATGCTGCATTCACGCTGGCGAACGGGACTCCGATCGAGGTAACGCCGCCCAATCCGAATTCAGGACTCGGTCAAGGTGTGTTCGGCACACAGCGGGATAACGGCTCCGGCTATTCGCAGCAATGGAACTTCACCATTGAAAAAACATTCCTGAACGATTGGAATTTCGAAATTGCGTACGTAGGGTCGAAGAACACGCGGTTGGGGTTGCCGGAGGAAAATCTGAATCAGTTGCCGGCGCAATATCTTTCAATGGGTCCCGCGCTGCTAACCAGAGTCGCGAATCCTTACTTCGGACAGATTCCGGCGTCCTCTTCGCTGGGCAGCCCAACCATTGCGCAGCAACAATTGCTGCGTGCATTCCCCCGATTCACTTCGGTCGCTCTGTTCCGGAACAATGTCGGCAATTCGAATTACCAGGCGGCGCAGGCGAAGCTCGAAAAGCGTTTTTCTCACGGGCTGACGTTTTCGTTCGCTTATACATTTTCGAAGCTGATGGACGATGCTTCCAGCTATTTTTCGCAGACTATCTTTACCGGTCCCGTGTTGAATAATACCGGCGCCGCGGATGCATTCAATCGCCATCTCGAAAAAGACCTGTCCGCCGGCGACATCCCGCGTGTTTTCTCCGCCGGCTGGGTATACGACATCCCGCGCTGGTGGAAGATCTCCGGCTGGCGTATCGGCGGTTTGCTGCGAGTGCAATCAGGCGATACCGTCGCAGTATCACAAGCTACGAATCTGAATGCCAGTCTGGGCTACGCGGTGCAGCGCCCCAATCGAATCAGTGACCCCAACGAATTAGCGAATCGCAGCGCGGCCAGATGGTTCAATACGGCCGCGTTCACCGCCGCGCCGCAGTTCACGATTGGAAACAGTTCGCGTGATCCCGTGCGTGGCCCTGGCTTGCAGCAAGCGGACCTGATGCTGGCAAAAACGTTTCGCATTTCGGAACGAATGAACTTTGAATTCCGGGCCGAGGTCTTTAACGTAACGAATACGCCTCCACTCAACGATCCTAACGGAAGCTTTGGCGCGGCGGCATTTGGAACTATCAGCAGCGCCGGAAATCCGCGCGATTTCGAATTCGCCGGTAAGATTCGCTTCTAACGAAAGTTCGTCACAACCACTCCCTTCGGTCATGGCTCAGAAAGAGCTCCGGTGTTTTTCAATAGCTTTCAGAGCCGTGACCAGAGGGAGCGGTCGTGAGCATTCAATGTGACGAACTTGGCCTAAAGCGCGTGGTCGATCGGAACGTTCTCGCCGTTCCAGATTTTCTTGGCTGTCCAAGGCTGGGCCGGGCTGCTCCAGAACGGATCGCTGGCCGGAAGACCGAGTGGAAGTAGCGCGGCGGAACAGAGATAGGTGCTGCCGGTAGAAATGTATCTTTCTCCAACGGATGGTTGGTGGCCGCAGAATCCTACGGTCAGCCAGCCATGGTCATCGAATGTTCCCGGAGCCTCGATCATGCGACGGACGACGGCTGTGAGAGCGCTGCGAACCTGCGCCGGCGAAATATTATCCGGCAGCTCGTGCCGCAGCGCCATGGTCGCCAGCAAATGAAATGCACCGAAACGATACGCAAGCGAACGGCCGATTGCTGGAAAACTCGCGTCCGGCGCAATTAAGCGCTCCTGAATGGCCGCATAGCGCTTGGCGCGGGCGACGATCGCCGGATAAAAGGAATCCCAGGTCTTGGATCGTTTCGATACGGTCTCCACCACGGCGAGCAGCATCGGTTGAATCACAAAGCTGTTGTAGTAATCCCAGTGGAACTGCGGTCCGTCGCCATACAGTCCGTCGCCTTTGTACCATTCTTCGTGCTGGCGCACGGCATAGTCCACGCGCATCGCGTCCCACGGCTCTCCTAACTGGCAGAGCAGAGCTTCAATGGTGGCGCTGAACAACAGCCAGTTGTTGAATCCCGGCCGGATGA
>JAICIH010000359.1 GCA_025924475.1 Bryobacteraceae bacterium
AAGGTTACGGCAACTGCGCAACAGATAACTGAAATTCTCAGCGCGTAATTGTAAACGAGCTTTCAGCGCTCAGCCATTAGCACCGCCTCCGGCAGTGCCGGATTGAATAGGGAAGTGACACCAGGCGTCGAGAAGAGTCTCGACGCGGCACGCACGAGTGCGTGCGCCACGAGTTCAGGCCACAAGGAATCAGGGGGCGGTTTCACAGACCAGCTTCAGCTCATTCGCGTCAAGCGCTTGACTTTTTTTGAAGCGCTTTGATAGCATCCAGTTCACGATAGGGTGCGTCTGTTGCGTAATACGCACCACGATGAGGGGGTTACGTGCCGGAGAAAAGGAAATCGTCAGCGTTTGTGATAACCGTGTTGACGGCGGCATTCGGATTGATGGGCTCGCGTTCTATCGGAGCGCAGGCTCTTTATGGATCGCTGGTCGGAGCAATTACCGATTCGAGCGGAGCCGTGGTTCCGCAGGCGGAAGTACGCATCGTTCAGAACGAGACAAACCAGTCGCGGCAGACGCTAACGAACGATGCGGGTACGTATAACTTCCCCACGCTTCCGCAAGGGAACTATACGGTGAGTGTCGTGAAGAGCGGTTTTGAGAAGTTCGTCCAGCAAAATGTCGCTATTTCGATCGGCAGCGTGGTTCGGGTGGACGCGGCATTGAACGTCGGGGCGACGAGCGAAACGGTTACGGTCGCCGGGCAGGTAGCTCAACTGCAGACGGACAAAGGCGAAGTTCGCAGCGAGATATCGACGAAGGAGCTGCAGCAGATGCCGATTCCGGTGAACAGAAATTACCAGAATCTGTTGGTCATGGTGCCGGGCGTATCGCCGCCTGATACTTCGAGCTCGCTGGCAGCGAATCCGGCGCGCGGCGAGGTGTTCAGCGTGAACGGCACCACGCAAGGAGCGGCGAACACACGCATTGAAGGCGCTAACGCGATCAATGGCTGGATGTCGCACGAGACCGGGTATGTGCCCGGGCTCGATGCGATTGAGACCGTGACCGTCTCAACAGCCAGTATGGACGCGGACCAGGGGCTCGCGGGCAGCGCCGCGATCAACGTGCAATTGAAGAGCGGCACCAACCAGATTCATGGATCGTTATTCGAATACAACCAGAACAACGCGCTGAAAGCCAATCCGTATTTTTTGCCGGCCGGGCAAGGTAAACCGAAGTTCATCGACAATCAACTCGGCGGCACGGTGGGCGGGCCCATCGTGAAGAACAGACTTTTTTACTTTTTGAGTTACGACGGCCAATTTATCCGGCAGAATGCATCACAGTTTACGACGGTTCCGACAGCGGCGATCCGCGGCGGCGATATGCGGGGAAGCTCGACGCCGATTTACGATCCGCTTACGGGAAAATCCGACGGCTCGGGGAGGACGCCGTTTGATAACTCCACCATTCCAATCAGCCGGCTTGACCCCACGGCGCTTCAGATTCAGCAGCAATTACTGCCGCTTCCGAATCTGGCCGGGATTACTAACAATTACTACGCCACCGGCAGTTTTACTGTGAACCGTCACAAAATCGATACCAAGGTCAACTGGGTTCCTACCGAAAAGCTGGCAATCACGGCGCGACTGGGAGTTCTGGATTACGACTCGTTCAATCCTGAAATTTTCGGTGACAACGGCGCAGGCGTAAACAAAGCATCGCCGCGCGACGGAACTACGGCAGGCAAGGTCTTCAACGGAACATTAGCCGGCACATATACGGTGAATCCACACTTTCTGATTGACAGCTATTTCGGTTATACAAGACTCGAGACGGCCTCGGAGCCGGTCAGCATCGATAAAGGCAACCTGGGACTGGACCTGTTCAAACTTCCCGGAACCAACGGGCCAACGCGCGGCTACGCCGGGTACCCTTCGTTCAATGTCAGCAGCTATACCGCGTTCGGAAAATATCCCGACGCGCCCGTGTATTATTTCGATCCGGCCTACGATTATGTAGCAAACGCGAATTGGATCAAGGGCAACCACAACATCGGCTTCGGTGTGGATATCGCGAAGATCGACAACAACAATTGGGAGCTAGGCACGAATGGCGGCTCGTTTACATTTGCCGGCGGTCCCACGACTAGAAAGGGCGGGCCTTCCGCCAATCAATACAACAGCTACGCAACGTATCTTCTAGGTTTCACTACCAACGCCATAAACAATTTCTTGCAGGGCGACAGGCAAACCAGCCGGATGTGGGCGAACAGTTTGTACATCCGCGATCTTTGGCAGATCAGCCATACATTGACGGCATCGCTCGGCTTGCGGTGGGATTATCTTCCGTTCGGTACGGGAGCGGATCGCGGTTTTCAAACCTTCAATTTTCAGACCAACACGTTGTATCTTTGCGGTGTAGGCCCCACGCCTAAAGATTGCGGCGTGAAAGTGCCGAAGAAAGATTTCAGCCCGCGGATCGGCATCGCCTGGCGAGCTACGCCAACATTTGTGATCCGCAGCGGATTCGGCATCAACTACGATCCCAATCCGCTCGCCTGGGTGCGTGATTTTGTAGGCGAGGCCGAGATTTCGCAGTCCGCCACATGGGCGCCCGCGCCAAACTCTTATCAGCCGATGAGTCTTCTCCGGGACGGAATTCCGGCAGTCGTCTTTCCCGATTTCAGCTCGGGAGTGATTCCAAATTATCCGTTGACGCAGGCGTTCACGATTCCGCAACCGGTGTACCGCATGCCGTACATCATGTCTTGGAACTTCACGCTGGAGAAACAATTGCCGCATGGCTTCCTGGCGCAGGCGGGTTATGTCGGCGACCGCCAGATCAAGCAATTGCAGGTTATTAACGTCAATGTGCAGGAGCCGGGCGGCGGCACCGCCAGCCAACCGCTGTATCAGGCTTACAAGCGAACGGCAAACTCCGGCGTGGTGCAAAACTACGGACGGAATTCCTACGACTCGCTGCAAACGAAGCTGACCAAGAGCTACTCGAATGGTTTGCTCCTGAATGCGACGTACACCTTCTCTAAAGCGCTGGCACTGTGCTGCGACGCTTTAAGCGACAAGAACCCGGCGATTCAGGCCCCACAGTACCGAAATTTGAACAAGGCATACTGGGCGTCGAACCGTACGCACGCTTTCGCGATGAGCAGCGTATACCAACTGCCTTTCGGCGCGGGGAAGCCATGGCTGAATCAAGGCTGGGGAAAAGCGCTGGCGGGCGGCTGGCAGCTACAAGGCCTGATGACGATTTACAGCGGGCAGCCGTTTTCCGTCAGCGCCGATGGAACTTCGCTGAATGCGTCGGGAAATACTCAACGCGCCAATCAGGTCAAATCGAACGTTGCCATTCTAGGCAATACTGGCCCAGGGCAGTCCTGGTTCGACCCGCTGGCGTTTGCTCCCGTTACTACGCCGACTTTTGGAACAGCGGGGTTCAACAGCATTTTCGGGCCCGGCGCGTTTAACGTTGACTTTGGATTATCACGTGAGTTTCAAATTCGCGAGCGATGGCATGTGCAGATCCGCGCGGACGCGTTCAATGCGACCAATACGCCGCATTTTTCGAATCCCAACGGGAATGTCTCGAATATGGTGCTGAACAATGACGGCACCATCAAGAATCTTGGCAATTACAGTACGATCACGTCGACCAACGGCGGACTCGGCCGTGAAGGGATTGACGAGCGGCTGCTGCAGTTCGGGATACATATCACGTTCTAGATCCCCTTATGGTCGGGGTTCTGTTTAAGCACGGGACTGTGAAAAAAATCAGCCAACCGCTCCCTAGCGGTCACGGCTCAGTTAGGTTCGTGAAAGTTGGAGCGTCCTCAAGCAGATGAAAGTTACCAGTATTATTCGCTTCCTTATTGCATCGCTTGCCGCGGCGGCGAGTTGTTTGGCGGTGAGTCCCGGACTGTTGACAGTCGACGTCGACAAGCTCGTGTCACGAGCGGATTTGCATTACGACAGGCCAGCGTCGCGAAGTGAGGAGGGCATGCCGGTTGGGAACGGTGGCATGGGGAGTCTCGTGTGGACTTCGCCCTCCGCGCTGAAGTTCCAGATCAACCGGGTTGACGTATTCGCCGAGGACAGTACTACGGTCAGCTTTCCGCGCGCGGATACGGATTACGCGAGCGGGTGCGGCTATGTGGACATTAACCTGGTGGAATCGGGCGACGATGTTTTCTCCGGGCCGAGTTTCCGGCAGGACCTCTCCGTTTACCGGGGCGTGATGAAGGCCGTTGGGAATGGCGTGTCGGCGCGTGTTCTAGCCTGGCCAGACCATGACGTGATGGCCGTTGAAATCGACGATGAGCGCTCCAAACCGGAGCCGATCAATGTCGATTTGCGCATGCTGCGTTACGCCATTGAAGTCATCAAAGGCAAAAATTACGAGCTCACGCAGCAACACGCGGTCATGGTAAACACCGCCGAACAATCCGCCACGTCGCGGCTGGATATTCGCAACGGCCGGATCGTCCTTACACAAGAATTCCGCGAGCACGATTTTTATGATGGCTCGGGAATCGCGATCGGAATCACGGGACGGCATTCGCGAGCGCGCTATCTGAACGAGTCCACGGTGCAGCTTTCGGCCGCTCCCGGCAAAGGGAGATTCACGATTCTGATCGCGAGCGCGGCCACTTTCGATTCGCGTGCGGATGTGGCGGCGCTGGCGCTCGCCGAACTCGAGCCGGCTGCGGCGAAATCCTTTCCGGAACTGGCGGCGAGTACGGCGGCCTGGTGGCGGGACTTTTGGGCGAAGGGCTTCGTCCATATGCACAGCGCAGACGGCCAAGCCGACTTTGTTGAGCAGAACTACACGTATTTCCTATATCTGATGGGCGCCAGTTCGCGCGGCAAATATCCACCGCGATTTGGCGGGATGATCTGGTACACCAATGGCGATATGCGGCGCTGGGGATCGCAGTACTGGTGGGCCAATACGAATGCGTACTACCGGAATCTGATACCGGCGGGCCGCCTGGAACTGATGGATCCCCTGTTCTCGCTGTACAGCGGAATGTACGATGCTTGCGCTCTGGCGGCTCAGCAGCAGTGGGGCGCGAAGGGAATCTGGATCCCCGAAACCACGTTCTTCAACGGACCGGAGAAACTGCCGGAGGATATCGCCGCGGAAATGCGGGATCTATATCTGGAGCGCAAGCCGGCGAGCGCGATGTCCGAACATTTTCGCTGGTGGTCGGAAACGGAAAATCGCCACAACAGCCGCTGGAACTTTCATGCAGACGGCAAATGGGAGCACGGACATTACATAGTGGCGGATAAAGGCCACGGCGCATTCGGGCATACCAGCCACATTGTGGGAGACGCTTCCCGGATTGCCGCGATCTATTGGGACCGCTATCTCGTTACGCAGGACGAAACCTGGCTGCGCGAGCGGGCCTATCCGATGATTCAAGGCGCTGCCGAGTTTTATCGTACTTTTCCGAATTTTAAGAAGGGGCCTGGCGGGAAGTATCACATCAGTCACGTCAACAATGGGGAATCGAACTGGGACACGCCGGATACACGCGCGGAAATTTCGAACATGCACTTGATCTTTCCGCTGGCGATTCGTGCAGCGACGATTCTGGGCGTGGACAGCGATCTTCGCGCGCAATGGCAGGAGATCGCCGCCAATCTGCCGCCCGATCCCGGCCCGCGGCGGCTTGGTGCCGGCGGCTTCGGAGGATTTATCTTTGGCAAGGGGACAGCGGGTGCGATCGAGCCGCTGGGCGCAGACCGGGAGCTTAAAACACGATTTTTGAATTTCAATCGCACCACAGGCTTCATCGATGTTCCGGGAATTGGCGGAGCGCAGATTTTCCGCAATCGGCTGCGGCTGAGGGAAGGCCCCGGGGCGATTGACGCTGAGCATATTGGCGGCCTTACTTCAGGAATCCACTCCTCGTTGTTGAACAACGGAGCTAGCGCCGGGGAGGATCCGATCCTGGAAGTTTTTCCGGCGTGGCCGTCGGATTGGGATGCCGAATTCCGCTTGCTCGCGGCGGGCGCGTTCCACGTGACCTCCGCCAAACGAAACGGCAAAGTCGAATTCGTTCAAATCGAATCGCAGGCCGGCGCTCCTTGCAAGCTGCGCAATCCCTGGGGCGAATCT
>JAICIH010000360.1 GCA_025924475.1 Bryobacteraceae bacterium
GAATCGCCACCACTTCGGCGTGCGCCGTAGGATCGTTGGCCGCCACGACTGAGTTGACACCGCTAGAGATCACCCGGTCTTCCCTCACGACCAATGCCCCGAACGGCCCTCCGTGCCCGGAACGAACATTCTCCACCGCTAAATCGATGGCCTGCCGCATCCAGCGCTCTTTTACGCTTGCCATAACCGCGGCCACTATTCCGCCCTTTCAATGTAGAGCAGACGGCCGCGACAGATAGTACTTGGATCCAGACGTCAGGTTGCATCACCCTGCCTGGTGCGTTACAACTAGGGAGGTCCGGAATCATCGGAAAGGAGACATATGAAAGGCTTTAGAACATTCGTTCTCCGCGGGAACGTAGTTGACCTGGCGGTCGGCGTAGTCATGGGGGCGGCCTTTGGAACAGTCGTGAGCGCGCTGGTGAAGGACTTTCTCACACCGTTGATCGCGGCGCTCGTGGGAAAGCCCGACTTCTCCGCCCTGGGTTTCGAAATCAACGGCACGAAATTCCCGATCGGCGACTTTATCAACGCTCTGATTTCTTTTCTGCTCATCGCCGCCGCAGTCTACTTTTTCGTTGTCCTGCCGGTCAACGCTTTGATAGCGCGCGTAAAGCGGGGGGAAGCGCCACCCGATCCGACCACCAAGAAATGCCCCGAGTGCCTGAGCGATATTCCGATTGCTGCGCGTAAATGCGCCTTCTGCACCTCGGCTATTGCCTGAGCCGCGCGCCCTAGCAGGCTACAATGTCTGTTCATGTCACAGTTGCTCGCCGGTAAGACAGCGCTGGTTTTAGGTGTAGCGAACAAATGGAGCCTTGCCTATGCTATTTCCGCCGCCTTCGTTCGGGAAGGCGCGTCGCTCATTCTTACCTACCAAAGTGAGCGCCAGCGCCAGACCGTGGAAGAACTGGGCGCGGAGCTTCGCGCCTCGAAAGTCTTCCCGTGCGACGTAACCAAGCCGGAAGAAGTGGATCAGCTCGTTTCCGTGTTGAAGCAAGCAACGCCTTCCGTCGAGGCGTTGGTACATAGCATCGCGTTTGCTAATCGGGAAGATCTCAGCCGGCCTTTTTTGGAAACCGGCCGTGATGGCTTTCTACTAGCGCAGGAAGTAAGTGCTTACTCGCTCGTGTCGATATCTCGCGCGATCTCGCCACTTATGGTGAACGGCGGTTCTGTAACTGCGCTGACTTACCTCGGCTCCACTCGCGTAGTTCAAAACTATAATGTCATGGGTGTTGCCAAAGCTTCTCTCGAAGCCTCCATGCGTTAT
The DNA here is from genome assembly GCA_025924475.1 of Bryobacteraceae bacterium. Classification (GTDB taxonomy): domain Bacteria; phylum Acidobacteriota; class Terriglobia; order Bryobacterales; family Bryobacteraceae; genus Bog-105. Next base: position 1,274 of record JAICIH010000360.1, read on the forward strand.
CTCGCCAGCGATTTAGGACCGAAAAACATACGGGTGAACGCCATTTCCGCCGGTCCCGTCAAAACAGCTTCGGCCCGCGCCATTAAGGATTTTTCTAAGGTGCTGGACGGAGTGGCGGCATTGGCGCCGCTACGCAGAAACACCGACCCGGCAGAAGTCGCCGATACCGCCGTATTTCTGGCAAGCGACCTCGGCCGCGGAGTTACCGGAAACATAGTATATGTCGATGGCGGTTTCCAGATTATTGGTCTAGGTTTAGGTGCCTAACAACCACTCTAGTCGTTCGTCTCAATTGACAGAGATTTTTTCGCTCACTATTCTAGTTATTTCCGACTCGCGGGACCTGGAGACCGGTCCGCGATTTTGCCATCGGCTTCGTCTCCCTTGTCCAAACATATGATTCAAGTCCAAGGTCTTTCGAAGAAGTACGCGCGCCATGTCGCCGTGAACAATATCTCGTTTTCGGTCGAGAAAGGCGACATCGTAGGCTTCCTCGGCCCCAATGGTGCTGGCAAAACTACCACCATGCGCATCCTGACGTGCTTCATGCCGCCAACGGAAGGAACCGCTACCGTGGCTGGCTTCGATGTGTTTGAAGAGTCTTTCGAAGTGAAAAAACACATCGGATACTTGCCGGAAGCGCCGCCGCTCTATCCCGAAATGACCGTTTCGGACTACCTCAATTTCGTGGCGCGGTTAAAGAATGTTCCATCGAACGAAATCAAATCACGTACGCAGCAGGTGATGGAACGCTGCGCCGTCGCCGACGAAGCGGGAAGGCTGATCTCGAAATTGTCAAAAGGCTATCGGCAACGCGTAGGGCTCGCTCAAGCCATCATCCATAATCCGGACGTTCTTATCCTCGACGAGCCCACCTCCGGTCTAGATCCGAAGCAGATAAACGAAACCCGCGAGCTGATCAAGAGCCTCGCCGGAGAACACACGATCATCCTGAGCACTCACATCCTGCCCGAGGTGGAAGCGGTTTGCGAGAAAGTCATCATCATTAATAAAGGCAAGCTGGTCGCCACCGATTCCGTCGAGAATCTGAAGAATCGGGGTGGGGTGGCCGGCGCGATTCAGGTACAGGTAGACACGGCGGGTGACGCCGATGGCTTCAGCGTTCATCAGCGCCTGGAACAGGTATCGGGAGTGAGCAAAGTGGTCGATCGCCCCTCGCCGGCCGATCGCTTCATCTTCGAAGTGGAAAGCCTGCAAGGCAGAAACACACGCGCCGACGTGGCCCGCGCCATCGTACATGCCGGCTGGAACTTGCTGGAGCTGAAATCGACCAGCCTGACGCTCGAGGAGGTCTTCCTCGAACTGACCGGGTCGCATTCGCAACCCGAGCCGGTCGAAGCGCCCGCAGAAGGAGCCGTGCAATGAGAAACATCTGGACTATCTGCCGCCGCGAGCTTTATTCCTACTTTGTTTCTCCGATAGCCTGGGTCCTGCTCGCCATCTTTGCATTCCTGAGCGGCGTGTTCACTTACATCATCAGCGCAAGCTTCGCGCGGGCATCGCTCGAAAGTCAAATGAGCGGGCAATCGATGCCGATGAACCTGAACGAGCAAGTGATCGCTCCGCTGTTTTCCAATATTGCTGTGATTGGCTTGTTTCTCATTCCGCTCATCAGCATGCGCCTGTTTGCGGAGGAGAAGCGCCAGGGAACGATTGAGCTGCTGATTACTTCGCCGCTCCACGACCTTGAAATTGTGCTTGGTAAATGGCTTTCGGCGGTGCTGATGTATGGAGCGCTGCTCGTCATCCTGCTGGTCGATTTCTCATTCCTGTTTGCCTATGGCAATCCGGATTGGAAACCGGTGGTGAGCGGGTTCATCGGCGTTCTGCTGCAAGGGGCTTGCCTGCTGGCGTTCGGCACGTTCATCTCGACCCTGACCCGGAATCAAATCGTGGCCGCCGCCATCGGATTTGCGCTGGCGCTGATTCTATGGATTTTGAATTGGACTACTTCGTTCGGAAACACTCCGGTGATTCAGGTTCTGAACTATCTCTCGATCGTCAGCCATATGGACAGCTTCTCCCGTGGGGTGATCGACACAAAAGACCTGATTTACTACGTCTCCATGATTTTCCTTGGCTTGTTTTTAACGGCTCGGTCGCTCGAGTCGCTGCGGTGGAGGGCATAACGTGGCCGACCAAGAAACGATTTCCCGAAAGAGCACCATTGCCGCCCGCCAGGCGCGATTCGGCGCCACGGCCTCGCTGTACACGATTGTCGTCATCGCGGTCCTGGTGCTGGTGAACTGGCTGGGCCAACGCTACAACAAAACGATCGACACCACGAGCAACAAGCGCTTCACGCTTTCACAAGAAACCGAAAAAATTATCAGCGGCCTCAAAGAGCCCGCCACTATCGCGTACTTCGATAAAGCCAGCGGCTTCGAGCAGGCGCGTGGCATTCTGGATCGCTATAAAAATCTCTCGCCCAAGATCAAGATTCAATACATCGATTATCAAAAGCAGCCCACCATGGCCAAAGCCTACGGTCTCCGCTTTCCCGGTACTGCTTACGTCGAAATCGGTTCGCGCCGGGAGGAGGCGAAATCCCTCACCGAGGAAGGAATCACCGGCGCATTTCTTAAGGACTTGAAGGGTGTTCGCAAAGTATGCGTCGTCAGCGGCAGCCAGGAGCACGCGCTGGATCAAACCGACGGCAACGGCCTTTCGAAATTCAAGACGTTACTCGAGCGCGATAACTACCAGATTCAACCGGTAACGCTGATCGACAAGACCGCCGTTCCGAACGATTGCAATGTCGTTATCGTGGCCGGTCCTCAGGCCGACTACACGGCGAATGAGGTAACAGCGCTCAAGAACTATGTGGAAGGCGGCGGCAGAGTCATGCTTCTGCTCGATCCGCCGCTCGATTTTGGCCGGGAGCATATTTCTGACAACCCCGGCCTCTCGAAGCTGCTCGCAGATTGGGGTGTCACGACCGAGAAAGACCTGGTCCTGGAACAAAATCCGATGGGACAGCTCTTCGGTTTCGGACCCGAGATCCCGCTCGTCTCGAGCTATGAATCGCACCCGATCGTCAACGATTTAAAAAATACCTTCACAGGATTTCCGGTGGCCCGTTCGCTCGAGGTCAAGAACGGCGATAAGACTACCGTCTCCAAGCTCTTCTCTACTTCCGATCACGCGATCGCCACGACTAAGCTGAATACGAATGAAGTGAATCCGGCCGATCCGTCTAACAAGAAAGGTCCGTTCGTACTGGGCGCGGCGGGAACCTACAATACCGGCAAACCGAATAACCCGGGCCGGTTCGTAGTGGTCGGAAGCTCCGGATTCGTTACCAACGGAATGATCGGATTCCAAGGCAATCGTGATCTTGCCGTGAACGCGGTCAACTGGCTTTCCTCCGACGAGGACCTGATCTCCATTCGACCCAAGGAAGCCGAAGACCGGCGCCTCAACGCAAACCAGCGGCAGATGAACGTCTTCGCCTATACCGACCTGCTCGCGATTCCCTTAATCGTAATCGTGGCGGGAGTTTCGATCTTCCTAAAACGGCGATAGGCATGCAGACTACGAAACTTGTCATAGCAGCCGTGCTTCTGGCTGCGTTAAGCGGAGCCGTGTGGTGGGCCAAGCGTCACCCGCAAACCGAAAAATCCAATACTCCGGCGAGCCCGACCGTCGTCAATATACCCGACGCCTCGATCGAGAGCATCGTCATTCAAAAAAAGGACGCGAGTCCGGTAACGCTCGAACGCAAGAATGGCAAGTGGGCCATTACGGCGCCCGCAGCGTACCCCGCCGATCAGGATGCCGCCAGCGGCATAGTGACTTCCTTGAGTCCCGTGACCGCCGATACCGTAGTGGAAGACAAGCCCACCGATTTAAGCAAATACGGGCTGACTTCTCCGAGCCTGACGGTAACGATCCATGAGAAGAAAGGCAAAACGGACGAGCTCGTCTTCGGCGATGACGTTCCGGCCGGTTCGCTCGTCTACGCCCAGCATAAAGGCGATCCAAAACTCTATACGCTTGCCTCCTCCATCAAAACGTCGCTCGATAAAAGCGTCAACGACATTCGCGATAAACGCCTATTGACCTTCGATACAAACCAGTTAACGCGTGTTGAATTGGCATCCGGGAAGACCGATGCCGAATTCGGTAAAAACGGCCAGAACGAGTGGACTATCGTGAAACCCGAGCCGTATCGCGCGGATAATTTCCAAGTTGAGGAACTGCTCCGCAAGCTCTCGGACGCGAAAATGGACCTGTCCGTCAGCGCCGACGACGCAAAGAAAGCCGCCGCCGTGTATGCGACAGCGACGCCGGTCCGAACGGTCAAGCTCACTGACTCTTCCGGTACGCAAACACTCGACGTTCGCAAAGCGAAAGACGATTACTACGCAAAGAGCAGCGTGGTGCCCGGCATGTTTAAAATCTCATCGGATCTGGGCAAAGAGGTCGAGAAACCCCTGGAGGATTTTCGTAACAAGAAGATTTTCGATTTCGGCTTTAGCGATCCCACTCGCCTGGAAATGCAGGAAGGCGCAAACAGTAAGACCTATGCCCGCAGCGGCACCGATTGGAAGCTAAACGGCCAGAATCAGGATACGGGCTCGGTCCAGGCATGGATCGACAAGCTGCGCGATCTTTCCGCAACCAAGTTCGTTACGACGGGCTTTACGTCGCCGGCGGCCACGGTCACCGTTGTTTCGAACGACGGCAAACGGACCGAGAAAGTCGAATTCGCCAAGACTGCCGATGGATACATAGCGCGCCGCGCGAGTGAGCCAGGGTTGTACCAGCTCGACGCC
>JAICIH010000361.1 GCA_025924475.1 Bryobacteraceae bacterium
AGATCGTCTATGCCGGGCAGAACGTCCTGGCTCTGGCCTCCGCCGCCGACGTAAATAACTCGCAAAATAATCCCGCATTCAACTATGGCCCGACCACGCCGGTGGATGGGTTAACCGACGTAATTACGGGAGACTTTAATGGAGACGGCCAGCCGGAGATTGCCGCATTATTATCCTTGCCATCCGGCGGACTCGCGCTTGCGATCTATACCGTCGATCCCAAGACGCTGGCGATCTCTAAAGCCGCTCAAATCACATTGCAGCAACTAGGAAGCGAATCGATGGCCGCGCGATCCATCGCCAGCGGCAGATTTACTGCGCAGGCGCACGATCAGATTATCGTCGCATCCACTCCAAACAACGTGACACGCACCACTCTGGAATTGATTGACTTCGCTCCTTCGTCGCTAACGCCGCAGGAAAAAACGAGCTATGCATTTGGAAGCGGCTTTCTTCCGGGTATGGGTATTAGTGGACTCATCCGAGTGAAAAGCGGAAAATTCGGCCTGCCCGCGAACCAATACGACCAGGTCGCGTTTCTGTTTGCCTGGATCGGTAATCCGCGCGCGCCGGGTGGTCATACAAAATACATTAATGTTCTCAGCATAGATCCAGCGACATCTGCCTGGACGCCGAGTTCGTTTTATGATTTCAGCGATCAGGATTGCGGGTTCGACATTGCGGTAGGAAATTTTGATCATCGCCAGCCGGACCCCGCCAATCCGGGGAAAACACAGCCCAATTTAAACGATCAGATTGCGCTGGTCTACGGTAGTTGCGGCAATGGCACAAAATCAGCCAACATCATCAACTTGGATCCCACCACGTTCGCTAGTAGCGTCGCCTCCTCGACTGCGCTCGATTCCCGGCTCAACCCCGCGGCTGCCTTGAGCTTTTCACAGTCCGACACCCAGGGCCGGTCCATGCTGCTGGGAGAGCCGACGAAAGTCACCATTACAACTCTGGATCAACCGACCGTAATCGCCGCTGCTCCGCCCATGCACATCGATTTCGTGAAGCCCCTGGATGGGTCGCCTGACGGTAACACTACACAAGTGCTGGATCTGAGCGCGATGCCGCTCAGCTACTACACGCAATATCAGGTCGATAACAGCGGCAGTTCGCAATCGTCTCATACCAGCACGACCGGTACGGGATGGAGCGCGAAGGAGAGCGTTAATTTGAAGGTCCAGTTCGGGAATCCAAACGTGGACCCGGTATCGGGCTCCGCCGATATTGGCTTCGCCGCATCTCAGGCCAAGAAGGAGATCGATACGAATGGCTCGAACAATTTCAGCTCTCACAGCTTCGATGTATCGGTACAGACCAATGGCTCCGACCAGGTCTGGTATACCGAGAACGATCTCAATATCTGGATCTATCCGGTAATCGGTAAAACCACTTGTCCGGCCGGCAAGACTTGTCCCCCTGCGGCCCAAGTGCCGCTCAATATCCAGTTCTCCGCACCCAACCCGACGGTTTTGGCTTCCCGGGCGGGCAACATTCTGAATTGGTATCAGCCGCCCTGGGAGCCCGGAAATGTCTTCTCGTATCCTGCCAATTACAGCCAATTGCAGGCCGAAATTCCGGTGTCGCTGGATAAGCTTTCCGAGGATACGAGCTTCTCCACCGATTCGCTCATCGAAACCATTAAGGCGAACTGGGCAAGTGGATCGGGAACCAGCCAGTCGACCAACTCCACACGAACCTATACCGAAGAAGGAAGCTTGACGACGTCAGGAAAGGTAAATCTATTCGGCGTTTCCGCGCAATTAACCGGAAGCGTTACCGCCGGCGGAAGCCAATCCTTTAGCGATCTCCACACCTCGCAGACCACGATGGGATCTTCCACAGGAGTCGGCATACACAAGCCGGGCGGCTTCGCCAATCCCGGTCTTTATAACTATTCCGTGGTGCCGTATATCCTGGGGCAGCAGAAACCCGCTCAGGACGATAGCAACAATCCGCCCGCCACCGGCATAGACACCTTTGGCACGATTCGAACTGTGTTTACCGTGGACCCGACCGCCACATCTGCCGGGAGCTGGTGGCAAACTATGTACGGCCAAAGGCCCGACGTCGCTTTGAATCATCCCTATCGTTGGGTAAGTTCGAGGTCTCTTATCGCCACGCCGACGCCGCGGAATTGCCGGGTCGACGGCGAGGACATGAGCTGCTTCACGCAATCGACAAGGATTCCCAGCGATCCGGTAAGCAGCGAGTTTCATTGGCTGCGCGGCTTCTTCATTACAGACGCAACGAATGCCGGGCAAGGTCCTCAGGTGGAAGTGGCGCATGCGGGCGACAAGCTTTCCCTCCAAACGCGTGTCTATAACTACAGCCTCAAGGCAATGGACCCCGGCACTACCGTTCAGGTTCGCTTCTATGTCCAGCCTTGGAATAGCGGCACGAACATGCCGCAAGGCTCGAGCGTGCTCATCGGCAAAAGTGCTCTCGACCCCATTCCGCCCTTCAACAGCACAGAAGGCGCGCCGCTGAACTGGGTATTCGCCAGCACGACCTTCGATACCACGCCTTATGCCGGTCAATATCTTACTTTTTGGGTGGTGGTCTGGATGCAAGACGGAAACGAACATCTCGTGCCCGACCTCGAAGGTCACGGTCTGACCAGCATTCCCGAAAACGTAGCCTCGCTGGCCGATGTGCAAGAGGAAGCGTACAGCAACAATGTCGGCTTTTATGATTCGAAGATCTATGTGTTGCCGCCGGGCGATACTTCGGCGGGGCTGGGCAGCGAGTCGTCATCGAATCCCGGAGATGGACACAAACCGGCGCGCACCGCGGTGAATATCGGCAAGATCGGCGTATCGGGCACACCCACCATAGCGCCGGGTCCGGCCGTTAAAGTCTCCGCGACTCTGCGGGCCGGTTCCGTCCCCGCCGACACGACCACCGTTTGGTTCTACGACGGCGATCCAAACGCGGGTGGTAAGGAATTCAGCGCCGAACGCGTTCCCTATATTCCGGCAGATGGAACCTTTATGGTGGGCGCGCCCTATCGCGCGCAAACCTGCGGCAAACACGACTTGTTCATAGTGGTGAACCAAGGCACAGCAAGCGAGGTGGTGCGGCGCGCTAGTCCCGTTCACATCCCATGCGCCTCGCATGGGAGATTCCATCGGCAGTAGTGATATCCTCGCTCCCGAAAGGGTGCGAATGGAAAAAGCAGATCTGTCCCGGCGGCGTTTCACACTGCTCGTCGGGACGCTGCCGGCCTCGCAAATTTCACCGCAGGGAGCCGGCACGCGTACCGCCCAGGAAGTCGTCCGCCACATACAAACAAGCCTTGGCGGAGAGTGGCCGCCGGAAGGTCCGGACGGCTTCAGGGCGGGCGATCCCAATACGCCGGTAACCGGGATCGCCACCACGGCAATGGCCACGCTCGATGTATTGAAGCGAGCGTTGAAAACCCGCGCGAACTTAATCATTACGTACGAACCGACATTCTTTAGCCGGCAGGATGCTCCAGTGCCCGGCGATCCCGTGTATCAGGCCAAGAAAGAATTCATCGAGAAAAACAGACTGGTTGCCTTTCGCTTGCGCGATCACTGGCACGCGCGCAAAGAGAATGATATGTTGACCGGTCTGGCCGAAGCGCTGGGCTGGACGAAATACCGCGTCCAGCCGGACGACGTGCTCTACGAAATTCCTGCCATCAGCGCCCAGGACGCCGTCGCGCTGATTCGCAAAAAATTGAACCTGCGCGGCGGTCTTCGCGCTGTCGGCGACCGCAACGCGCAGGTGCGGCGCGTTCTGTTGTATCCCGGCGTCATGACCACCGCTACTATGTGGCAGCGCTACGGCGAAACGGATCTGATGGTCGCAGGCGAAGTACGCGAATGGGAAAACACGCATTATGCCGCCGACATTCACACCATCGGCGAAAAGCGTGCGCTGGTCACCATCGGGCGCGTCGCTTCCGAAGATCCCGGCATGCGTGCCTGCGCAGAGTGGCTGAAAACTGTAGTGCCGGATATTCCTGCACGTTGGATCGCCGCGGGCGATCTCTACTGGAGAGCGGCTTAATGACGGGACGTGAAATCGTTGAGCTGATTAAACAGCACGTCGGCGTGCCCTGGAATGACAAGTCGTATCGCGACACCTTTAAAGTCGGTAATCCCGATTCCAACGTGAAAGGCATCGCAACCACGGTAATGACAACCTTCGACGTCTTGCAACGTGCCAATCAAGCCGGCCTGAATATGGTGATCACCCATGAAGATACCTTCTGGAACGATCGTGACGAGACGAAGGACCTGACATCGAATCCGCTCTACAAAATGAAAACGGAGTATGTCCTGAAAAACGGCATGATCGTCTGGCGCATCCACGATCATATGCACGCGATGCATCCGGATTTCACCGTTGTCGGCTCGCTGCGGTCGGTCGGCGTGAAAGGCGGCGAGGACGCCACCATCCGGGCCCGTGTCTACACTATTCCGGAGACCACGCTCGGCGAATTCGCATCGCAAGTCAAGCGGCTCACAAAATCGAGAGCGCTTCGCTGCGTAGGAGATCCGAAAGCCAGGGTCAGCAAAATTCTCCTGGGTCCCGGTTACGCCACTCCACGAATGACGGCCGACGCCGATGTCGTGATCGGAGGCGAGCAACAGGAAGCGGACGGGCGTTTTGACGATGTCGAGTACGTCGCCGACGCCGCTACGCTGGGCATGCCAAAGGGACTGATCATGCTGGGCCACGTGATCTCCGAGCAACCGGGCATGGAGGACCTCGCGAAATGGATGCAAACCTTCATCAAAGGCATTCCCATCCGCCTCATCGCTGCCGAAGAGCCCTTCTGGACCTAACCTAAACGACAACGCGCAAAGCGGGGACTGGCTTGCCTGTCCCCCGCTTTGCCTGTGCACCGTAACTAAAAGCGGCTCCGCTGCGAAGTTGCAGGAGGAAGAGCTGCATGCGGCATCCCATTTCTTTATCGAACCGTTCACACATTGTCTGCTGGGCCCCGATTCCGTTGCGCCTGATCGTTGGATATGGCTTTATCCAGCACGGCTTCGCCAAACTCGCCAAAGGCCCAGATGCATTTGCTGCCACCTTGCAGGCGCTCGGCGTACCGGCGCCGCATTTCATGGCTTGGTGTACCATCCTGATCGAAATTTTCGGCGGTCTCGCCGCGCTCCTTGGCGCATTCGTCGCCGTAGCAAGCGTGCCCATGGCGATAGTCCTTTTAGTGGCGATCTTTACGGTGCATTTACCGAACGGCTTCAGTTCCATAAAGCTCGCCGCCGTCACCGCCGCGGGCCCGCGTTTCTGCCCGCCCGGCTACGAAACCGGCTTGCTCTATCTCGCCTGTCTTGCCACTCTCGTCCTCGGAGGCGCCGGTCCTTTCGCAGTTGACACCTATCTCGCCGCACGCGTAACTCCGCCCTCGCAAAAATTCCGGCGCGGCGCAGAGTAACGCCGGATTCACCATGGCGTCTTGAGCTGTCACGCCGAGTAGCATGGTTTCCATGAGCTACTACCTGTTCAAGCTAACTCCTCCCCGATCGACGTTTCCTCAAGATATGACGCCCGCCGAACGGGAAGTCATGCAAGCTCATAGCGCGTATTGGTCCACTCTGGCCAACAAGGGTGTGGCAATCGTTGTCGGTCCGGTAGCTGACCCGGCAGGCGCATGGGGAGTCGCCATCGTAGAAGTAGCGGATGAAGCCGCGGCGCGTGGTCTAGCCCAAAGCGACCCGGTGACTACGTCCGGACTTGCATTCCAATACGACATCTTTCCAATGCCGCAAGCCCTCTTACGAAAGTAAATTGAGCTAGAAATTGTGGGGCAGATTGGAAATCTGCAGCGGGTTGTCAACCCGCTAAAAGGATGCCACTGGAGAATACCAGCTCAATTGCAGCCCTGTGGCGCACACACTCTTGCGCAATGTCATTTACTTAAGCCTGAAGTAACCGGAGTTTGAGACCTCTGCCATGTGGGGCGGCTTGGTAAGCCGCGGCCGATTGGCAATCGGCCCTCCTTGAAACGTCTTCTATGCCGCTTAAGTAAACGGCATTGCGCACTC
>JAICIH010000362.1 GCA_025924475.1 Bryobacteraceae bacterium
CAGCGGAAAAGACTCCGCCGCCGGCGGCGGTGTCGGCTCCGGCTCCGGCACACAATGTTCCCGCGAGAACGCAGAGTGCGAAGACGGAAATAGCCCAGAATAACCAATCGCCGGCGCCGTCCGCCCAGCCGCCTCATTCCGCTTCTCCACGGCCGGATTCTCCGCCCCAGACGCAGGCAGCCAGTGTTCCCAGTGCGCAGCCGCCCGCTGCGGGATCGATTATCAATGGCTGGGACTCCAGCGCGCCTGCCGCGCCGCGTACAGTTCCCACCGCTACGGTAGCCTCATTTGAATCCAGGGCGCCGGTATTTATTCCGCCCAAGCCTCTGTCGCAGGTGATGCCCAATACCCGGACGCTCGCGCCCGGAACCATTTCGCAGGTCACGCGTGTGGAAGTGACCGTTCGTATCGACAACACCGGTCACGTTCTGTCCGCGCATGTTCTCAACGAGAACGGAAATGGTAAGAGCGGGTTGTCGGCAGCCGCGCTCGCCGCAGCCCGGCAATGGACGTTCCAACCCGCGACACTACAAGGCGAAAAGGTAGAAAGCGAACACACCATTGTGTTCGAGTTCCGTCCCGAGAGCCAGTAAAGAACTGCGCCTCCGCACAAGCTCATGGTTCCTTCGCTGGAACGTTCGCGTTCCCCGAGCTTTTAGTGAAGGCGGAAAGGATATCGATCGGAAGCGGGAACACGATAGTGCTGTTTTTCTCTGCTCCAATTTCCACTAGCGTTTGCAAGTACCGTAGTTGGATGGCGATGGGCTGGCGCTGGATCAATTCGGCCGCCATAGCCAGCTTTTCCGCCGCCACATATTCGCCCTCCGCGTGAATGATCTTGGCCCGCTTCTCCCGTTCTGCCTCGGCCTGCCGGGCAATCGCGCGAATCATTTGATCGGGCAGGTCTACCTGTTTCACTTCGACTTTTGCGACCTTGATTCCCCAAGGCTCGGTCTCCTGATCGAGGATGGACTGCAGTTTCAGATTCAGCTTCTCTCTCTCGCTCAGCAGTTCGTCCAATTCCGCTTGCCCGAGCACGCTTCGCAAGCTCGTTTGTGCTAACTGCGAAGTCGTATAAAGATATTGGGCCACTTCCAACACCGCCCGATTGGGATCGAGAACGCGAAAAAAGAGCACGGCGCTCACTTTGACAGTAACGTTATCTCGTGTCACCACGTCTTGCGCCGGCACCTCGAGTGTTTCGAGACGCAGCGAAACGCGCACCATGCGATCGATGGGCCGAAAGACAAGAATCAAGCCAGGGCCCTTTGGCTTCGCCAGCACGCGTCCGAGGCGAAAAATTACCGCTCGCTCGTACTCGGCAAGGATCTTGATGGATGAAAGCAAATAAATGGCAACGATAAGCAACACGACTGGCGTTAGAGAAAACATAGACGCTTCCACTCTTCAGGAAGTAGGCTCCACCTTAAGCGTAAGCCCGTCGATTCCAATCACACGAACGGAAGCGCCGGAGGCGACCGGCGTCGCGCTTACCGCATTCCAGTATTCTCCGCGAACAAGAACTTGGCCTGCCGGGGAAAGCGCCGTCAGAGCGATTCCGATCGTATTCTGCATAGCAGCCGTCCCTGTCACCACTTTTTGAGAACGTGCGCGGACTACGAGCGATACCAGAAATAGCGTGATCGCTGCGAACGGCAAGGCTACCGTCAGCGCCGTGCTGAGCCGGATGCGCATTTCCGGCGGCCCGTTAACTAGAAGGAGCGCTCCCAAAATCATCGCGACGGCGCCTCCCGCTCCGAGAATGCCGTGGGAAGCAAACTTGGTTTCGAGCACGAAGAACGTGAAGGCAAGCAGCAGCAGTGCCGCGCCGGTCCAGTTAATCGGCAATACCGAAAATGCGGAAAGGCCGAGCAACACCAGAATTCCGCCTGCCACTCCAGGCAGGATCAAGCCCGGCGACAAGTATTCCACGTATATTCCCAGGGCGCCAAGGACCAGAAAAATGAAAGCGATATTCGGATCGCTGATGGCCGAAAAAATGTCTTCGCGAATGCTGGGACTGTAGTCGATTATTTGCGGCCGTGACAACCGCAAAGTTTCATGCCGGCCGTCAAATCGTACGATCGTGCGGCCGTCGAGTTGTGCCAGCAGGCGCTGCTCATCCGGCGCAACCAGATCGATCAACTTGTTTTCGAGCGCTTCCCGGTCATTGAAGGATTTGGCCTCAAACACCGCTTTTTCGGCCAGATCGGCATTCCTCCCGTGTTTCGCGGCAAGACCGCGCAGCAATGCGGCCGCATCGTTGTCTACTTTCTTTCGCAGCACCGGATCTACCTGCTGGCCGCTCAGCAACACGGCGGACGCTGCCCCGGCATTGGTGCCGTCAGCCATCGCCGCAACATCTCCCGATTCGAGCAGAAAAAACCCGGCCGACGCCGCGCGCCCGCCGCTGGGAGTCACGAAGGTGACCACAGGGACCGGCGATGCGACGATCTTCTGAACCGCCTGCCGTGTGGCTTCGAGCAGTCCACCCGGGGTGTTAATCCGGATCAGCAAGAGATCCGCCCGATCCCGCTTGGCCTGGTCGATTGCATGTGCCAGCATTTCGACCGTGATCGGGTGGATCACTTTGTCCAGCGAGACAGCAATTACCCGGCTCTCGCCCGAAACAAGTCCGGCAAGCCACAGCGGCAAGATGAGGGCGAATAAGGGCCGCACCTTGCCTCACTATAGACCGAATTCACCCGGCGCGCTGCAGTATGTGCCCTGACCCTCGGTGTGCACTAAACTTGGCTTCATGATTCGCCAGATCGCGCCTCTGTTTTTCACGATGAACATTCCCGCCACTCTCGTCTATTACAAGGACAAGCTCGGCTTCGAGTGCCTGGGCACGTGGCAAGATCCACCGGTCTACGCCATCGTTGCGCGCGATGAGCACGCGATTCACTTCCGCTGTGCTGCACCGCCGACGGCCAATTCTGACAAATATGCGGACGAATTGCTTGATGCTTACCTATTCGTGGAAGATGCAGACGCGCTGTACGCCGAGTACGCCGCCCAAGGCGTGGAATTTACTCGGGGACTCGCCAACATGCCCTGGCGTTCGCGCGAATTCGTAGTGAAAGATTGCGACGGCCGTTTGCTCGCTTTCGGTGCGAACCTGTAGCGGGCTCTTTGCCTTCACTTCGAAGCTGGCCGTATCTCCAGATAGTCAAGACTCGCGACTTCTCCGCCCTGCGACCTTCCAATGATTCGGATTTCGTCGCCTTGCGCCAGCTTCACATCGCGCACAGTATGCCGCGTACTCGAGTGGCCGTTCAGCTTATTCGTAGGCAGCCACATATCCGCCGTCCATTGTCCAAGCGTCTTGCCGCCTGCGGCGATCTCATACTGTGCCGCGCCATTGTTTTGATCGAAATATTCCACGCTTACGTCATACCTGCCGCGCTTGCCGGTAAAGTGTGTTGCCGCGCTGCATTGCGGAGCCGAGCACGTCACAGCCTTTCCACCCGAAGCAGTCTCCCAGGGCGTCACGTTCGTCTCCACGTAGCCTTCCAAAGACATCGCCTCCACTTCGATCCTGCCCGGATGATTCCCCACGCGGGCCTTCGCGTCTTCGATATGCGATGTCTTCGCAAACCAGTTGCACACGGCGTCGCGCCAAACGATCGCATGGCCAGCTTGGTAAATGAGCTTGGCGAGCACTGCCTGATAGCGCTCCTCGTCTATTTTGCCGCGCAGCGTCTTCCAGCGCTCCGGAAACGTCTGCGCCTCGGCTGCTCCTTCATAGTGCGAATCGTAGATATGTTGGATCACCGTCTTGCCCGAGTGCAAAACATGTGTGTAGGGAACGTGGTGCATGAACAGCAGCAAATTGTCCGGACACGTCGCCAGCGATTCGTACAACTTTGCAACAGCGGGCGCATATTGGCCGATGAATGCCGTGCCGGTCGCCACCGTGCGATCCATGCCGATCCCGTTCGCATCCGCGCGGTGCCATTGTCCCCAACCGTTTCTTTCGGACGACTCAATTCCCGGCCCGTAGTGGACGCCGATGATATCGGTCAATCCACCAACGCCCAGCGGCCCGGTGTATTTTTCATAGACGCTCCACGATTCGAGCTGCATTTTTTCGATCGTGTCTACGACGCGCGGATCGCTTCCGAAAGTAAGCCGGGTCCATTCATCAATAATCTGTTGCGCGGTCAGATCCGGATCCCACGCAATTCTTCCGAATCCGTATAAGTTCGCCATTGCCAGATCATGCCCGAGCCAATTCTGGTCGCGCCCCACGTTCGTCACAGCCACAAAACCGCCCAGCGGCCGGTGAAACGTCTGTCCGGAGACGATTTGTTTCACCCGAGTCGGCCCGCCCGTAGCCGCGTGCAGGTCGAAATCGAGAATTTCTTTCCACATCGGCAGCAGAAAACATAAATGGCGCTGCTGCCCGGTGTACTCCTGCGTCACTTGAAACTCCAGCGTCTCGTTGGTTGCCTTCAGCGCGCCGATCAGCGGCGAAACCGGCTCGCGTACCTGAAAGTCGATCGGGCCATATTTGATCTGTACCAGCGCGTTGTCATCGAACTGTCCATCAAGCTTCGCGAAATTGTCGTAGGCTGCACGCGCCCGGTCGTTCTTCAAATTGCGCCAATCCATGTGGTGGTCGTAAACGAAGCCGCGATACACAAGCACGCCGCCATGCGGCTTCAGCGCCCGCGCGATCACGTTTGCCGCATCCGCATGCGTTCTGCCGTAAGCCGAAGGTCCCACGCGTCCTTCCGAGTCTGCCTTCAAGAGAAAACCGGCCAGATCGGGAATCATCCGGTAGATCTCGTCCGCCTTCTGCTTCCACCACGCCACCACTTTCGGATCAAGCGGATCGAACGTATCGAGATGGCCCACCAGCTTCGGGCTGCTGAAATCCACCGCGATCGATAGACGTACGCCCCAGGGCCGGAACGCTTCCGCAAGACGCGCCAACTGCGGCAGAAACTCCGGCGTAATCACACGCACGTTAGCATTCACGTTATTGACCGTGCATCCATTGATTCCAATAGAGGCGAGCAGCCGCGCATAATCGCTTGCCCGATGCAAGTCGGCGAGCACATTTCCGCCTTCGAAAAAGATCGATCTGCCCGCATAGCCACGCTCGATGCTTCCGTCCAGGTTGTCCCATTCGTTCGTCCAGCGGATGGGAGCCAGCGGCGCATGCGTCTCGTTCACCTGCCGCCAATCTTCGCCGAGTGCGACTTTCCGCAATAGCGCAAAGGTTCCGTACAGGACCCCCCGATCATTAGACGAGGCAACTACCAGCACGGACCGACCGCTCACTTTCGCGGCTTTCAAGACGTAGCCGTCTTCGATCAAAGTTTCCGGCAGGTCGATATTCGGCGCCGCGCGTCGCACCGCGGCCAGTGTTCCCAGAACAACGCAATCGCCATTCGGAATCGCGCTCGAAACGTGCAGGCTCTCGCCGAGCATCCCTCGCGCGCCGCGGCTGATCTCATCTCGCGCACTCTTCAGCACCGCCGAATCGCCCACCGCAACCACGACAGATGGAAGCTTGGTCCCACGCACGGGGCCATACCGCAGCCATGCGTCGTATCCGGTCTCGGCATGCAACGCCACAGCCGCCAAAAACAGAGCGAATAACTTCACTTTGCGCCTCGGAGCGAAGGCCGCCGGTCATCTTTCGGATCGGCCCAGCGATCGTTCGGAATAATAGGCGCCCAACCCGGCCGCAGTGGGTCCTGATCGTAGGGATAGTTCCCGAGTTCCTTATACAGTTCCTGATACTGCCGCAGCTTTTCCCGGTCCAGCTTCACGCCCAATCCCGGCGCATCCGGTATCGCGATTGACCCGTCCTGATAAGGCAGCAATCCGCCTTCGATCACATCGTCGGTCAAGTGATGATAGTGCGCGTCCGCCGCATAAGAGAGGTTCGGAATCACGGCGCCCAGGTGCAGCATCGTCGCCAGTTGCACGCCCAGCTCGCCGGAAGAATGCACCGCTACGCCAAGCTGAAACGTCTCGCAAACTCCGGCCGCTTTGATACAGGGGCGAATGCCGCCCCAAAAC
>JAICIH010000363.1 GCA_025924475.1 Bryobacteraceae bacterium
CCCGCGTCGCGTCGGTCGATTGCCCGTCGGCGATTAGGACTTCCATGCGCTCGTGCGGAAAATCCTGTTCGAGAATGGCCGTCAGGGTGCGCTCGATAAAGCTTGCTTCGTTTCGAATTGCCAGAATAACGCTGACAAAGGGATCGGCGGCCAGCGGCGGGGCGATCCCATGCAGTGAAGAATGCAGGGGAAACAGTTCCTGTGACAAGTGTATACCGCGTGAAAACTTTGGAAAGCACGAAGGCCCCGGCCGTTCCGGCAAGAAACGGCGGGGCCTATCGAGTTAGAGGCGAATCCTCTTTACTCGGTCCTCCGATTACTCTCCTCCGAGTCTGCGTTAAATCTAGTTCGTGCGAGACACACTACTGCCTATCCGGAAATGGCCTGAAAACCCACCACCCCGGAAGCACTCCTAAATTATCGGTATGTTCAGATTATACTTCCCTAATGTTCTGTCTGCCACTAAATAAATAAGTTCCAGTACTTACAGAACGAACGCACATAATTCCAAAAATAGAGCCAGAATTAGTTGTTTCTTGTTACAGCGCGAACCGCTAATTCGATTTGCGCCATGGTTTCAAAGCGTAATTGGCCTTCGCGCCGTTCATTTTCGAATACTCGCAGGAAGCGATCCAGCAGTTCGGCCGATTCATCGTTCGGAATGGTTGTATCGAGCGCCTGATTCGGATGCGCATACAGTGTGATTACCGCATCGGTTCCCAGAAACCGCCTCACCAGCGCGATGCTGGTTTCGCCAAATCCGGTGGCATGTAAGGGTACGGCCACCAATCCCCGGAATAAGAACGGCTGTATTGCCGTCGGATGGCTCAGCAAACCCAGCTTGACGGCCAAATTTTCGAATGAATTCTGATAGCTGATGCGACACCAGCCGAATCCCAGATCACCCAGCGTGGTGAGCAGGGAGGCGACACTTTGCCGCCCTTTTCCCCGCCCTTGCAGCCCCAAGCGCTCGGTAAAACTGAAGGCGCCTTTCTGCGGAAAATGCGACGGCCGATTAAAAGGCGGAATGAATCCGCGGATCGGCCGGCCAATGCACGCTTCGAGCGCCTGTTTGCTGGCTCGCAAGTCTTCCAACAGTTCTTCGCTGCGCATGGGCGCCAGGAAGCGATGATGCATCGAATGTGAGGCAACTTCATGTCCGGCAGCCAGAATCTCGCGAATCTGCTCCGGACAATGATCGGGTGGATTTCCCGGTAAGGCCACTCTTCCCACCACCGCAAACGTGGTTTTCACGTCATGCGCCGCCAGGACTTTGAGTAAGGCTTCCGTACCTTTCTGATCCGCAGCCGGATCGTAATGAGTTTTGCCGAACGATTCGCGGTAGCCGACCGGTGAATCGTAGTCGAAAGAGATGGCAATTCTCATGGGGAAGGCACGGTATCGAAAAAAGTTGGCTTACGGTTTGCTTCCCAACACGCAGTACTGCGCGCCCAGCGGCAAGCGAAGGAAAGCCGGTTCCATTGCGCGCAGAAACGCCAGCGGACGGGGAAAGTAAAACAGGAAACGCGCCGGCTGCGCGATGCGAAATCCACCCGCGCGCACCAGTTCTTTGGTTTCGCCAAAAGAAAGCGTTTTGGCGTCCCGATCGAATGGAATACGGCTCATGACCATACGAGTGCCCGGATTCCAGGGATTGTTCTCAAACAAAGCAAAATACCCGCCCGGTGCAAGCGCCGCGTGAATCGCGCGAACCGCTTCCAGCCGGCGTTCCGGTTCGATGTGATGAAAAACGCCATTTACATAACAAAGGTCGAACGGCGCTTCGTTTGGGAGCGCCGCCATGGGGCCAAACAGGATGCGTTCGGAGCCATGCCGCCGGCGCGCCAAAGCTAGGGCGTTGTCCGAGGTGTCGACGCCGAGAATGGCCGCTCCGGGATATCGCTCCGCCAAATGGGCTGAAGATTCGCCGGTGCCACAGCCGAAATCGAGAATCCGTCTGGGTGTCCAGGCCTTGGGCAGCGCGCGCGCCAGATCCGCTACCCGGCCGCGCAGGAAATAGGCCGGATCTTCTCCGGACAGGTCTACGCCCATCCGCAGCATCGTTTCGTATTCGTTGCTCAGATCGAATAACTCTTCCGGCATTACGCGGCTACCTTTCCCTGCCGTTCGAGCGTGCGGCGGCGCAGAAACTCCAGCCGGCTCTCGAGCAGGTCCAGAATATAGTCGCAAGCGCGTGTCGTCAGCAAAATGATGGCGAGGGAAAACAGGAACGACATGGCGATGAATCGCGACCAGTGTTCATACGTGGCGCCCGTGCGCACCAGCTCAAGAAAACTCGGCAGTACCAGCAGGCCTCCGAAAAACATCAGCAACAGCGGAACCACCCAAAACGAGCCGGAATGCAAAAAAACCCGCGTCACGGAAGTGGCCGAGCGCCGCGGATTTCCATTTTGCAATGTCATTGCCACGATGCGTGCCGTTACGTAGCTTGCCGAAAACAGCAGAAACGCCGCCACGCCGGCCAGATTGCTGACGATGAAACGGTAAATCATCCACTCGGCCACCGCGCGATGCGTCAGATAGTAAATCGAAGGCTCAATCATCAGCAACACGGCGGCGGCGAGACAGACCGAAGCCAGCATGCTCAGTGGCCGTTCCGGCCGGTAGAGGAACGCGGCTTCCACAATAACTTTCAAAAACCGGATGCCATCGCGCACCACGCTCAGCTTCGAACGTCCCTCGCGCTCGGCGTAGGGCATGTCGATCTCGTGCATTTTTAGGTTGCGGTCGAGCATCGCGCGCGCGCTCATTGCGGGCGTAAAATGCATTCCCGTAGGCAGCGGCTCGAGCTTATCCAGACTGGCGCGCCGTACCACGCGCATGCCGCTCGCCGTATCGCGCACGCGCGTCGAAGAGAACAACCCTAGCAGCGTGGCAAAGATCGTGTTGCCCACGCGCCGCAACGCCGGCATTTTGCTCTCTTTATTCATACGGCAGCCAATCGCCACATCGGCCCGATCGGCTTCAATCACACGGCACAGGGTTGCAAAGAAGCGCGGATCACAAGTACCGTCGGCGTCCAGAAAGCCCAACAGGTCGGCGTCAGACTGCTTCCATGCCTCTTGAATCGCCGCGCCGTAGCCACGATTGCGCTCAAAGCCGATCACTTTGATTTCGTGATCGTGCGTTTTTGCGATCTCGAGAGTACGGTCCGTGGAGCCGTCGCTTACCACCGCGATATCCACTTCGTCCACCGGCGACATCGCCGTAATGTACTCGCGCGCCGCCAGCGAACGCTGGATGATCGGCTCGATGCTCTGCTCCTCGTTGTACGCCGGAATGGCAATCAGTAACTTCATACGTAAATCCCCTTTGGGTTGCTGTATTTTTCAATGGCGCCCGCAAGCAACGAATGCCAGCGCGTGGCAACGGCCGGCCAATCGCAACTCTCCACATGCAAGCGCGCCTGTCGTGACAGGTTCGCGGCCAGCTCGGGCCGTCTCAATAGCTTTCGAATCGCGTCTGCCAGTCCTTCGGCATCTCCCACCGCCGCGAGCAGATAGTGCGCGCCGTCATCGGCCAGATAGGGCACGCCGCCCGGCCGCGTCGACACTACGCAGGCGCCGCAGGCCATCGCTTCGAGAAGCGTGACCGGGTGATTGTCGATCTTCGACGTGTTCAGGAAAATATCGCCGCGGTCGATCCAGGCCGCCACTTCGCTCTTTGGAATCCGGCCGGCATACTCCAGGCGAGCCGCGACACCCAGCGAGCGCGCCAGCGCCTGCGTGCGTTCATAACTTCCATCGCCTTTATCCGGTCCCGCCATCAGCAAACGAATGTCCGAAAATTCCGGCGCGAGGATCGCTAACGTGCGGACCGCCAGCTCCGGATCGTAAATCTCATGAAAAGCGCGCAACCATACCAAACGCGGCGCCGCCCGCTTCCGCCAGCGAAACGGATAAGCCGCCAGATCGATTGCGTTCGGCAGAATTTCGATTTCGGGTCGAAATGTCTGTAGAGCGTCTGCCAGATAACCGGAAGGCGCTGTCACCGCGTAGGCTCTTCGGAGCAGCCAGCCTGTGAAACGCGGCCAGCAGCGGCCGAACGCTGGCAAGTTCCCCCCATGCAGCGTCAGGATGTAAGGTTTGCCGAGACTCCTCAGCAGCCAGCCCAGCGCGAGCGCCCAGAAGAACGCCGGCCCGCTGAACAGATCGATTTGCGCCACCGCATAATCGCGCCTTCGGCTCCAGGCCGTGTAAAGAATGTCGGCTGCGCGCTCGTAGCGTCCCATGCGGCGCGACGTAACGACTACGCGCCAGCCCAGTCCTTCCAAGTGTTCGGCCAGATCCTCACAAACCCCTCGATTGCCGCCCGAGGCGGACAGAAAATTACCCGCTATCAAAACCGAGGCGGCTGTGCCTGGCGCGCGGTCCGTCTCGACGCACAACTCCTCGACCGGCGCAATGGGTGCCATAAAAACCTTATCGATTCGGCGATGGACCCGCCTTAGTCTCTTTGGGGGGTCAGTCGAATGGCTTTGCTCAAAATCGCCCTGCCTTCGATAGCGGGCGTTGTCTCAAGGGGCGATAGCCGTAATGGCATCGCATCCGGCTCGAGCAGCCAGAAATGACGGCCCTTAAAGTATTCGAAGAGTTTTTCATCTTCGTCAGCCGACATATCGCGCGCCCAGACGACGCGTGACGCATCGATATCGGCATGGTTATATACCCACTCTTCAATCGGGTTGTGATCGGCGGAATAGCGCACCAGGATCACGTGTTTCCCCGGCTGCGCTTCGAGCGTATGCTCCACTCGCGCGCGCTCCAGGGGAAATGTTTCCGGCGAAGATTTGAAATTCAGATGACGCAGTAACTGGATTCCACCGCACACGAGCAAGCCGGTAGCTACCGCCAGGCCAAGCCGCCGCCCGCCGAAGCGCACTGCCGCCAGCCGGCGCAGAGACAGCATCTTCAGCGCCGCGGCCGCGCCGATGACCGGCCCGAAATAGTGAATCTGCGCCCAGCCTTCGAGCGCTAGCCCAATAACAAAAACAGCCAGCGCAATCAGCAGAAAGCGAGCACCCGGGCGCCGCAGCAAAAATCCCAAAAACAGCGCGCACAGCAACAGCGAGCCATTGCTGAACAGCACGTTCTTCGTCATGCGCAGGCGTGTCTTTTCGATTTGCCGCCATCCGCGCCAGGTGTGGAACTGGTCCACCGATTGATAATGCGTTTCCCACTCGGTGTAGAAACGCCGCATGACAGCGTGGTGGTAATGCGGAGCGGGCGTAGGCTTTTGCCAGAGGAAGAGCGGAACCACCGAGTAGGTTTTATGGACGGCTACATAAGGTAGCTCGAAAGGATTGCCGGTAATACGCCAAGCGTAGTAGAGCATACACCAGGCCGTTGCCGCCATCACCAGACTGCACGCAGCCACACTGCGGAGCGCCGCAGCGCGCCGGTTTTTGCGGAGCCACCATAGATAACCCACGGCTACCGGCAATAAAATGCTCATGCCTTCCCAGGGCCGGCTGTTCAGCAATACGGCCACGCCGAGTGCTAGCAGAGCTCCATGCAACACCGGCCTGGGCAATACCGGTCTGGGGCGTTGGCCCGCACGGAAGCCGAACAATCGCCCCGCGGCGCCGAGTAACAGACACCCCCCGATCGCGCCCGGGGCTCCACCCCAATAGGAATTCATCCAGTAGTCGGTGATCCCGAACTGCAAGGCGATGGCAACGCCGCCGATTCCTGCCCAGGAGCGCGGGACCCAAGCCTCGAGCATCCAGCACACAGCGCCACACATCACGCCGATGCTGAGAAAGACGCCCCACCAGGGATGGCCGAACAGCACTTGTCCAATGGCCAGAAACAAACCCTGCGCGGGCGGATACTTCGACATGTAGCTCGGCTCGGCGAGCACATGGAAAGTTTCAAAAAACGGCCATAACGGATGGGTCGGATTCGTGACGCGGCCGTGAGCGAACGTATCGCCCGCCAGCAGATAACTGAATTCGTCATGAATGCGCGGCACCGGTATCGGCAGCACCGGCAACAACAGCGCGCGCACCA
>JAICIH010000364.1 GCA_025924475.1 Bryobacteraceae bacterium
TCAATGATTTCGCCGGTGGAACTGTAGGCGACCTTCCCGTCCATACTGAAGCTCACCCAACCGACGCAGTCCCTGGCCTTGATGGTCGTCATCTGCTTCGGCGGCATAACGGTGGAGTCGAAGACGTGGATGGCATCGTTTGCGCAGTCCGCTAGCCAAAGCTCTTTTTCATCGGGAGTCAGGGCAATTCCGTGGGCGGGACAGCCATGGCGTTTCACCTTACCTTTTTGATAGCCTTGCACCTCGACGTGGTAGAGCTTTTTCCCGGTTTGAAGATCTCCAACTTCGAAACCCAGCAGACCGTTCACGTTTACGAAAACCAGACTGCCGCTTCCGTTCACGGTAAACGGACGGATTACGTTCTCGAATGGTCCGACGGTTTTGACAACTTTATTTGTGTTCGGATCGGCTACTGAAAGAAGCGGGGATTTCAGACCGGCCAAATAGACATAGCGGCCATCAACAGACCAGACCGTATTGTGCGAGCCGGAGTTCGTCTCGATTGTGGCGATCACGTCGCCGGTGGCGCCATTCACTACATGCCACGCCGGCCCCTCGAGTTCCGGAACATAGAGAACGGCCCCATCCGGTGAAATGGCCATCCGATCGCAACCGCCCGGATAGGTCTTGCTCCATAGCGTTTTGCCGGTAACAGCGTCAATTGCGATCATGCTATCGAGCGACGTCACATATACAATCCCGGTCTTGGCGCTAGCGGCGATCCCTTTGACGTTCTCGACCTTTTTTCCTTCCGGCACACTCCAGGTAGGAATGCGCCGCACAAATTTATAGCCATCATCGACGTCATAAACGAGGATGCCGACGCCGCCGTATTCTACATAGTTGCGAATTCCCGGGCTCGCGACGTATAGCAGATGACGCGCACCGGCGGCGGGGGCTAGTCCGGCTGAAATGGATAAAGCGAGACACGAAACGAAGATTCGGGAGAGGATGTTCATTGGTTGTCCTTCATCGCAGCCAGTTCGGCCATTGTAACCGGATCATTCTCGCGATAACGCACATTCCAGAAACGCTCCTCGCGCAGCCCAGAACGCCATGCCACGCCCGCAACACAACCGAAGCCGCCGCGCGTGACCAGATGGCCTTCAGCGTGAGAGCCGGGAAGAGCGAGGCAAGTGCCCTTCGTTACGCCGTCTACTTTTTTGGGAGAACCCCAGAAATTGCATTCATAACAGTGAATCATCGGCCGTTCCGCTTTCCTCGACAATATCTTCCTTTGACGATACCTTCGATATCTTAGACTGTAATCTTGCATCGAATCATATCGCTCACGGCAGCCATGGCGCTTGCGCTTTGGCTCGGAATCGGATCTGTTCGCGGCGCTGTGCTTCCCGCCAAGCAGCGCATGGTTGTCGTCATTAGCCTGGACGGCTTTCCTGCTTATGCGCTGGAGGATCCCAAGCTGCCCGTCCCGCATCTGCGGCAACTCATCGAAACGGGAGCAAGCGCGAGCCGCATGCTTCCCGTGAATCCAACCGTTACCTGGCCCAACCACACCACCATGGTCACGGGCGTGCTGCCGCCTCAGCACGGACTGTTCTACAACGGAACCGCGGTTCGGACCGGCGGCTGGCCTCCCGTAAAGATCGACTATTCCATCGAAAAGACCAAGATGGTCCACGCCGTCACGGTCTATGACCTGGCGCATCAGGCCGGCCTCACTACAGCGCAGATGGACTGGGTCGCCATCAATAACGCCCCGACGATCACTTGGGATTTTCCGGAGCGGGCGACTTCGCAAGACCCGCTGGTTCGCGAAATGATTCAGCGCAAGATCCTCTCGGCGAGCGATGTCGATCAGCCGCCCAAAGCAACTATCTTGTGGCGCGACCAAATCTGGACCAAGGCCGCCGAGTACGTGATTCGCGAGCACAAACCCAATCTCCTGCTGCTTCATCTGCTCACGCTCGATTCCACACAACACACCTACGGTCCCAAAACGCTGGCCGCCTACGACGGCATCGCGTTTCTCGATAGCTGCGTCGGCCGGGTTCTGGACGCGATCCGCGAGTCCGGTCTCGAAAAGCGGGCGACGGTGGTTATCGTTTCCGATCACGGTTTCAAACAGTTCCACAAGCAAATTCGTCCCGCGCTGGCGCTCGCCGCCGCCGGACTGAGGCAGCGCGTTTTCGTTATCCCCGAAGGCGGCAGCGCAATGGTTTACGTGGATAAATCCGCCACTACCGAGATCGTTCCACGAGTGCGAAAGATGTTCGAAGGAACGGAAGGCATCGCGCGCGTAGCAGGCCGCGCCGAGTTTCCCTCTTTGGGAATGCCGGATCCAGCCAAAGATCCGCAGGCGCCCGATATTGTCCTGTATGCCAAGGACGATTATGCTTTCAGCAATCCTCCCGCGGACGGCAGCGGCCCGGTTGTGATCACCCGAGACACAGCGGCCGGAGCTCACGGTTACCTCAACACCGATCCGGATATGAACGCCATCTTTATCTCGTCGGGCTACAACATTCGCCACACATTCTTGGGCGATATTAAAAATCTGCAAGTCGCGCCGGTTCTGGCGGGGCTTCTGCAGGTTCATCTTCCTCAAGCAAGCAGTCCCATTCCGCGAGGCCTTTTCGTCCAATGAAAGAATTCCTCTTCTGCCTTTCCGCGCTCCTTTTCCTGCATGGTTCGGCGGCCGCTGCGCCGCCGGCTACGCCGATCAAGCACCTGGTCATAATCTTTCCGGAAAATATTTCTTTCGATCATTACTTTGGCACCTATCCGCACGCGACGAACCCGCCCGGCGAGCCGAAGTTCATTGCGGCTCCCAACACGCCGCAGGTGAATGGACTGGACACAGCTCTTCTCACGCGCAATCCCAACGCGTCCAATCCAGCCAACGGCGAAGGCGCGATTAATCCGTTTCGGCTTGAGCGCAGCCAAGCCGCGACCGCCGACCAATCGCACGAATATACCGCGGAACAGATGGCGTTCCATGCGGGTTTGATGGACCTGTTTCCTAAATCGGTCGGGCGGGGCAATAAACCAGCCACCGGACCGCATACGCCGCTGAACACCATCGGACTCACCATGGGCTACTTCGATGGCAACACCGTGACCGCGCTCTGGAATTATGCGCAGCGCTTCGCCATGAGCGACAATTCCTACGGCTCGAACTTCGGACCATCGACGCCGGGCGCCATCAATCTCATTTCCGGACAGACGAACGGAGTGGTAGACATTCGGAACGGCAGCGGCGGCCTGGCCGATGGCGGCAACGGCTCGTTCACGCTCATCAGCGATCCCGATCCGGTCGGCGACGTCTGTTCGATTACCACTCGCATGACCGTCTCGATGTCCGGGCCGAACATCGGCGATCTGCTGAAGGATGGCAACATCACTTGGGGTTGGTTCAGCGGCGGATTCGATCGGACGATTGTCAACAAGAACGGCACAACGGATTGCAAACGGTCTTCGCAGTCTCCACTCACGCCCAGGCCCGTGCTGGACTACATCCCGCATCACGAGCCGTTTCAGTACTACCCTTCGACGGCCAATCCCGACCATACGCGGCCCAAGTCCGTCAAGCGGATCGGCTATGCGGACGATGGCGCGAATCATCAATACGACGTACACGACTTCTATGACGCGATTAAGGCTGGCAATTTTCCTGCCGTTAGTTTTCTGAAGGCTCCCGCGTATCAGGATGGCCATGCCGGCTATTCGAATCCACTGGATGAGCAGACGTTCGCCGTCCAGGTGATCAATTTTCTGCAGCGCCGGCCCGAATGGCGCGATACGGCCGTAGTGATCGCCTACGACGATTCCGACGGCTGGTACGACCATCAGATGGGCCCGATCGTGAACCAGTCGACCGGCAGTACAGACGCGCTCACCGGGCCGGGAAGCTGCGGGGACGGATCGAGCGCGCTGCCCGGTGTGGATGCCGGCAACGCGCATGCGCAGGGCCGCTGCGGATTCGGCCCACGTTTGCCGATGCTGGTGATCTCGCCCTGGGCGCGAGTGAATTTTGTGGATCATTCGCTCACCAACCAGGCTTCGGTTATCCGTTTCATCGAAGACAATTGGCTCGAAGGGAAACGGCTGGGAAAGGGCTCGTTCGATGAGATCTCGAGCTCGATTACCGGCATGTTCGATTTCAAAAGCGCGCCTCGCATGGGCAAGCTGATTTTGAATGAGTCCACGGGAGAAGTCGTACGGCCGCGCTGATCCTTGGACAAGCCGATTGCCGCTTGCTGACGCGCGCGGTTCTTTGCTAACCGATGACGCGGCGGGAGTTTCTGGAAGCCAGCCTGGCGAGCGCTCTGTTGCCTTCGCCGGCGGGCTTGCTCGATCCGAACCGGCTGCCAAAGTTTGTCGATCGACTGAGCATTCCGCCGCGCGCGCGGAGCATCGGAATAAGGAACAAGTTTCCGCTGTATCGCATTCCGATGCGGCAGATAGAGAGAAAAATTCATCGCGATCTGCCGGCTACTCGCATGTGGGGATTCGATGCGGCATCGCCCGGCCCGACGATTGAAGCGCGCCGCGGCGAGCCGCTGCTGGTGGAATGGGCTAACGAACTGCCGCAAAAACATTTTCTTCCTATCGACCATTCGCTTCACGGCGCTGGTACCGATGTCCCGGAAGTGCGCACGATCATCCATCTGCATGGCGGCCGCGTGCCGCCCGAGAGCGATGGCTACCCGGAGAATTGGTTCACGCCCGGTAAGTCTGTTGTCAGCTTCTATCCCAACCGGCAGGACGCGACCATGCTCTGGTATCACGACCACGCCATGGGGATCACGCGACTCAATATGTTTGCGGGCCTCTTCGGCCTTTATGTGATCCGCGATGAAGAGGAAGGCGCGCTGGACCTTCCGAAGGGCAGCTACGAAATTCCGTTGGTGCTCTACGATCGAAGCATCCGCAACGATGGGCAACTCTTCTATCCTGTTTCCGGCGACCCGGCCAAGCCGTGGATTTCCGAATTTTTCGGCGAAGCCATTCTGGCAAACGGGACGCTGTTTCCGTTTCTGGAGGTAGAGCCGCGGCAATATCGCTTTCGGATGCTGAATGCGTCGAACAGCCGCTTCTACTATCTGTCGCTCTCGAACAAACGACCATTCCGGCAGATCGGCTCGGATCAAGGACTGCTGACGGCTCCGGTGGTGATCGAGCGTTTGACGATGGCGCCCGGCGAGCGCGCCGATGTCGTTCTTGATTTCGCCAGTGCGCGCGGCGGCCGCGTGGTGCTGGGTAGCGATCGCTATAGCATTCTCGAATTTCGCGTTTCGAACACAGTGGCCGCTGAAAACCATCCTCTGCCTGTGCGGCTGCGAACGATCGAAAGAATAAGTGAGCGCGAGGCCGTAAAGACACGACCTCTGAGTTTGGATGGAGGCGATTCGGACGATCCGACGCTGGTGATGCCGATGCTGCTGAACGGGGCGCGGTGGCACGATCCGGTTACGGAAGACCCGACGCTCGATACGGTTGAAATCTGGAGCCTGATTAATACGACGGACGATTCGCATCCGATTCACCTTCATCTGGTGCGGTTCCAAATTCTCGATCGCCGGCCATTCGATGTGTTTACGTATTTGAATGACCGCGAGCTGCGGTATACGGCGGCCGCCGTTCCTCCGGAAGCGAATGAAGCTGGGTGGAAGGACGTAGTTCGGGCGGAGCCTCGAATGGTGACGCGCATTATCGTGCGGTTTGAAGGATTCGCTGGCCGGTACGTGTGGCACTGTCATGTGCTCGAGCATGAGGATTTTGAGATGATGCGGCCATACGAGGTGGTGAAGGCGCACTGAGGGCTGCGCCCAGCTCGCAGCTTTGGCGGTCAGCCGTTAGCTGTTCGCTTGGCCATCAGCTTTCGCTTCCTGTAAGCGCCACAATCGCTCGGATTCTGCCATATCGCGGTTCAAATCGCGGAGCTGCTGGCCTTCGACTTTGTATTGGGCGAGCACAATTTCCCATTTGTGACGTTCTTTTTTCATTTCGTGGCGCTCTTGACGGCGGATTTGGTCGGCCTGA
>JAICIH010000365.1 GCA_025924475.1 Bryobacteraceae bacterium
CAGGCTCTTCTGTAGCGCCTGCATGAGATCGATCACGGGCGCGCGTTTACGCGGCGCTTCCGCATTCACCGCCAAGCCATCGCGCTTGGCTTCGATCATCTCGAGAACCCGTTTCTGGTAATCGTCGTGGTATTTCGAGGGATCGAATTCTGCGGCCAATCCCTCGACGAGCTTTTCGGCCAGCTCGATCTCCTGGGGCTTTACCGTTACACTGCGATCCTGCCGGAATTCGGGCACCTCGCGCACTTCCTCGGGATAGAACATGGTGTGCAGCAGGAGCCCCTCGGCGTGCGGCCGGATGACGACGGTGAACTCGCGCTGGTGCATCGCGATTTTCGCGATCGCGCTATAGCCGGATTTGCGCATGGTTTCAAATAGCAGGTGATAGGCTTTTTTCCCGGCATCCTCCGGCGCCATGAAGTAGGAGGCGTCGAAATAGATCGGATCGATGCCTTCGGCCTTGACAAATTCCACGATCTCCATGGTGTCGCTCGAAGGCGGCGCGATTTCCTTGATCTCTTCGTCTTTGACGATGACGTAGCGGTCCTTTTCGACTTCGTAGCCCTTCACGAGCTCGCTTCGCTCTGCCACACGATCGCATTGCGGGCAGAAGATCTGCTGTTTAATCCGGCCGCCGCACGGCTGATGAATCTGGTTAAAGCTGACGCGCTCGGTGCGTGCCGCCGCGAACAAACGGACCGGGATCGTAATGAGCCCGAAGCTGATATAACCTTTCCAAACAGTTGCAGCCATTTAAAGTCCCCGCATTTAAACAATATCCTGTCAGTATGTCGTTTGCAACCCGGTACTTAGCGCCATGAAGACGTACCTTTACTTTATCGGCAAACCGCGCGACCCGCATGCCAACGCCCTTGCGGCCGAATTCGTAAAACGCTCCACCCGCTATACCCAGTATGAGATGCGGGAAATAGACCCGCGCCGGTTTGACCTGTTCGCCCGTCATCCGGCAGGCCGTAAGATTTTCCTCGATCCGGCCGGCCGGCGGCTCGATTCGGCCGAATTCGTCCGGATTGTGGAGCAGGCCGAGACCACTGGACAGGATTTAGTCTTCCTGGTTGGCGGGCACGACGGTCTGCCGCCCGAATGGAAACCGCGGGCCGACTTACTGCTTTCGCTTTCGCCGATGACTTTTCCGCACGAACTCGCGCGCGCCATGCTGGCCGAACAAATTTACCGGGCGTTTACGACACTACGCGGGCATCCGTATCCGCGGTGATCTCTTTATCGCCGCTCAGAATGGGGCTTTGGAAGCCTCTTGTAATACACTCTGTGAGGTGCTGCTTTCACTCCAAGGCATTCGCAAAAGCTTCGGCGGCGTGCAGGCTTTGAGCAACGGCAACCTGGAAGTCGCCGAGGGAGAAGTCCATCTGCTGATGGGCGAGAACGGGGCGGGGAAGTCCACGCTTATGAAGATCGTCGCCGGAATGTACCGGCGCGATGCTGGCGAGATGTTGTGGCGAGGACAGCCGGTCTCTTTCACGCGTCCAGCGGAGGCGACCGCGCATGGCGTGGCCATGGTGCACCAGGAATCCTTGCTCGCTCCGCATTTAAACATCGCGGAAAACATTTTCTTGGGCCGCGAGACAACGTCCGCGCTCGGATGGGTGAGCCGCGGCGCAGTAGTGGAGAAAGCGCGCCGGATTATCTCTGAGCTGGGCTTCCGGCTTGAGCCCGAGACGCTCGTAGGCCGGCTCAGCCCGGCCGGTAAGCAGCTTGTCGAGATCTGCCGTGCGGTCGCTCTGGGTTCCAGCCTGCTGATTTTCGATGAGCCGACATCGTCGCTTTCCGAATCGGAAACTAAGGAAGTTTTTCGAATTGTGAAAGAACTTTGCCGTCGTAGCATTGGGGTCATTTACATCACCCATCGCCTGGAAGAGCTTCGTTCGATCGGCGATCGTGTCACGGTACTGCGCGATGGCGCTACGGTCCACACGGGCCCGCTCAATGCATTGGATCGGGATCAGCTCATCCAGCATATGGTCGGCCGTCCGGTGAACGCTACGTATCACCGCGAGTCGCTGCCGCCTGGCGAACCGCTGCTCGAAGTAAAAGGGGTCTCGCGCGGGTTCCTGCGCGATATTTCTTTTGTTCTACGCGCCGGAGAAATTGTCGGTCTGGGTGGTCTCATGGGCGCCGGGCGGACGGAGCTTTGCCGTGTGCTATTCGGGCTCGATCCGGCCGAAGCGGGAACGGTGACTGTGGCCGGGCGACGTGTCGATCCCAAGAATCCACGCCAGGCGGTGGCTTCCGGCGTCGCTCTCATACCGGAAGACCGGCAGATCAGCGGACTGGCGCTGAAGCTATCGATTGCTCATAACATTACGATGCCCGACCTGGGACGCGTGAGCAGCATGGGCATCCTGAACAAGAGCGCGGAAATGGCTCTCGCCAGCGACTACCGCGAGCGATTGCGCATCCGCTGCTCCAGCCCCCGCCAGCTTGCCGGACGGCTTAGCGGCGGCAACCAGCAGAAGATCGTGATTGCCAAGTGGGTGGCGCGCGGCGCGCGCGTCTTTCTGTTCGACGAACCCACGCGCGGCATCGATGTGGCAGCCAAGCAGGAAGTGTTTGAACAAATGGACAGGCTGGCGCGCGGCGGCGCCGCCGTCCTGATGGTCAGCTCCGAACTTCCCGAGCTGCTCCAGGTCGCCGATCGAATCCTGGTGATGCGCGAGGGCCGCCTTACCGGCGAACTCGCGCGGCCCACCACGCAGGAAGACATCATGCGGCTCGCCGCGCCTTTACACACCGCAGTCGAATCGATTCAATAATGCAAAAATCTATCGCTCAACGTCTGCAGCGCTTTCTTCCTTTCGTTACCCTCGCTCTTCTGTTTGTCGCTCTCACGATCGCCACGCCGCATTTTCTGACGGCCGTCAATCTGGCGAGTGTGGCGCGCCAGACCGCGGTCATCAACATCATGGCGTTGGGCATGACGCTGGTGATCATTACCGGCGGTATCGATCTTTCGGTCGGCTCGATCCTGGCGGTTTCCGGGCTCTTTGGCACGATGGCGATCAAAGCCGGCCAGCCGATTCCGTTAGCGATTGCGCTTGGCATAGCCGCCGGCCTGGTGTGCGGCCTGCTGAACGGTCTCATGATCACAATGTTGCGCATTAATCCATTCATCGTGACGCTGGGAACGCTCGAGGCCTATCGCGGTATTGCGCTGGTGGTTTCGAAAGGTCTCCCCGTGCATGAAATTCCGGAGCGCTTCTCGTATTTGGGTGACGGCAATCTGCTCGGCATCCCGTTCTCGCTTTGGGTGCTGGCGCTATGCGCAGTGGTGATGCATTTTCTGCTCGAAAACACCAAACTGGGCCGTTATTCATTCGCTATCGGAAGCAATCAGAGCGCGGCTTATTATGCCGGCGTTCCTATTAATTTCCATCTGACGGCGGTGTACGCCATCGCGGGCCTGCTATCTGGACTCGCCGGGATGGTGGAGGCCTCACGTTTAATGACCGGACAGCCGACCGCCGGCCTCGGCTACGAACTGCAGGCAATCGCGGCGGTGGTGATCGGGGGCGGCAGTTTGCAAGGCGGCGAGGGCAGCGTGATTGGCACGCTCATCGGCGCATTCATCATCGGCCTGCTATCGAATGGCAGCGATCTGCTTGGTATCAATCCCTATTGGCAGCAGGTGACGATCGGAGCTATCATCATCGCGGCGGTCGGATTCGACGAGTATCGGAAACGCCGGTTTGCTACCGCTTGACCGCCGGTTTTACGATAGCCTTACGAAACTGCCAGTCGGCGAAGGGTCGATATGCATTCCGGTTCAGTGCGCAAGCGGGTTACGGCGTCCATGACGAATGTGCAGGACAATCACCGTGTCCTTTTCAATCGTAAAAGGGATTCGATAGCGATGACGCGTGCTGCCGCACAATAATTGGCGCACTTCAAATGGAAACGCTTTATTTTCCGGAGCAAAAGCGCACCGGGTGGGAAGTTCACTTAACGACGCAATAGCCTTTTGCATTCCCTGAAACCAGCCTAAGCCCGTTTCGCCGGCCTGCTGAGCGCGTAATCAAGCAAGGATGTCTCGGGCGTTTGTTTTGCTGTCGCCGTCAGCTCAACGCGGAAAGCCATGCTCTACGCTCAGATCTTCAAAACACTCCTCGATCGACTGCACACGACCGGCTCTCATGTCGTCGTAAGCGCGTTGAATGCCTTCTACAGCTTCCTTATAGTCCTGCTGCTCCGATGCGAAATAATCGGCGAGGACGTCATCTAGCGCTGTTGCCGCATCCTGTCCATGCCGCTCGGCGTAAGCGTCCAGTTGCGCCTTGCGTTCGGGTTTCATCGGAATCATTTCCATAAGCGGCTCTTTAGTTCCACTGTAGCGAAAGGAAGTTGTGGGGCACGTTAAGCACCCCGATCAGCCCCGTGCTGCGTGATATCGTTTTTACCTGTCAATTCCACCAAGCCTACTCGCCGAGCGGCGGAACAGTCAGCGTGCCAAGCACGAATGCAGACCGAGCACCACCCGAGAGCAGACGCTGGACGCCGAGGGTGAACGATTTTGCGGCAACTCCCGGCAGTGGCAGCGTGAGTGTTTCGTAGAGTAGCGTCCCATTGTGCGGGCCCTGCACCTCGTATGTCCCCGGCACGGCTTCGCCATCGAAAGTGGATGCGTCAAAAATGCCTTCCGCAAAGGAGACTGCGTAGTCGCCCGGATCGAGCGCCGCGGTGAAAATCAGTTGCACCATGGTGCGCTCATAGAAGTCGAGGCCCAATACACGCGCGTTAAAAGGAGGCGGAGCGGAAGGCGCTTCCGGCTGGCGCAGTGCGCTGACCGGATTTCCGACCGGTCCGACTATCGTGCCGAATCGGACCCGCACGGCGTAGACAATCACTTCCGCACTTTCGCCTACACTAAGCAGCGGATCTGCGGCCGAAAACAGTAGCGGCAAATCTACCGCCGGGACATTTCCGACTGCCAGGAACAAGCTGGGATGATGTGGGTCCTGATGAAGGATGGCCGGGCCGCTCTCATATAGCTCAGCGGCAAATGTGCCGTCGCCCGTCACGGTGAATTGGATGGTGGTGTTATCGACGGCGGTAATCGTTGCGCGCATGCGGCCGGCGATGAGCCGCCCGCCCCGGAATTTGTCTAGTCCCGGAACACCGTTGATGTCCACCTCGTACCGCCACTGGTCCACCTGGCGCGGCGCCTCGACATTGACCGCAACGGCGGCAGGCTGCGCGATGCGCCGAAGAATTTCGATCTTGCTTCCCGGTGTGTTCGCCACCGCGTGATCCGGTGTCCAGTCCGGTACTTCCCGGGTGCCGGTGCCGCGGATCAATTCCACTTTGCCGTTGCGATGCCGCGCTTGCAACAGCGGAGGTGGATCGGGTGCGTGATCGAAGAACGGCTTGTCCCAAGGCGTCCACGCGCCAAAGGGGCTCACGCGATCCCAGCCGTCAGCGCTGCGCGCGCGAATGCGCAACGGCACGTCGTAGAACGGCACATCGAATTGGCGCGGCAGCACGGTGCGCTCGGCGGAGTCGTTCGTTCCCCGGCTGCGAAACGAGAACTGGTCGATTATCGGAAGCCCGCCGAGGATTGGACTAGCGCCGACCTCATGTTCGGCTTCGATGCCGATTGCATACGGGTCAATCACGCCCCATACCACTTTGGTGGAGAGAACATACCGCGAAGCGCCAAACAGCCGCACCACACTATCTTCATGCCCAAATTGTGCCGGCGGCTGGAGCGGCGGTACGACCGACGCCGGAACCACCATCACATTGGTCATCACTGTGAAGTCATGAGGATATTCGAGCGTCACTCGATAGGCATGCGCGGGCGCTCCCGGGCCACTCAAAAGCATTCCGGTCTCGATATCGTCGGCGGGCGCGCCCGGAGCTGGGATCGGCCCATCTCGAAAACCGAAGCCGGCGGCCACGCTATATTCCCAACGCGCACCAAGAACTGTCTCGAACTCACGCCAA
>JAICIH010000366.1 GCA_025924475.1 Bryobacteraceae bacterium
CAAAACGTTCGCGGAGATAGCTATATCCGGTTCCGCCGGCAACCAATTCGAATTTCGATTTCGCCATCTCTTTCCGCATCGCGTCAGGCCAGCCCGTGCTTATCACGCGCTCCGCGATTTGTGGCCACACAGCATTTAGATGCGCCTGAGCCTGTGAAATGGAAACGCCGCTCTGCGGTCTAGCAAGGACTCGCAACCAGAAATTTCCCGGGTTGAGTAACGACGCGAAAGCCGGATCGAGCTGCGGCAGCGCAGCCGTCGCCATCGTGATATCGGCCACAGCTCCTACATTCGCGCCGTGGAAGCCGCGGGGGCTCACACCAACGATGGTTACGGAAACACCATCCAGCACGATAGATTGGCCGATCGCCTCCGGCTTGCTTGCAAAGCGGCGCTCCCAGTACCCATCGCTGATCACAGCCACTAGCGGCGCGCCGGGTCTATCGTCGGCCGGTCCAAGCAGACGGCCCAACGCCGCGTGCAAACCGAGCGTTCCATAGTAGCCGCCGGTCACCCACGCGCCCGGAACCCGGCTGATCGATCCGCGCGAACCAAGGTCAAACACAGCGGCGGCACTGAAACCACCCACGTTGAAAAAGATGTCTTTCTGCTCAGCCAGGGCCGCCACGATAGCGTTCGAAAAACTTACGCCGGGAGGCGCCGCGCCGCGGCTGGATCGCAGCGTCAACCGCACCAGTTCCTGTGGGTTCTCAACCGGCAGCCATCGCAGCATGAGAGCGTCGACCAGACTGAAAATCGCAGTGTTGGCTCCGATGCCGAGCGCCAGCGAGAGCACGGCGGTTGTAGTGAATCCGATGTTGTGGCGCATGGCCCGAAACGCATACTGCACGTCACGATGCAACTGCTCAAGCCACGTCCACATCCAGACGCCGCGCGCCTCCTCCGCAGCTCTGGTCAGGTTTCCCAATTCGCCCGTCTCCGCAATCGCGGCCAGGGATTGCAGTTCCTCGCGGATGTCTCTTTCTTGAGCCCGTCGATAGGAGGGCAGCAGATATTTAAGTTTTTGCCAAAAGCTCATCGCTCGCTTCCTACATGAGGTCTATATGGAGACATTCTATATGAAGACATGCAAGATAACAAATTCGCTTCCGCCTGAGCCCCCGACGTCTGGGGCGCGCAGGGGGGATTGGAGATCGTAAAGCCCGTTTCTCCAATAACTGAAACAAACGGATTCCAATAGCTTCCATAGCCTTGGAGGTACTGTGGCGGAAGCTCTCAGCCCGGAAGAAATTGGCAAGCTTAACGAATATTGGTTTGCTGCGAACTACCTGACAGTCGGCCAGATCTATTTGCGGGACAACCCGCTGCTGGATCGGCCTCTGAGCAAGGAAGACATCAAGCCGCGCTTGCTCGGCCATTGGGGAACGACGGCCGGGCTCAATTTCATTTATACCCATCTGAATCGGCTGATCAAGAAGCATGACCTGAACATGATCTACATCATCGGACCGGGTCATGGCGGGCCGGGCCTGGTCGCCCACACGTACCTCGAGGGCACTTACACCGAGATCTATCCGAATATCGAGCAGAATCGGGATGGCCTCAAGCGGCTGTTCCGGCAGTTCTCCTGGCCCTACGGAATTCCGAGCCATGTGGCGCCCGAAACGCCCGGTTCGATTCACGAAGGCGGCGAACTGGGGTATTCCCTGCTCCATGCCTATGGCGCGGCATTCGATAACCCCGATCTGATCGTTGCCTGCATTGTGGGAGATGGCGAAGCCGAGACGGGAGCCTGCGCCGCAAGCTGGCATTCGAATAAATTCCTGAATCCGGCAAAAGATGGCGCCGTGCTGCCGATTCTGCACTTGAATGGATTCAAAATCGCGAACCCGACCGTGCTGGCGCGCATCGGTGACAACGAACTGCGGGATCTTTTTATCGGCTACGGATATGAACCCAAGATTCTCGAAGGCGACGATCCCGCAAAGATGCATCCGGCAATGGCGGAAACGCTCGAAAGAATGCTGGCCCGCATCCGTTCCATTCAGAAGGAAGCCCGCCAACAGAAAGATGTCGAACGGCCGCGCTGGCCTTTGTTGATTCTGCGCACGCCCAAAGGCTGGACCGGGCCCAAGGAAGTCGACGGGACACCGGTGGAAGGGACGTGGCGAGCGCACCAGGTGCCTATCTCGGATGTTGTCGAGAACCCGGACCATCTCAAAATTCTTGAAAATTGGTTGAAGAGCTATAAACCCGAAACGCTGTTCAGTCAGCAGGGAGAATTCCGACCCAATCTGGCAGCGCTCGCACCCACAGGCGACCGGCGCATGGGAATGAACCCGCACGCAAACGGCGGCAAGCTGCTGCAGCCATTAGTGCTGCCGGATTTTCGGCGATACGAGGTCAAAACCGGCGAACAAATGGGGGCAACGAGCGTTCTCGGTAATTATCTGCGCGATCTTGTGAAGAACAATTTAAAGGCGCGGAACTTCCGCTTGTTCGGTCCGGATGAAACGGCCTCCAATCGTCTGCAAGCGGTGTACGAAGCGTCCGGCAAAGAATGGATGGCGCGGATAGAGCCGGTCGATGAACACCTGACGACGGATGGGCGGGTGCTCGAAGTACTGAGCGAGCATATGTGCCAAGGCTGGCTCGAAGGCTATCTGCTGACCGGCAGACACGGCTTCTTTTCCTGCTATGAAGCTTTCATTCACATCGTGGATTCGATGTTTAATCAGCATGCGAAATGGCTGAAAGTAACCAGACATCTGCCCTGGCGAGTTCCCATCGCTTCGTTGAATTATCTGCTTTCCTCGCATGTTTGGCGGCAGGATCATAATGGCTTTTCTCACCAGGACCCCGGCTTCATCGATCATGTTGCAAACAAGAAAGCGGACGTGGTGCGGATTTATCTGCCGCCGGACGCGAATACGTTGCTTTCCGTGGCCGATCACTGCTTCCGTAGCCGGAATTATGTGAACCTCATCATCGCCGGCAAGCAACTGGCGCCGGTTTGGCTCGATATGGACGCCGCCGTGAGGCACTGTACGAAAGGCCTCGGAGTTTGGGATTGGGCGAGTAACGACAAAGGCGATCCGGATGTGGTGATGGCGTGTGCCGGCGATGTTCCGACACTTGAGACATTAGCCGCCGTGATGTTGCTGCGCTCCTATGTGCCGGATATCCGGATCCGAGTCGTGAACGTGGTTGACGTCCTGGCGCTGGAACCATCTAGCGAACACCCGCATGGACTGTCAGACGACGAATTCGATGCGATCTTCACAGTGAACAAGCCCATTATTTTTGCTTTCCACGGATACCCTTGGTTAATTCACCGGCTGACGTATCGCCGGCATGGGCACGATAACATCCATGTGCGCGGCTACAAAGAGGAAGGGACAACCACAACGCCGTTTGATATGACGGTTCTGAACAATATGGACCGTTTTCAATTGGCCTACGATGCGGTCTACCGCGTCGAACGTTTGCGGCCGCTTGTCCAGGGTGAATTTGACCGGCTGCAGGCGAACCATCAGCGGCACAAGGCATATGTCATGCAACATGGCGAAGACATGCCCGAAATACGCGACTGGAAATGGAGCGCTTAGTTCTTGCGTTAAACTGCGGCTCTTCATCGCTCAAATTCGGGTTATATCGCAGCGTTGATGGCGGGCCGGAGCTGCTGCGCGAAGGAGAAGCCGAAGAAATAGGAGGGAAGAACTCTTCCACGCCGGACCACGCAACGGCGCTTCGGCAGGCGCTTGCAATTGTGGATGAAAGCGAGAACGTGATTGCGGTGGGCCATCGCATCGTGCATGGAGGGCCCGATTTGCGGGCCCATCAGCCATTGACACCAAAAGTAGCTGAAAAACTGCACGCGGCCATTCCGTTCGCTCCGCTTCATTTGCCGGCAGCACTTTCCGTTCTGCACGCGACCGAACGAGCGCTGCCCAAGGCCCGGCAGATTGTTTGCCTCGACACGGCATTTCACAACAAAATGCCTGACGTCGCGAAAACGCTCGCTCTTCCGGCCGAAGTCCGCCGCTTGGGCGTCGAGCGATTCGGATTTCACGGCCTGTCGCTCGAATCGATCATGACGCGGATGGATCCTGTGCCGGAACGGCTCGTCATCGCGCATCTCGGAAACGGCGCGAGCATCACAGCCATACGCGCCGGCCGATCGATCGATACGAGTATGGGCCTGACACCCTCCGGCGGAGTCATGATGGGCACGCGAACGGGCGATATCGACCCGGGGACGATTGTCTATCTGATGCGGAACGGCTACCCGGATGCGGAAAAACTCGAGGCGTTGATAGATCATCAATCGGGGTTACTGGGCGTTTCACAGATGACCAGCGATGTACGCGAATTGCTGAACGCGCGCCGGCAAAATGCGCAGGCCGATCTTGCGCTGCAAATGTTCTGCTATCAGGTGGCGAAGATGATCGCATCTATGACGGCCGCATTAGGCGGCCTTGACGTCCTGGTGTTCACGGGAGGCATCGGCGAGCACGCGACGCCGCTGCGCCAGGAAATCTGTGCGAAATTGCAATTTCTGGGAAATTTCGAAATGCGCGTGCTCTCTTCGCAGGAAGACCTGCAGATCGCTAGGATTGCCCAACAGCTAGCAGGCGTCTAAGAGTAGACCGCGACTCGTCGATTCCAAGCGCAGCCGTACCCGCAAAATAAACACCGCCATACAAGGGAAGCGCCAACGTTGCCAGCAAGATCGGATGTGCCGTTCCCACTTGCAGTTTGACCAAGTAGGCCAGCAAACCGGCTGTGAAGGCGACCAGCCACAGCCGCGCGGTAAACGATGCCGGCAGCGACGTTTTGCCGATGCGCTTTCCGAGTCCGTTGCGAAGCAAAACAAATTCGACCCAGCCGGCGATCCCGGCAGAAGCGGTCAATCCGGCTACGCCCCATTTCGGGTCGATATCGATCCAGCGCGGCAGATAGAGTGCGAACGGAACTCCCAGCGCAACCGTCAACACCACGCGAATCAGCGCGAAACGCAGCGGAGTCCGCGTATCGAGCAAAGAATAGAATGCCGACGAGTAAAGGCGGCCCAGTGCAGTGGCGAGCAGGCCGACAGCCGAACCCGCGAGTACGGCCCATACGTAGACTGCATCGGCGTGACGAAAGCGCCCGGTTTGCGTTTGGTAGAGCGCAGCCACTAAGATGTCCCCGAGCAGCAG
Source organism: Bryobacteraceae bacterium (assembly GCA_025924475.1). GTDB lineage: Bacteria > Acidobacteriota > Terriglobia > Bryobacterales > Bryobacteraceae > Bog-105. The sequence continues at coordinate 5,163 of JAICIH010000366.1, forward strand.
GAACGCAGCCGCCGAGGGGACGATCCAAAACGCGATGCGGCGCAAGCCGGAGGACAAACGTGCGCGCAGGAAAAATGCGACCTCTTCGCTGCTTCCGGTGGCGCTTGAAAGCGTGGGTAATTCCGCGGCTGAAACCGACATACTGAACAGGCTGATCGGCAGAATGGAAATCACCTGCCCGTAGCCCAGAGCAGCGACAGCGCTGACCGGCAAATAGCTCGCGATCATCGAATCGATATAGGAACTGATCTGCACCACGCCGCGGCTTAGAAAAATGGGCCCGAAATTCCGGAAAACAGAACGAACGTGTTCCGAGGCGGTGTCGAAAGCCGGACGAAATGCGGGCAGCAGTTTGAGTACACTCGGCAATTGCACCAGGAATTGCAAAGCGCTGCCGAGAACGATGGCCCAGGCGACGGGAATCACAAGGCGCTCGTCTTTCAAGTGCCGTCCCGACCAGATCAGAATGGCGATCACCGTAATATTCGAAACCATCGGCGCGGTGTAGGAGAGCAGAAACCGGCCATGGCTGTTCAGGACGCCGAGGCACCAGGCGCTCAGAACCAGCAGACCCGTACCAGGGAAAAGAATGCGGACCAGGCGAATCGTGAGAAGGCGCTCTTCGCCTTTGAATCCCGGAGCGATCAGATCGATCAGCAGCGGGGTGACCGCCACACCAATCAGCACCAATAGGGAGCAAGTCAGACTCAGAAGTCCGAACACCGCGGCGGCAAGATGACGCGCCTCGGCATCGGCGCCCTGCGCGCGGAGCTTCGCGTAAACGGTCACAAAAGAGGCGGAAAGCACGCCTTCGCCG
>JAICIH010000367.1 GCA_025924475.1 Bryobacteraceae bacterium
CGGCATAACGGATGCCATTAAGCACGCGAGTAAATATTTTGCCGGCGATCAATGGGTGCTCGGCGACCAGGCCGCGCTTCCGGCCGACCTCCCGAAACTGCAGCAGGAGCTTACCTCACGCTATACCGCCGACTACATCGATACATGGCGCAAATATCTGAAAGCCGGCCAAGTGGTACGGTATGTAAGCATTCCGGATGCAGCCAAAAAGTTGGGCATCAACGCCGGACCGCAGTCGCCTGTGCTCGGCATGATGTGTCTGGCATCGCAGAATACCGATGCAAGCCAGGAAATTTCCAACGCGTTTCAAACACTGCACAAAGTCGTGCCGCCTGCATGCAGCACCAACTACATTGGCGGCAGCAATGCCGACTACATGAAAAGCCTGGCGGGTCTGCAAGTGTCGCTCGAGCAAATCGGAACGCAAAAACCGGACCCGGCGGACCCCATGGTCGCAGCCGCCTCGAATAGCGCGAATCTGGCCAAGACCAGCATGATCCAGCTCACCCAGACCCTGGGAGTGGACCCGAACGCGCATCTGGAATCTAAAATCGGGCAGCTGCTCGAAGCTCCCATAGAGTACACCGACCCCTTACTGCGCGGGCTCGCGCCTGCCGCGCTGAATGGTAAAGGCGCCGCGCTATGTGCGGAGATGCGCCCGGTTCTTGCGAAATATCCATTCAGTCCGCAATCGGCGCAGGAGGCTTCCCTTGCGGAAGTCAACGCCCTCTTCAAACCGGGCGACGGAGCGTTTTGGAAATTCTACGATGCCAATCTCGCGAAATCGCTGACGCGAACGGGCGATCCGATCCCCGGCGCGGGCGTTACCTACACCCAGCGTTTTCTCGGATTCTTTCATCGCGCAGCCGCTTTTTCCAATGCCGCCTATGCGGGCGGAGCACAAAACCCGAAAATCGATTTTTCCATTCGCGCTGTGCCAAGCGAGGACATCCAGAGTCTTCGGCTCAATGTAAATGGCGTAAGCGCGGATTTTCCGGCGGGCTCCGCCGAGCCGCACCGCTTCAGTTGGCCGGGTACAACACCAGCCGTTTCTTTATCGGGCGTTTCCAAAACCGCGGGAAGCTTTACGCGTCCCTACGACGGCTTATGGGCCACATTCCGGTTTTTCGCCGACGCCAACCGCGCTCCAGCCACCGGCATCGGCGTCTACGAATGGGACCAGAAGTTCGGACTTACCGCCCGTACCTTATTTGTCGTAAAGCTCGACCTAAATATGGCTGGCGCGCCGCCCGTATTCCAGAAGAATTATTTCGCCGGCCTAAGCTGCATCTCCGACATCGCCACCGCCCGATGAATTGTGGCGCACGCACTCTGCGTGCCGCGTCGAGACTCGTCTCGACGCCCGTCCTAGCCGAAACTGAGCCGCGCACGCAGTAAGCGGTTTGTACATATTAATGACCTCGTCGCGATACGACACTACGCTCAAGCTCGAAGAGGTAGCTCCGCAAGCATAAGGAAAAATAAAGGTAGAGACTAGATCAATGAAATTCTCTTCGTACTGCATCGTCTCAACACTCCTGCTGGCTGGATCTCTTCCGGCAATGGGGTTTGCGGATGACACAGACCTGGCATCGCGGGCCGGGCTGCCGCTTGAGCAAACCGCAAGCCGGGGAATCATTACTCGCGACCCTTCGACGATTGTGAAATGCAAAGACGAGTTCTGGGTCTTCTATACCGGACATGGCATTCCTTCGTTTCATTCCAAAGATCTGGTGAAGTGGGAACCCGGACCGCCGGTGTTCCGGACCGCTCCCGAGTGGATTGCCGCCGCCGTTCCCGAAAACCGGAACATGAACTACTGGGCTCCCGACGTCATCCACCTCAATGATCGATATCTGCTCTACTACTCCGTCTCCAGCTTCGGCAAAATTACTTCGGCGATCGGCCTCGCGACCACTCCTACTCTCGATCCGGCCGATCCCGCCTATCACTGGACCGACCACGGCATTGTCGTGCAATCGCGAGAGGGTGGCGACTTCAACACGATCGATCCCTCTGTGTTTTCCGATGACAACGGAACCTTGTGGCTTGCATTCGGCTCCTACTGGAGTGGAATCAAGCTCGTGCAACTTGATCCGAGGACCGGTAAGCGACTGGACCCGGATGCACCGCTCACATCGCTGGCGTACAACAAGTCAATCGAGGCGTCGTGCCTTTACAAGCACGATGGCTATTACTACCTCTTCGTCAATTGGGGCGCGTGCTGCCGCGGTGTGAACAGCACCTACAACATTCGCGTTGGACGAAGCCGTAAAATTACCGGCCCTTACATCGACAAGGAAGGCGTCGACATGCTAAAAGCCGGTGGTACTCTCCTGCTTTCCAACAAAGGACCGCTGTTTGGACCCGGCCACGCCGGCATTCTTATTGACCACGGAAAAAGCTGGTTCACCTCCGATTTTGAGGGCGATACCCGGATGGGAGGGAAAGCAACCCTCGCCATCATGCCGCTTGTTTGGAAATCAGGCTGGCCCGAGGTGCAAGTGGTCGACAAATGAGCCGGCTTGGTTCCTGATTGAGTTCCCTTGAACGTCATCCACTGCCTAACGAGTGCGAGTCCCCCGATGCAAAAATAACGTAAACGTACTTTTTGAACCAAGGAAGACAATCATGAAGGCACGCGCGGGTGTGTTGGGAGGAATTGCCGTTGCCATCGGGATTCTGCCCGCATGGGCGGAGAAACCCCTAAAAGATTACAGCTTTATCAAGGGCGTCAATTATCACATGGTCGAAGACTCGGCCATCCTTGAAAGGGATCTTGGCTATGCAAAGCGGATCGGTTTGAATAGCACAAGGATCTGGCTGCGGTATCGAGACTACGAGAGAGATCCGCAAGGCTATATCACGCGGCTGCGCAACTATATTCGCCGCTCGCACCAGTTGGGCTTCTCTACCATGCCCATTCTGTTTAATGGAAATGGCCTCGATCCGGACACTCTGAAGCCCGAATTCCGCCGGCGCGGTGATGCTTACGTGAAAGCCATCGTTGAGACGATTAGGGGCGAGCCTGGCCTGCTCATGTGGGACATCATGAATGAGCCGCTGACGAACAACTACTACGGAAAGGCATCCGCCGAAGAGAAACCGCAGCGGGAAATGGAAATTACCGGCTTCATTCGACATTACCTCTCCTATGTAAAGGAACTGGATTCTGTGAACGCGGCCACTGTGGGATATAACCGGTCAAACCAAATGGAACCGACCGCCGATCTGGTCGACGTTCTCAGTTTTCACGAGTACACCCCATTGCGGTCAACCATCGAGCAGTCTTACCTAATCGCAGAAGAAATCTCCAGAAAATTCGGCAATAAGCCCGTACTAAATACAGAGACTGGTTGCATTGCGCGCGCCAATCCATACGACGTGGTCCTGCAGATTTCCCAGGAGCACAAGACGGGCTGGTACCTTTTCAACCTGATGATCGAAGGATATTGGGCTCAAATCCACGGAATCTTCTATCCCGATGGCACCGTCCGTGACCCCGCTATCGTCGCAGCCATTATGGGCTTCTACAGGAACCGAGATCTGAAAACAATCATCAAGCCGGCTCCAGACAGGGAAAAACATTGCCAAGAGGCGATCCGGTTGATCGACTCTGCTCTGAGAGGTAACCAAAGCGTATTCAGTTATACGAACACGCCAACAGACAAGATCCTGGATGCAGCCGAACAAGGCGCGAACCTGCTTGAGTCAGCTGACATGGTTCCGATGGATGTGCCCCCAAGTGCGCGGATCCAGTACTGGCGGCGCCAGCCGGAAAATCAACGCGATCGCGATGCTATCCGCGCTTTTGCCTATCAGCTGGGTCTGAAGCTCAAAGAAGCCTGCATGCTGTATTAGTGAACTCGCGCGGATGGGCCGCGGGTGGTCTTCCTTTAGCGAGTCTTCATTCCCGTGCCCGCTCGGCGCGCGCCAGAAACTCCGCCATGTTCTTATCCCCTAGCGGAGGTTGGCCCACCACGGACGCGTGCATCGCCCACCCTTCCGCAGTCCCATTCCAGCGATAGTCGCGAATCGTCATATCGATGCCATGGTCGATCAGGAATTGTGCCGCTTCATAATTCCCGTGGATGGCACACTCGTGCAGAATGCTGGCCGGCTCATGCGTGCTCCAATCGGTATTGATGTTAGCCCCGCGCTCCAGCAGGAAAGAGGCAATCTCAAACTGGCGGTTCACCGACGCCCAGGCCAGCGCCACATCCAGGACGTGTTGTACGTTGGCAGGCGTCCAATGAAGGTTCTGGAGGACGCCAGGGTTGTTCGTCGGGTAATGGTCCTTGAGGTTCCCCAGCCTCGGACCGCCGGCCTCATCAAACCAATCCTTGACTCGCGCGAAGTCCCCTACGCCGGCCGCATGCGGGAGATCGTCGGGCAGCGGCCAGATAGGAGTCAATTGAGGGAGGAGATGCGCATTCCCATACTCCAGCGCGTACACCACCGCGGACGAAGGCGGGCGCTTCAGTTGAATTGCGGGAGCGAACTCCAACAGCCGCGTGATGAACGGCCCGCGATCGTTGTACGTCGCAATCTCCACTAAACCCACCAACAACCTGACATTGGATTCGCTGCGCAGATCGGGTTCCCGCTGTAGCCAGCGGTTGAACTCTTCCAGGTCATTTTTATGCATCGCCGCTTCGAGTTCGTTTATAACGACCGTCAGCCATGGACTTCCGAACCACTTATGTTCGCCCAAGTAGTCGATGAAGCCGTTTCGTCCACGCCATTTCTCTGCCTGCTCGCCGAGCGCCGGGTCGAGCTCGATCGAACGGTCAAGAAGGAGAGCGGCGACCGGCTTATGCTGAAAACGGCACGCCGTGACCAATGCCTGCATCACCGCGCCGGCGTCGGCGCCGGGAAGATAATCCCGCACGCCGTCACACTCGCCCAGCGCCGCCAGAATATTGAGATGGCGCGGCAGAACTCCCTTGCGCGAAAGAAGCTGTAACACTCCCTTTGCGCCGGCGCGAATGGCGTCCTCCCATATCACCGGTGCCGCTGTTGCGCCCGCATTCAGAAGAAACTCGGCACACGCAATGCGCGTGAACATTTGCTCCCGGAAGGAATCGCCGCTATCGCCAAACGAGCCAGTGGCAAAGCCTAGCAAGGATTCTCCGGAATCGCTGCGCCACGCGAGCAGCGCGGGATACTCCCGAACCAGTTGCGCCAATCGTTCGATGCTGTTGTCGTGAATAGCGCGCTCCGCCTCCGCGGCCGCCCACTCCAAACCCCTGCGTGCTGTTTCCAACGGTAACGATCCTCGCCGGATTTTTATTCTCCCACCCACCAACAACTTGCCGCGATTTTTGGTCGCCGGCCGCACGCCCGCGCGCGAAACTCACGCGCGAAAGGACATTTCCATCTATGGCAACTCAAGCTCAGATCGAAGCGAATCAGGCCAACGCAAAACTCTCCTGCGGTCCTAAAACATCAGAGGGCAAGGCTGCATCCTCTAAGAACCACGTCATCCACGGTCTCTCCTATCGAGGCGGCATGTTCATCCTCCTCCCCTGGGAAAGCGCTGTCGAATTCGACCAGCTCGTCATCGATCTCAAAAATGAGTACGGCCCAAAGAACCGCACCGAGCTGATCCTGGTCGAACGCATGGCCCAGCACCACTGGCTACGCAACCGCGCCACCATGCTGCAAGGGAACTGTTTCCTGGACGACGGCACGATCGACGACAAACGCCTCGCGCTCTACCTGCGCTACGAAACGACGCACGAGCGCGCCTTTCACAAATGCCTGACCGAGCTGCTAAGAATAAGAGCCGAAAAGAGAAAACAGGAAATTGGGTTCGAATCGCAAAAGCGCAAACAGGAGGAGCACGACCGCAAACAAGAGCAGCACAAGATGAAAAAAGACATCCATCAATGGGCCGTCACGCTCGCCGAAGCCAAGGTTTACCACCAACAAACGCTAACCGAGCGCCTGGA
>JAICIH010000368.1 GCA_025924475.1 Bryobacteraceae bacterium
TACCTGCGCTACGAAACCACCCACGAGCGCGCCTTCCACAAATGTTTAAACGAGCTGCTAAGGATAAGAGCCGAAAAGAGAAAGGCCGAAATTGGGTTCGAATCGCTAAAGCGCAAACAGGAGGAGCACGACCGCAAACAAGAGCAGCACAAAATGAAAAAAGACATCCATCAATGGGCCGTCACGCTCGCCGAAGCGAAGGTTTACCACCAACAAACGCTCACCGAGCGCCTGGAACAGCTAGCCGAAGAGAAAATCATCCGGGCTGAGAGATTTTAGCTCTTAACTCCTGCCTGCATCAGTTCGATAAGTTCCGCCGTCGTCAGCGACTCGTCGAGAAAATGAAACTGGCCTGTGTCTCGCACCATACGTGCGGCACTAAGCAAACCGGTCATTGCAGCCCGATAGAAAGACGTCGCAACGCTGATGCGCTTGACTCCGGCGGCGGCGATCTCATCGATGGAAAAGGATTTCCCTTTGATGCCTGCCATAAAGTTAAATGGCCGTGAAATGGCCGAGCAGACTTCTTTAACCGCGTCCAGACTCGGCAGGCCCGGCGCAAAGAGCACGTCGGCGCCGGCTCTTTCGAACGCTTGCAAGCGTTCGATCGTTTCGTCCAGGCTTGGATTCGGATAGATAAAATTGTGCGCTCGCGCCGTCAGCAGAAATGGAAATCCGAGTGAATGGGCTGCTTCCGCGGCTGCCGCAATCCGTTCAACAGCTAGCGAAAGGTCGTAGAGGGGCTTGTCTGCGTTTCCGGTTGAATCCTCAATGGTGCATCCAACCAATCCTGTTTCGGCTGCCAGGCGGATCGTTTCCGCCACCACTTCGGGAGCGTCTCCGAAGCCTTTCTCCAAGTCCGCCGAGACCGGCAGATCCGTGGCATTGACGATGAGCCGCACGTGCGCAAGCGCTTCATTTCGCGTCAACCCGCCGTCTCTTTTGCCCGCCGCGCAAGCCGAAGCGGCGCTCGACGTCGCCAACGCCTGGAAGCCGAGACCGGCTAGAATCCGGGCCGAACCCACATCCCATGGGTTTGGAATGACGAAAGCGCCGGGACCGTCATGGAGGGCGCGGAAACGAGCGGCTTTTTCGTGCTGAGTGGCACTCATGAGAATACAGTTTCAGCCAATTATCGCAACCAGGTGCGGCGATGCTTTGCGGCACATGTTCGGCCCCGAACGCAGTAGTCCCGAAACCGTTCAGTTAAACCCGGCAACGCTCCGCAACGTGCTGAATACATGTAGAGCAGACCAGGGTCCTCCGATTGCAACGCGTGCAGCGATGACCCGCAATCTCTTCCGAAAGACGCTATTTGCTGTAGCCGTTGCGTTACCTATAAGCGCCCAGAAGCTGGATCAACTGATTCCCCACAACGTTTCGTTGGACCAAGTCACCTACCAGGGTCGTTCGGCAATTCGGGTGATCGCGGCTCCCGACGCTGCCAACGGCGAGTCCTACGCGATTCTCAAGGACGCCAAATTCCGCGACGGAACCATTGAAGCCGATCTGGCCGGCAAACCTGCCGCTGGCGCCGGCGCGGGGGCTCGCGGGTTCATCGGCATGGCGTTTCGGCTCGCGGGTAACCGTTACGAGTACATCTATCTCAGGCCGACCAACGGACGTGCGGAGGACCAGGTGCGCCGGAACCACTCCACCCAATACGGCTCACATCCGGATTTCGATTACGCCCGCCTGCGAAAGGAATCGCCCGAGAAGTATGAATCTTACGTGGATTTGCAGCCCGGCGTGTGGACCAAATATCGGATCACGGTCGAAGGCCGTAAAGCGCGGCTATATGTGCACGATGCCGAGCAGCCGGCTCTGATCGTCGACGATCTGAAGATGGAGCCCAGGGAAGGCGGTGTCGCCCTTTGGGTCGAGCCCGGCACGGAAGGCTACTTCACCAACTTAAAAATCACCCCAATGAAATAGTCCTGAGCTGGCTCTTAAACTCTAGCTCCTAACGACTGTTTCTCCCGCTGATCATTCGCCGGTTCAACAGGCGCGGGCGAGAGGAATCGCAAAGTCTCCAGACTGGTGGGCAAACTGAAATAGAACGTGGAGCCGGACCCTATCTTCGATTCCGCCCAGATCCGCCCGCCATGGCGTTCGAGTATCTTGCGCGAGATGGATAACCCCATGCCGGTTCCTTCTACATCGCGCCCATGCAGCCGCTGAAATAATCCGAAGATGCGCTCCGAGAATTCCTGCTCGAATCCCCGGCCGTTGTCCGCCACCGAAAAAATCCAATTGCCGTGATCCCGTTTTGCCTGCACGCTGATGCGCGGCGGCACGTCCCGCCGATATTTGATGGCGTTCGAAATCAGGTTCTGCAAAACCTGCGCGAATTGCACCTGGTCGACTATCAGCATCGGTAACGGCCCGTGCTCGATCTGTGCCTCGCTTTCGCGAATGGCTGCCTGCAGGCTGATCTCTGCATCGGCTAGCAGCTTCTCGAAGGAAACCGGCACCGTTGGCTGCCCCGACTTGCGCAGCCGCACGAGTTGCAGCAGCCCGTTGATCAGGTCCGTCATTCGCCGCGAAGCCGCTACGATGTATCCAATAAACTCGTCGGCGTCTTCGTCGAGTTTGCCTTTGTACCGCGCCGCCAGCAGTTGCGAAAAACTTGTAATGGTGCGCAGCGGTTCCTGCAAATCGTGGCTTGCGACATACGCGAACTGCTGCAGCTCTTCGTTCATGTCTAGCAGTTCGCGTGTGCGCTCTTCAATGAGTTTCTGCTGGTTCGCGTTCAATTGCTCGAGCTGGTTCCGGGCGTCGTCGCGCGCATACAAATAAGAAAGCAGCGCGTTGTATAGCCACATCATCACGCCGATCATCACCAGCGTTCCCACCGAGAAGAAAACGAACGTCCAGCGATTCAACGTACGCTCATGCTCGAGATAACTCGATTCGATGTCGTTTACCTTTTTGAGCAGATCGGTGGCCTTGGTCGTAAGCTGATCCATCGTTTTGTCCGCTTCTCCGGACCGGGTCAGCTCGAGCGCCGCCGCAAAACCTTTTGTGCGCTGGGTCTCGAGAACTTTGTTCGCTTGCGCAATTCTCGTCTCGACCAGCCCGATCACCGCATCGATGTCCGGCTTCAATGCCGGCCAATCCTTCGCATACCCCTGGCAAAATTTGACCTGCGTCGGCAAAATTGCATTGGCTTGTTCCAAAGGAAACAGATAGCGGTCGTCGCCGATTAGAAGAAATCCGCGCTCGCTCGATTCGGCTTGCCTTGCCAATAGCCGCAGCTCGCGAATACTGGATTGCAGGTTTTGGATTTCGAGCAGATAGATATCCGCCCGTTCCGCTGCAAGCTGTACTAGAAAGAAAACTAGGCTGAACGCGAGGGGAACGGAAAACAGAAATGCCAGGCGTCGCCGGGTATGCGTTGGGACTGGCAAAGGCATTACTACTATCTTGCCTAATGCCTGTTCAGCGAGACCGTATCAGCCCGCGGCGGCCGAGACTAGCGTATCCTCCGAAACACCCAGTGCTTTGAGATGAAGTTTCCCGAGCAGCATGCGCTCGAAATCGTAGTACGGCAGGCCGAGTGGAAGCGCGTATTGTGCTCGAAGTACCTGTGCCGGTACTTCTGCGAGACGGCCGCTCGCCAGCAGCCATGCGGCCTTTGCGCGGTGCGCCAAATACTTCGGAAACAGCGCGTCGAAATCCACTTTCTGCAATTTGTCTAGTGCCGCTACGGTATCGCCGCGAAACAAGATGTCAAAACATCCCGATGCTGCCAGCGCGGAATTCCGAACGCGCATATCGCATCGCTCTGCCTGTTCGAGAGCGCGACGGTCCCACTCATCCGCGGCAGCCACATCGTCCGAATCGAGCGCCCATTCCGCATGTGTTCTGGCGACTAATAGATTCGCTTCCGGGCGTCCCGGCGATAGCGCCGCCTCTGACAGCAACGACGTCGGATAGTCGCATGGCCGGCTTGCCGCCAGCCGAAGCTGCATAAGCCGGTGATAGAGATTCAACTCGCGCGCCGCCGCCCCGTCGCGCTGGAGTTCAAGGAATAGCCGCGCGTCGTTCCTTATCCGTGCCGATTCGCTATTCGGAATCAGTCCCAGCACAAAAAGGAAGAAGTGAAACAGCGTCAAAGCGCTCCAGAAAGCGCCGGCCCAATGTCCGAGATCCGAAGACGTTGCTACGCGCACGGCCGCAACGAATCCGGCGAGCGTGGCCGCCGGTCCGGCCGCGACCACCAGCATCATCCGTCCTCGCCAGTGCGCGCAGCTTCGCGGCACCGCCGCCACCGAGCAGGAGAAGAGCCCGCGCCAGGAAACCGATATCTTCCGCATTCCGTGCAGCCGCTCCAGGCGCAGCGGCCCCAGCTTGGCGCCCAAAATCTCGAAATCGCAAGCCCATGCCATGAAAAAATGGCCGGCTTCATGCATCGCTACCGCCGCCGCCAGCGCCAGCAGAACCGCGCTCGCGTTTCCTGCACCAGCGAAGTTCACTTTTTCAAAAATGGCTCGCACCCACGGCGGTCCGGCTGCCTGGAGCAGCGCGCCGAGCGTGACTGCCAGAAACAGCAGCGCGGTATGCAGCACGATGTCCGTTTGGCGCTTCGGCTGGGCGTCCCGCATAGCGCCAGTATCGAGTCCGAACGCGCTCTCCGCGTAGTCCGGCCTGTACCTCGCCGGTACGGCCTATCCCGGCTTGTTACACTGAAGCCGAAACCCCTCCGAATGGCCATTCAGACGCTCTTTGGTTCTGTCCCCACCGAGCCCAATCTGCTGGAAAAATTGAAGGCAGGCATTGAGAAAACTCGCTCCGGGCTTGTCGATCGCCTCGAGGATGTTCTCGCCGGCCGTCCCGAAATCGATGCCGATCTTCTCGAAGAACTCGAATACACTCTCATCACCGCCGACCTGGGTGTCGCAACCGTGGACGACATCATCGCCCGCCTCCGCGCGCGCGCCGATCGCAAGATGGCTGCCGACCCCGCCGAAGTGCGTAATGTAATCCGCGAGCAGTTGCTGGACATTTTGCGCGCCTCCGAAACGCCCATCCATACCGTCGCCGCACCGCCAGCCGTGGTCATGGTGGTTGGCGTCAACGGGGCGGGGAAGACCACCACTATCGGCAAGCTGGCGCATCGCTTTTTAGGGGAAGGCCGTAAAGTGCTGTTGTGCGCCGCCGATACCTTTCGCGCTGCGGCCATCGAACAGTTGGAAGTCTGGGCCGAGCGCGCACACGTCGATCTCATCCGCCAGAAAACCGGCGCCGATCCCAGCGCCGTGGTCTTCGATGCGCTCCAGGCCGCCAAAGCGCGTGCCGCCGACTATGTCATTGTCGATACCGCCGGCCGCTTACACACCAAAGAAAATTTGATGGCCGAGCTCGAAAAGATGCGCCGCACCTGCGACCGCGTCATTCCCGGCTCGCCGCATGAAGTCTGGCTGGTGCTGGATGCAACTACCGGTCAGAACGGTCTCGAACAGGCGCGCAAATTTACCGAATCGGCGCGCGTCACCGGCATAGTTCTGACGAAGCTCGACGGCACCGCGAAAGGCGGTGTAGTCGTCGCCATTGCCCGTGAATTGGGACTGCCCATCCGCTTCGTCGGCGTTGGCGAAAAAATCGACGACCTCATCCCCTTCCAACCTGAAAAGTTCGTGGAGTCCCTATTCGACTAGACGACCCCATGCTCGAAGCGCTGGCCTTAGCCCGTCAGGGCGAAGGCCGCACTAGCCCTAACCCCGCAGTCGGCGCCGTTATTGTTCGTGATGGCGAAATCGTCGGCCGCGGCTTTCACACCTGGAGCGGCGTGGACCACGCGGAAATTGGCGCTCTTCGGGAGGCCGGCGCGGCCGCGCGCGGTGCAACCTTATATCTCACGCTTGAGCCTTGCTCGCACCAAGGCCGCACGAAGCCGTGTGCCGACGCCATCATCCAGGCCGGCATCGCTCGCGTTGTCGCCGCTATCGA
>JAICIH010000369.1 GCA_025924475.1 Bryobacteraceae bacterium
GGAAATTCATGAATTATCGGCGCAGTAGGCGAGTAAACTCCGAGGGTAACATAGGGGTACTCCTTTAGGTCGGGTTAACAAGCTCCTTATTTTCAAATGGTTGCGATTTTCCACTTATGACCCGTCGCGATTGTCTCAGCCTGGCTGCCGGGCTCGTGTCGGTCTCTTGCGGGCGTCGAAAAGTGCTGGGATATTCCGGCTACGCGCTTATCGCAACCTCCGGAGAACCATCGCTCGCCGTAGTGGATTTGCAGGACTTTCGCCGGCTCGATGCCATTCGGTTGGGCGCTCCTCCCACGGCCGTGGTTCCCGCGCACAATGCTGGCGGGAGTTATGTGCTGACTCCATCTACCGATAGTGTGCATCGGGTCGATGGAAATCTCAGGGTGGCGGTGTCGCGCCGTTTGGGCAGCCAGCTTTCGGAAATTCGTATGACTCCCGATGGCCGGGCCCTGCTTGTTATCGCCGCCGGTACACGCGAGCTGATTTTGGCCGATCCCGCCTCTTTACGACCCATTCGCCGTTTCAAGCTTTCTGCCCGTCCGGCAAATTTCGATATTTCATCGACCGGCTATGCAGCGGTATCGAGTGGATTTGGCGGGATTGTGGAATTGGTCGACCTGGCGAGCGGCGAGAAGTGGCGGATCGAGCGCGCCGGAGCTATCGGCGCGGTGCGCTTTCGCGCCGACGGGCGCGTGCTGCTGGCCGCTGACATCGCAGGCCGCTCGATTCTCGCGCTTTCGGTTCCGGCGCTCGAGGTGGTCGCCGAGTTGCCGATTGCCATGCGTCCGGACAATCTGTGTTTCAACTTCGATCAGGGCCAACTTTTTGTTTCCGGGCCCGGTATGGACGGCGTAGCGATCGTATTTCCCTACGACGTACTGAAGGTGGAGCAGACGGTGCTCGCCGGCCGCGACCCTGGTGTGATGGCATGCTCGGGTACGCCGGCGTACTTGTTTGTCGCAAGCGCGAGCGGCTCGGATGTATGCATCATGGACATCAATAGCAGGAAAGTGATTGGCCTGGTGGAGATCGGAGGCCGTCCGACTTATATCGCGATCACGCCCGGCGATCAGTTCTCTCTGGTGCTCAGCGAGAACTCGAACGATATGGCGGTAATCCACATTCCGGCCGTGCTCGCCAGCCAATCCGATCCGTTTAAGCTCCGGTATCGAAGCGGCGCGGCGTTGTTCACCGTATTGCCGGTAGGTTCAAAACCGGTGCATGCCGCCGTCATTCCCCGCGTGTAGCAATTGCCAATCCCACGAGTGCCGCCGTTTCGGTCCGCAAAATCGTTGGACCGAGCGAGCATGGCTGGCAACCCGCCGCAAGCGCTTCTTCGCGCTCGCCGTCCGTCCAGCCGCCTTCCGGGCCGACTAATAGAGCCGCTCGACCACCGGCCTTTTGCAGTAGCGGCGCGGCAGGATTTTCGTCGAGCAGCAATTTGACGCCGCCTATTGCAAGCACACTCTTCCAGTTGGTTTCGGACAGGCGTGGAAGATGCGCGCGGCGCGCCTGCTGGCTGGCTTCCAGCGCGATCTTCTCCCAACGCGCTATGCGTTTCCGGGCTGCCTGGAGCAAGCCGCGTTCGGTTCGTACTGCTTCAAAAAAAAGAATCTCTGCTACGCCCAGTTCGGTGGCTTTCTCGACCAGCCATTCCAGCCGGTCGAATTTGATCAATGCGACAGCCAAAACAGCCGGGGGAAGCTCTGCTTGCGGTGCGAGTTTCTCGATGACTTCGAAGCACACCGCCGACTTGCGTGCGCTGGTGATCTCGGCCAGGTAAACATCGCGATTGTCTGAAATTTCGTAACGTTGGCCCGCTTCCGCGCGTAATACGCGGACCAGGTGTTCGGCGTCGCGCCCAGTGATCTCGGCCATACCGCGCCGCACTTCGGGAACGAAAAATCTGCGCCGCGCCATGCTTAAAAGCTAACAGCTCTCAGCATATAGCGATCAGCTTTCTTCACCGGTGATCAGGTTTCTCAGAGTTAAGGGCTACTACCTGTAAGCTGAAGCTTTCACTCTACGTGTCGTACATCAACTTCGCATATCCATTTTTCATGCTTCTGGCGTTTGCCGGGCTGATCTACGTATGGCGCTCGCGCGAGCGAAAGAAGCCATGGCTCGCTTTAGCGGGGTTCTTGGGGCTGTTTCTTTATTCCTATTTTCCCGTAAGCTGGCTTTTCGCGCTGCCGCTCGAATCCTGGTACGACACGAACCCGATTCCACGAGAATCCGGACAAGCGTTGGTGGTCCTCTCCGGAGGAGCCTACACGCCTGTTCCCGATCGGCCCTATACGTTACCGGAGGAACAGACCTATGAACGCTCGCGCCATACCGCGTGGCTCTACAAAAACTGGAAAGCGCTGCCGGTGCTCGCCTGTGGGGGCGGACCGTATCATGAGCCGCTATCGTTTACGATGCGTGAGGTGCTCGAAGCCGAAGGCGTTCCGCCCGATAAAATCTGGCTCGAGACGCGCTCGAGCAATACGTATGAGAATGCGGTTTATGGTTGCGAAATCCTGCGGCGGCATGGCATCTCGCAAATTGTTCTGGTGGATGAAGCGCGCTTTCTGCCGCGTGCGGTTGCCTGCTTCCGCAAACAGGGCATGAAAGTGATACCTGCCGCTTTCAACTTCACTCGCCTCTATTGGGAAGCCGACGACATTCTGCCCACCTCGCGCGCTATTCAGATGAACGGCGAGCTCGTACACGAATATCTTGGTTTGCTTTGGTACCGCCTGAAAGGTCGAATCTGAATAGACTAGTTGTGCCGGGGGCCTGATTCTTTCGCCAGACGCACACGCGCACTATCGAGCTTCTTTTGCACTTTGGCGAGTTCGTCCGGCTCCGCTTCCGAAGGCGAACTTGCGTTATATGCCTTCAAAGAAGATTGCCATTGCGCGATGGCCTCTTTGAGCTTGCCCTGCTTGAAGTAAACATCGCCCAGATGGTCGTGGATGGTGGGATCCTTGTCCGACATCTGTAGCGAGCGAGTTAACTCCTTCTCAGCCTCGCTCAATCGGTTCATGCGGTAGTACACCCAACCGAGGCTATCGAGGAACGCATAATTGGAGGGCTCCAGATCCACCGCTTTCTGGATCAGCTCCTGCGCTTCCTCGAGCCGGATATTCCGGTCGGCCAGCATGTAGCCGAGATAGTTCAACGCTGAGGCGTTTTTCGGATCGGCCTGGAGCACTTTACGAAATTCCTTTTCGGCTAAATCGTACTTCTTCTGCCGTTCGTACATGGCGCCGCGAGTAAACTGCACGCTGCTGATGCTCTCCGGATCTTTCGAGAGTTTCTCGGCTTCATCGAGCGCCTTCGCCATCTCGGCGTAATTTTTCGCCTTCTGATAGGCGTCGGCTATTTCCAGGTAGACCTGGCGATCGTTTTTGCCATCCAGCAGTTTCCTCAGCTCCGCTACGGCGGCAGTGGTTTTGCCCTCGTCCGACAGCAGTTCCGCCCGGACTTCGTGCAGCACACGATCATTCGGATACTTAGTAGCCGCGGCAGCGCTCTCCTGATCGGCCTTGGCGAAGTCTTTAGAAGCGCGGTAGGTATCGATGATTTGCGCGGAGGCAAGCGCGCCCGATTCCGGAGCGAGTGTGGCCATTTGGCGGAAGGTATCGATAGCGAGATCGTACTGTTCGTTCCTGCGATACATCTCGCCCAGGTCTTCGAGAATTTTGGCGCGTGTGGCGCGCTGCTGTGGATCGTAGTTGCGCCGACTAGTCGAGTCCAGAATTCCTTTTAGCGCCGCTATTGCATCGGAACGCTTGCCTTCCTGTTCGAGCAGCCGCACTTCGTTGTAGCGAATTTCGATGTTGTCCGGATCGAGTTGCTTGCCTTTATCCAGCATGCGGCGTGCATCTTCGATCTTGTGCTGGGCTTCATATACCTGCGCCATGCCCAAGTAAGGCTGAGGATCCTGCGGATTGGCAGTGATCATTTCCTGGTACGCCTGGAGCGCTTCATCATAGCGTTGCGCAAGCGCTAAATCCTGCGCCAGCGCGCCTTTCAGCTCAGCGCGATTCGGATCGAGCTCGATGGCTTTCTTGTAGGTATCCGCGGCGAGCGAGTATTCCTTCATTCCTTCGTAGGAGCTCGCCAGTGTAATCAATCCGCGCGGTGAGGGATCTTTTTGCGTCAGCTTCTCGAGCAGCGCAGTCGCGCCTTTCATGTCGCCCCGGGCCGAATAGATGCCTGCCAGGCCCATCACCGCGTCTTCGTTATCGGCATCCGCCGCCAGCACCTTTTTGAAGGCAGCTTCGGCGTCCACCGAATCGCCCAGCACGCGATGGATCCGGCCCAGCATGACCAGGCTCTCGATGTCCTTCGGATCTTTGTCGGTAACGATCTTGTATTGTTCGATGGCGCGCCGCGCCATACCTTCGTCAATTTTATTCGCCTGCGCATCCCCGATCTGTTGCGCATAGATATGCGCCAGAACGCGGCGTGCATTCAAGTCATCTGGATTTGTTTTCAGGGCGGACTGCGCTTCTTCGACCGCTTCGCGAATCCGTCCGGACAAACGGTACAACTCCGCAATATCTTCTACCAGGAAAGAAGCTGACGGGTCTTCTTTCATGGCGAGGCGGAAATTATCGATCGCTTTGTTCACATAATCGGTGCGATTGCTGTAGGCTGCCGCCATCTCTTCGTAGAGATGCCCGAGCGAAAAGTGATAGTAAGCGGAAGCCTTCGGCGAACTTGCCTGTTTGGTAGTTGGCGGCAGCTTGACTGTGTTCGGCTGCTGGTTCGGCACAGCCTGGGTCTGTGCGCCGGCCAGCCCGACAGTCAAAAAACAGGTAATCGCTAGCGATTTAAAGTGGAGGTGGGGCATTGTCGAGCGTGGAAATCGTCGGCCTGACGAGTCAAGACTTGTACGCCCCCAGTATAGCTCCGAATATGGCCCCGCTGTTGGTCGTGGCCGGACCGACGGGCGCCGGCAAGAGCGCGCTCGCTCTGTATCTGGCGGAAGCGCTTGAGGGTGAAATCGTCAACTACGACTCCGTCCAGGTATACCGCGGCCTCGAAATCGGATCGGCCAAAACGCCAGCGGGGGAGCGGCGCGGCATCCCACATCATCTGATTGATACGGTTGAGCCGGGCGGGGAACTCACGGCAGGCGCTTATGCATCGCTCGGCCGCGCCGTACTGGGCGACCTCAAGGCGCGCGGCGTCCTGCCGGTCCTGGTGGGGGGAACCGGCTTTTATCTAAGGGCGCTGCTTGCCGGACTGACACCCGCGCCGGCGAGGAATTCCGATCTTCGTAGCAGACTCACCGCCCTCGCTGCCCGGCAACCGGCGGCATTGCATCGCTTTCTGCGCCGCTATGATCCACCTTCGGCTGAGCGCATTCATCGCAACGACCATCAGAAGCTTATGCGCGCTATCGAATTAACCCGGCTCACCGGAGAACCGGCATCGCGCGTGCAGAGTTTCCCGCGGCAGGGCCTGGAAGGTTTTCGCGTGCTGCAGATCGGCTTGGATCCTCCCCGGCGTGCACTGCGGGAAGCGCTCGATGCGCGTTCCGCCAACATGTTTCGAGACGGTATCCTCGATGAGACCAGAGCGCTTCTCGAATCCGGCCTTCATCCGGGTGCAAAATCCATGCAAACCCTTGGCTATAAGCAGGCGGTCGCATTTCTGACCGGACAATTGCCGCTTGCCGACGCAATCCGTCAGTGCCAGACCAAGACCAGACAATATGCCAAGCGTCAGATGACTTGGTTTCGCTCCGATCCGGCGATTCGTTGGTTATCGGGGTTTGGTCAGGATGCCGAAGTGCGGCAGGACGCCTTGCGCATCGCCCGGGAATTTTTGGCCTCCGGAGAAGACAAAAGGCCCTGGAGGAAGTCCCCAGGGCCAGTCCGAA
>JAICIH010000370.1 GCA_025924475.1 Bryobacteraceae bacterium
CGAAGACTTGCCCCCGGCCGAGATCCGATAGCGATAAGTCGCGAATGGATCGATCGAGGCGTCCGTATAATTCGCCTGAGCGGCGGGCGCAATCTTCTGGAAGACATTTCCATTCGCCCGCTCCACGGTGACGGGCCCAGCCGCGCTGTCCCATTCCAATTCAACCGAGCGGGCGCTCGCCGCCTTGACGCGAAGCTGCTGGCCTGCCGACAACTCCGCCAGGCAAAGTAAAGCCACCGCAAATCGCATATGGCGGATTATCGCACTCGCAACTTTACGAGCGTTCGCTTACAACGCCGCCAATCCCCGCAGATTCCACCCGCAAATACGGCTGGCTTCCAGCTTGTTGTCGCCGCCGGGTCCGGTCCAGTGCGTTTCCAGACTGATGTAACCCTTATATCCGTCGTCGACCAGCGCTTGAATTTGTTCTTTCCACCGCACGCGCCGCGTCCCGAGCGGTCCCCAGACCGGAGTATGGCCCTCCATGTGGCAGTCTTTCGCATGCACATGCGCAATCCGGTTCTTCGGCAGAGCCGAATAGCCGCCCGGATACGGTTCCTCATCGCCAACCAGCGCGTTTGCCGGATCCCAAACGATCATTAAATGCGGATTGGGAACAAAATCCAGTACACGCGCGGTTTCGGCAGCCGTACCGACATTACACGCATGCTCGTTTTCAAGGCCGATGATCAGATCCTCTTTTTCGGCCAATTTCGCCAGATGGCCCAGAGCTTCCACAATCTGCTCATGACACAGCTCCGGGGCCATCGTACGCCAATAAGAGAACACCCGCACGATGCGCGCACCGAAAAATTTGGCTACGCGGAAGGCATGCTCGGTCAACCGCGGCTGATCGTCAAACGTGTGTTTTGAGGCAAATACGTCATGTTGGAACCGCTGGTCGAGTTCCGGAGCATTGGGCAGCACGCATTTCAGCAGCGGCGAAGCAATCGAGATCACCGCGAGCCCCGCGCGATCCAGCGTCTCTTTCGCCCGCTTCAGCTCATCGTCCGCAAGGTCGAGGATATTCTTCCCATCCACCACTCTCAGTTCCGCCGCCTTCATGCCGATCTCCTGCATGACCGGCACTGCCTTCTCTAAATCCGGCGAGAATTCATCGGTAACCGCCGCAAGCGCAATTCTGGGTTCAAAATTTGGCATCTTATCTTATAAGTATGTTCTTTCGCCGCCCGCGGCCCCACATCCCCACGTTCTCCGAGCGCGTCGAGCGCCTCAAACAAGCCGGCTTCAGCACCGAAAACCTGCCCGACGGGCGAGTGCGAATCGCCAAGAACGGCATCGCCGCTATCATAGACGACAAGGCTATGGAGAAAGCCGGCGTGCTGGTCGGCTCGGAAATCGGCGTCTTGTTAAATCGCGGTTATCAGATGTTTATCGAGACGCCCTCCGGCAAACGCCTGCCCGCGACCTCCGATCAGCTCAAGGCCCTGCACGAATTCGAGGACGACGTGAAAGAAGCGCTCGATCTGGTGAATCTGTACAATACGTCGCTCGGCACCACCAGCCGCAAGCACAACTACGACTGCTTGGTCACGCTAGCCGAGCCGCGACCAAAGGAAGCGGTCGCTACAACGGCTTCGGATTCTCGAGTAAAAGCTGTTTGAACGAAGGCTCCGCCTTCAGCTTGGCGAATTCCGGCATTTCCGGAATCTTATCCCGATCTTTGATGCCTTCTTCGAGCGCCTTGCGCAGGTAAATCAGCGCGCGGTCGCTCGCCCCGGATTTCGCGTACATCTTGGCCAGATAAAGGTGGAATTTCGCGCGCTCCTCCACCGTGCGCTCCAGCATCAGTGTCCCGAACGAACTGTGGTGCTCGAAAATATCGGGATCCAGTTCGAGCGCGTGTTGATACGCCTCCGTGGCTTGCTTGTAGTGGCGCCGGGCAAAATAGGCTGTCCCCAGATTGGAGTAAATCGACGCGCTTTCCGGCGCATACTTCAACGCCTTTTTATAGCTCTTGATGGCGCGCCGGTAACTCTTTTGCGAGTAGTAAATGGTTCCCAGATTATTGATCGCCTCCGAGTACTTCGGGTCCATCTTGATGGCTTGTTCGTAGTTCTTCTTGGCAAGCTTTAACAGCAGCATCTGGTGGAAGGCGATGCCGATTTTGTTCGTAAGCACCGCGCTCGCCGGACCTTGCCGGTACGTATCGACGGCCTCGCGATACATTTTGCGAGCCATATAGATATCGCCCCGCATCTCGAGACTGAGCTGCGGTTTCGGCGGCGAAACGTTGGGAGCCGGAACATCGCTGGAAGCGCGAAAAGAAGTGGAGGCCAAGCCGGGGCTGGATTGCGAAACTTGCTGGGCCGTACAGACGAGCGCTGTCAAGCAAAGCGCAAAGCTAATGCATAGCAGGCGGGGAGCCGGAAAATAGCTCACGGGTTATTCCCCCTTTGTGCTCTCTACTATATACCTTTTTATTGTGGCCGAACAGAGCCGAGCGCGTCAGCAAGCGGAAACCGAACCGCGCACGCAGTAAGCGGGCAACGCAGCAGCTTTTAGCAAAACCGCCGAGCCTGCGCTTCAGGGCTCTCCAGTGACTGAGAGCTTCGGCCCAGGCGCAAGCTGATGTCAAAGGTTAAGATGGTCCGCGGAGTGTTGCCCCCGCGGCTAGCGGCTAAGAGCTAACCGCTAAAAGCCAAAAGCTTCTCTTAATGAAAAATCCCCTTCAACTTATCCAAAAACCCCTTCTTATCTTTCTGCGCATTCCGGTCCCGTGCATTCGGATCTGCCGTCCCATTCACCGCCGGCGCCACAGCCACCTGGCCGTTCGCGCCTTCAGCCCGCAACGGCGGAGGCGGAGGAAGCGCCTCCCATCCGGCAATTTCGGACGTCCCGCCGAGGTGCGTTGGACAAAACGTGAGCGGCTGTGTGCCGGTCAGGAAATATTCCGTATGGACCACCGAAGGCGGGCACGTGCTGGTAGCCAGGCCGCCGGTATCGGAATCGATCTGAACGGAAACCACCCCTTGTGGCATTTCGAAAGGCATCACGCCGCGATACTCGCGATGCTGATGCGCGCGTTTCATAAAGTTCGTCCAGATCGGCAGCGCCGCTTTCGCGCCTTCCAGCTTAATGTCCTGATAGTCGTCAAGCCCCACCCAAACGACACACAACAGTTTCGAGGTGTAGCCGGCAAACCAGGCATCGTGCGAAGTGCCGGTTTTACCCGCGGCCGGAAGAACAAAGCCGCGCGCTTGCACCCCCGCCCCCGTTCCCCACCGCAACACGTCCTGCATCAATCCTGTGACCAGGAAACTGATGCGCGGGTCGAGCACCTGCTTCGTTTGCGGTTGCGCCGTCCACACCTCCTGCCCATTCTTGTCGGCAATCCGGGAAAGAAACTGCGGCTGTACGCGCACCCCGTCATTGGCAAAAATCGTGAAGGCGCCTGCCATCTCGAGCGGTGTCACACTATACGCGCCTAACGCCATGGAGGGAGTGGCGCGAATATCCGGCAAACCGGCTTTGTGCGCCAGGTCCGCCACGGCGCTGTAGCCCGTCTGCTCGGCAACCTCCACCGCCGGTACGTTCAGAGATTTCGCAAAAGCGGTCGGCAAAAGAACTTGCCCTTCCCACGCGTTCTTGTGATAATCAGTCGGCTCATAAGTCTTCCCGTCCCAATCGAATGCGTGCGGCTCATCGGCCAGCATCGTGGAGGCGGTGATGGGAACGGCATTCGGCACCAGACCCGTGCTCAGCGCGGCGGCGTACACGAACGGTTTGAAAACGCTGCCGGAGGGCCGTTTGGCGACCGCATGATTCAGTTGGCTCATGCCATAGTTCCGGCCGCCCACCAGCGCTTTGACCTCTCCGGTATGCGGATCGAGGCAGACCAGCGCCACCTGCGGTGCATCGAATGCCTGCCCGCGTTTGCGGCGCTTCGCGAGAATCGCGTTCACCTCGCGCATGCCTTCCGCCACAGCCGCCGTTGCATCACGCTGCAGATCGACATCCAGTGTCGTATAGATCCGCATTCCGGACGCCTGGAAATCGCGGTCTTGAAAACGGTCCCCCAGACGATCGTTTACCAGGTCCACAAAATAAGGTGCGTCCGCCGATTCGGGCCCTTGCCGCGAAAGCACAAGCGGCGCGCGAATCGCATCCACATACTGATACTGGGAGATGTAGTTGTTCTCGAGCATCGCCTTCAGCACGACATTGCGCCGTGCCTTGGCGCGTTCCGGCCAGCGCACCGGATTGCGATAGCTGGGAATCTGTATCAGTCCGGCGAGTGTTGCGGCCTCCGGCAGCGTCAGTTGCCGTATATCTTTGCCGAAGAACGCCTGCGCGGCTTCGCCGAATCCGCGGATGGCAAACGAGCCGCGCTGGCCCAGCGGAATCATGTTGGCGTAGTATTCGAAAATCTTTTGCTTAGTAAGCTTCTGTTCGAGATGGATGGTGATCAACAGCTCATCGAATTTCCGCATCCAGGTCTTTTGGTTCGATAGCCAGATATTTTTGGCAAGCTGTTGGGTCAGGGTGGAAGCGCCCTGGTCTTTGCGCTGCTGCCGGAAATCGACCCATAATGCTTTCACGATGCGAATCGGATCGAAACCGGAGTGTTGGAAAAACCGCTTGTCTTCGATCGATATCACCGCGTTTACCAGCACCGCTGGAATATCGTCGTATTTGACCAAACGCCGTTTTTCGCGATTTTTGTCGTAGAGAGCCGTGAGGATCTGCGGCTCGAGCGTGAATTCGGTCCGCGGAGAGTTGTCGCTGAGCGCAATGATCGAGGCGAGCTTACCGTTCTCAAAACGGAGCACGCCCGGCTCGGCCGTGGTGGAAGAATGGTCTCCCGGAAAAACTTCGATAGCGTCCGGACGCAGGTGATACCAGCCGATCCGGTTGCTGCGAGCGTCCTCTCCATATCCGCTTTCTCGCAACCGGTTAGCCAATTCGAGACGCGTGCCCGGATCGCCGATTCCTATGATCTGCGGAGCGGCAAACACCATCGAAACGTCTGGAAACGGCCCTTCCTTCAGCTTTTGATCCGCCAGCGCTGCGTATTTCGCATAAGTAAAGCAGGTGAGAACAAACGCGATAATAGGCCCGGCGGCGAGAACAAAGAAGGCAATTTTGCTGATGCGCGCGGCGCTTTTGCTGGGGCCGCCGCTGCGGCGGCGGCGAATCGGCTTGGAAACTCTAATGCGTACGGGCAAACTTAGAGCCTGGGAAACAAGCTACTCACGAGGCTGATAATAGGATTCTAACTCTTTCCAGATATCATCGTCGTGCGGTTGCCAGTCCGGCGCTTGCCGCCCGGTGATTTGCAGCTCTTCAATGCTCAGCGTGCCGTGACCGTATGGGCAAATCCATTGCGTTCTGGGACGGCCGAAAACGACCATATTTCCCCATGAGCCGCTCGCGACCGGCATGATGAGCCTCCGCAGACAGACGCGGCACCGCCGGCGCTGGTCCCAGATGATGGCGTAAAACAACGCCGCGCCGATCAGCCACACGCCGAGCGTCAGAAAGGTAAACAGCATGTCGTGAATGAACAACGGCGGCGCCGGACCGAAGCGCGCCAGTGGCGGAGGCGGAGGCGGATAGAAGCGCACCAGCTCGGCCTGCAAAATACACATGGCTCCGGCGGCGACTACGAGTTTCGCGGCCAGATAGAGCCAATACTTCATTCCCTTCATTAGACTCCTTTTCCGGCCTCCTGGTTGCTGCCACTAATGGATACCAATTTTTTGTACTACTACATCTCAAATTCTTTGCCGCTTGCGACGAGTTCAACTTCGCAAGTCATTGATCTGAAACTGAGCCGCGACCACCAGGGAGCGTAACGTTCGCTCCTGAAGCCGCACGGCGCGTTTGGTTGCGGCTAGCC
>JAICIH010000371.1 GCA_025924475.1 Bryobacteraceae bacterium
GGTACGTCGAATTGGAGTCGTTGAACATGGACGCGACGAAGGACAGCTACGCGTTTCTGAAGACTCTCAAAGAGTAACAGCTAAAGTGGCTTCGAGAGCACTTCGTCGACAGATGAGTAGTATATCGGAGCCTCGGTGGCCCGACCTATGACTCAAATGGGCGCCCGATACCGCGAGGAACCGCAGAATACCACCCCGCGGAAAGAGCACGATCCGCGGTACACCGCGTCAAATCTGTGACATTTTTGGACATGCTCCAGACCGGACAATAGACGGCGCACCGTTCGCGGGCCCGATGTATTCTGCTGCGCCAGCAGCATCGTCCCGTTGTGACGGTTTCCGGCCTGTAAATATGTAAGGTCCTTCCCGAAGATTCTGTCATTGTCCTGGAAGGAACTAACGACGACGGCGAGACGGTCAACGTGCGCTGCGGGACGGAAACGCTCTGGATGTTCGCCAGAGACTTAGTGGATCGCTGCAGAAGTCTCTCCCCGCCCGAAATCGAATCACTCCCGACAGACCTGAACGTCCTCGAATCCGCCCGGAAGCCACGACAGAAACTCTCGCGTGTCGTTCTTCGGACACGCCACGCGCACTCGAATGAGGCGGAGCATGCCTTTCGGGATGAGTCAGGCCTTTCGCCAGCGGTACGATGCCACCGATGGATTAGTCCCCGCTCGTAATTCATGCTCGATACTAAAACAAACCCAAGAGCCCTCGGCACATTACTGCCCGATCTGATTCGCATCCGCCGCTTCCTCTTGACTGATGCAGTCGAAGGCATCTATGCTCGTCCTTCGACGCTCGCGAGGAGTGACCCGTCTCTGCTTTCTGAAAATGATCCATGTGGACGGAGCGTACTCTTGAGAGGCACCAGTTCCGATCCGAATAATATTTCTGAGTGGAGGCCGTATTATCCCCGACCTTGACCACACGGGGGGGCGAGCTACTTCCGGGGCCGACCGGAACGTGTGTCGCTATGGCCGAGCATTTCACCGATTCGTCCGTTTAGTTCACCGACCTCTTTAGCATCGCGTTGGGCCCTCTCGTAATATGTGTTGGCCGCCCAGAACATCGCCTTGGTCTTTCTGATCTCTCCCGCTCGGAAGCTTTTAAGAGCTTTCTCGGCAAATGCCTGAGCTTCGGCATGCTCGCTCTCGATGAACTCAGGGAGATTACGCTGCTGTTTCACAACCTCACGTGTGGCGGTGATTTGATTGATCAGTTCGATTATCGTGTTCTCTTCTGGGGTTAGCCTCGCAACCCGTTCACGCAGAAACTCCGCGAACATTGAAGAAACGCTGTCACCTAGTTGCGCCTGTGCCTGCTCCAAGAGCGGCAAGTCCGTATCTTTTACATAAATCGTCTTGTTGGGCATCACCTTATGAGTATACGTTATAAATGTACTCATAGACAAGTGGTTGCCAAGATGTAGAGATCCGGACGATCTAGCCGGAGCTTGTCTATTCCGGCCAAAGCGATTGCGACGCCGCCCACGTGTGCGCCGATGCCTGCTGAAAGGCTGTGAGCAACGGTTTCATCCCCGGCAAGCGCGCCAGCGTTACTGCAGTGAGGATTGCCGGACGGCGGCGCGCAAATGGTCACGCTGGAAGGCGCAACAACGATATCGCGATACGGCTGTAGGGAAAGAGAAACGAAACGGGCAAAGCCGACGTCACCGGCAGCGCGCCAAAAGCCGCAAACCAGAACAAAAGGAAGCAGTTGAAGATGCTGCGAGGGTAATCATTGCGAAACAATTTTTTCGAGCATTGCTGCGACCGGCCCGGCTGTTATGAAACGTTTACCCGGCAGCGGCGAAGTCCCTTACAACGCTTCTGCTCACACGCCTGCCGGCGTGCTCTGGAGCGTGTTCAGGAACGGGAGAGGCGTTGGATGCAAGCACGCGATTTAATCCCTACATATTGATCCTGTCCGGACTCTCCTTTACATTCAGCCTGTCTGATGCAACTGGAGTTTCATCAGCTCGAACGGCGTTGGGAGCATCTGCGGGTGCGGCATCCAGCCCGGCAGCGACACCTGCTCGCCTCACTCGCCGAGTGCGGCCAGCAAGCCCCCGATTGTGGTGGTGGCGGAAGCTCAAGCGGATCGCTATGTCGTAATCGACGGCTATAAGCGGATTCGCCGCGCTCGAGCAGCTTGGCCGGGACACAGTACCAACGCGCTGTGCCCCTCGAAGTCATTGACAACGCGTTCGTCCTCGCAACAGCGCGCTGCCTGGCGCGGCCTGCTGACGCACCGCCATTGAGCACCATTCGCTCCCTGGCCTATTTCCTTCCGGTGATTGACGAGGTGCTCGAGCTAAACCCCGCTCCCAACTACTTCCACTACCTTCGTCAGAAAATCAATCGAGTTGGTTCCGTGCGATAGACTTCTGGCCCCGCCCTTGGTGCCTATCCTGTTGATCAGAACCTTGCACGCCTCCGGCGTGGATGATATTGCGCCCGCAACTCGCTTCCCTGCGGACCTGCCTTCGGCAGGGATGATGTTCGTTCTGATCTACTTCTAAATCCTGTTCCCAGTGAGGGTCACTTTAAACGAGCGCTACTGGGTCATTCTTGGCGAGTACCGAAACCCGTCGGATCGCTGTGGGTCTAGCTAGACGCTCGCCGGGCAGTCGCGTCACAGTATCGAAGCTGGAAAATTGCCAAAGCCGTGTTGCCGAGTTCACAGCAGGGCCAGGTCCTAACCCCGTGCCCGGCTTCGAGCTGTTTATGTGACAGCAAATTGAGCCAATCCGCTCTGCTCGAGGCGCTCCATAATATCTCGGTTCCGGACGGCTTTTAAATACACCATGGTCGATGCAAGGTCTTTATGCCCTAGCCAAAGCTGCAGCGTGCGAATATCGCACACATGATCTTGCAAATTTCGCGTCGCAAACGTGTGACGGAACTTATGCAGAAACCAGTGAGAACAGTACGGGCCGTCCATGCACCGATTGCCATGTTTAGAGACGCAAGAACCGCAGTTTAGCCCGGCACGCCAAGCAATGCGCTTCAGTTTGTTTTCATGTTTCTTATCGGGCTGTCCGCTTGCTGTCGGAAACACTAGGCCGAAGACATTGGATTTCTGTTTGGCTCGATGTGTCTTCAGCATTTCAAGCAGGGATGCAGGGACCGGGACCTCACGTTCCTCTTTGTTCTTCGGTTTGAAAGCGAAGTGCGGTTTTGCGGTTACGCGAATGGCCTGATTTCGAAAATCGATATCGCGCCACGCCAGGTGGCGAACTTCTTTGTCGCGGAAGCCAGTGAGCAGATAAGTGGTATATAGCAAGCGCTCTTCCGAGTCGCACGCTGCAAACAGAGCTCGGAGTTCGTCTGACTCGTAAACCGGCCGGATCGGATCGACATAGCTCGGCCAGTCGTGTTTCTGAAGGAGCTTGACGACGCCGTTTGCTTTCAGCATCTGAGCAATGATCACCGCTCGGTTATTCGCCGTTCTCGGCCCATTCCCAAGAGAATACAGGTGACGAATAAACGCAAGCATGTCCTCGCGCTTCACCTCGCGCACGAAACGCTGTTTGCAGCTAGACGCAAATAATTCCAAACAATACTTGTAGGCGGTATAGGTGCGCGGTTCGCGCTGGGGCGGTTTTATGTTCTCTAGAAACTCTTCCACCGCCTGTTGCACGCTGATACTGCGACTTCCGTGGCCATTTGGAGAGGCAATGGGCAATCCCGCCAGTGCCGCCTCGATCTCGAGCCGTTTTCGTCGGGCGCGGTCCAAGACCTCGGTTCGCTCGGCAACGGGTTCGCGTATGCGCTTCTTATCTTCCCGCCACTCGAGATAGTACGCGCCCTCGGGGTGAACTTCAATCGCTCCCCGCACGCGGATCTTGTCTTTGAGTTTGCCATTCGACTCGATTACGGCCGGGTAGAAATTCCAGGCGCCGTTGACTTTTGCTTTTTTAACGATATTGACGCGATTGGTCCCACCATAACCGGAGGTCCGGGAGCCCATGATTGATTCTCCTGGACACCATTATGGACACCAAGTGAGTTAAATGCAAGAAAATAAAGCTACTGGCGGAGAGGGGGGGATTCGAACCCCCGGTAGAGGTTTAGGCCCCTACGACGGTTTAGCAAACCGCTGCTTTCGACCACTCAGCCACCTCTCCTTGGGCTATGACAGTTTTCTTTCGAATCGTAGCATGTTTGCCCGCTAAAAACCTCGCTCCATGGGCATGGCCAGCGGCGCTTCGACCAGAAAATCGGCTTCGCGAATCTCGACCAGCGCGTCGCGAATGGCCTGCTCCTTAGCGGGTTCGGTGGTGATGACGAAGGGAAGGTCGCGCCAGTCTTCGCGCGGCAACTGCAATACCGCATCGATTCCGATTTGGTGCTTGGCGAGAATCGTCGCGAGCGTGGCGATGATTCCCGCTTTATCCTCCACACGAAAACGCAGAAAATACGGCAGCGCCTGCGTCGGAATCGGCAGCGGTTTGTATTCGCCCAGGCGCTCGTGCGCGAACGGGCTCACACGGTCCGGACTGCCGTGCCGGATCTCGCGCGCTACTCGCATCAAATCGCTGACGACGGCTACGCCTGTCGGTTTGGGGCCGGCGCCGCGGCCGTAGTAGAACGTATCTTCTCCATAAGCGCCGCGAATCCACACCGCATTGTATGCGCCCTGTACCTGCGCGAGAATCGCCGACTGCGGAATGAGACTGGGCCGTACCGAAAGCAGCAGGCCGTCGTCGCTCTGCCGCGCGAGGCATAACAGCCGAATCGTGTGCTTCAACTGATGCGCATATTCAAAATCGACCGGGAGAATGCGCCGGATGCCTTCGGTATAGATATCTGCCGGTGTGAGTCTTTCGCCGAACGCCAGCGCGGCGAGAATGGCCAGCTTAGATCGGGCATCGAGGCCATCAACATCGGCCGATGGGTCCGCTTCCGCGTAGCCCAACTGCTGGGCCTCGGCCAGCACCGATTCGAATTTGGCGTTGCTTTTTTCGATTTCCGTAAGAATGAAGTTGCTGGTGCCGTTCAGAACACCGTAGAGCTCGCAAACCCGGTCTCCCGCAATTCCTTCGCGCAAGATAGTGTGAATCGGAATTCCGCCGGCAACGCTGGCTTCCATTGCCAGGTTCACGCCGTTTTCACTCGCCATCGCCCATAATTCGGCTCCGCGAATGGCCATCAGTTCTTTGTTCGCAGTCACAACGGACTTGCGATTGCGCAGCGCTTCTTCGATGATGTGTCCGGCGGTCGCAGTGCCGCCAACCAACTCGACGATGATATCGATTTCAGGATCGCGGACAACTTCCCTCCAGTCGGTTGTGCGCGTCACGGCGTCCGGAAATGCGGGCGCCTTTTTTCGCGCCACATTGCGGCTGCAAATTGCCTTTACCCGCAGAGGAAAGCCGAGCTTTTCGCGAATTCTGGCGCCATTTTCGGCCAGTATCTCCAAAGTGCCAGAGCCTACATTGCCAAGCCCGATGACACCGACGGTCACGTCCATAAGTGGCTTATGATAGCAATCAGATGGACCATACGCGCCGCGCCGCCTTGCTTTCGCTCGCGGCCGCTCCTTTAATAGCGAACGCGCAGGAGGAAGATCCGCGTTTTCCGCGCGTTCCGCGCATTCCGCGCATTCCGCGAACTCCTGATGACGACGCGCGGCTGCCCAACGGCAAGTCGCAAAAGAACGCAATGGCCAAACAGAACCACGAGGAAGCGCTCAAAGACGCGGAGGAACTCGTCACCACCGCGCAGCAACTACAGGACGAAATCAAGAAAGCCGGCAGCTATGTGGTTCCTGTCGAGTCGCTTAAGAAGACGGAAGAGATCGAGAAGCTGGCGCGCCGCATTCGGGGACGCCTGAAAGGCTGA
>JAICIH010000372.1 GCA_025924475.1 Bryobacteraceae bacterium
CCACCTCATAGATACGGATCTGTCGTGCGCCATGCGGACTACGGAGAGCGAAAGTGTCGAGTCCGGCGCCAAGGATGACGATCTGCCGAATCCCTCTTTCGACAGCTCCTGATAAAGCATCTTCCGCAATCCGGCTTCGTGCGGTGGTGAATAGACGTCCGATGCTGGCCAAGGGGCGTTCGTTCGCAAATTGCAGCACGTCCTTTTCGTCTTCGTGCAGAATCTTCATGGCAAATGGGTCATTGAGGATTGAGCCGTTATCGAGCACCTGATGAGCAGCTCGTTGTCGGGCGATTAGCAGGGCTGTGCGGCTGGGCTCATTTGGCTTCATGTTCGAGGTCTCCATTCTCTTCAATAACTAATTGCATAAGTGTCGTGCATGTCTTCGTGCTCGAAATTTCCTGTGGAATTACCGCAAGGTGAGAACTAGTGCACTCTCGAGCAAGCGTTCAGTCAACCCTGCGTGGAGCGCAGTCCTATCTGCCTAAGCTCCCGCAGATTTCTCAAGAATCCCGGCCAGCCGTTGCACAGTCTCAAAAGTATCCGAATCGGCGGCGGACTTATCCGGACGATACCGTTTCACGCGCGCAAAACGCAGCGCTAATCCGCTCACATAGCGCGGGCTGGCCTGAATTTCATTGAAAGCTATTTCTACTACCAGCTTGGGCTCGACATACACCGTATAACTATCGCGAGCCACTTCCAGTTTCAGAAGTTCCTGCGTCTGCCACGCGAGCATTTCATCCGTCAATCCCTTGAATGTCTTGCCGAGCATCGCGAATCCGCCTTTCCGCGTATCGCGCGCGCCCAGATGCAGATTACTCAAAAATCCACGGCGCCGGCCGCTGCCCCATTCGGCCGCTAATATGACCAGATCGAGCGTGCGAGCGCGCTTCACTTTGAGCCAGCTTTGTCCTCGCGCACCGGCCGCGTATCCGGCTGCCCGGGCTTTCGCCATTACGCCCTCATGTCCGCTCGCGAGCGCTAGATGCAGGAACTCTTCGGCACGTTCCGCATCGCCTGTCACCAGATTCGGAATAACATTCTGCGAAGGTGCCAGAAGAGCCAGTTCCGCAAAGCGCTTGGCTTGCGCTTCATCGACCAGCGGGCTGCCGTTCAGGTAAAGCAGATCGAACCAGAACGGCGTCATCGGCAGTTCATCCATTAATCGCGCCACGTCTAGCTTACGCCCGAAGCGCCGCATCGAGACCTGGAACGGTTGCGGGCGGCCGTCGCTCGAAAGGCTGAGCACTTCGCCGTCCAGAATCAGATCGTGGGCCGGCAGCGCGCGGACCAGTTGGACCACTTCGGGGACTGCCGCGGTGACATCGTTTGCGCCGCGCGAGAAAATCGCAACCTGGTCGCCTGCTTTATGGACTTGGATACGAGCGCCGTCGAGCTTGTATTCGAGCGAAGCTTCGCCCAAATCGGCAAGCGCTGCTCCCAAATCTTCAGCGGTTTGCGCCAGCATCGGTTGAACCGGCCGGAAGAGCTGGATATCGAACGGAGACAGACCGCTCTCTCCTTTTTCAAGCGCGGCCCGCGCGATCGCTGCTGCGCCGCCCGCCATCATCGCCGCGCGGCGAATGCGTTCCGAAGAAATGCCCGAAGCTTTGGCGAGCGCATCGAGCAGAATGCCCTCCAGCGCTCCCTGCCGCAGCTCGCCGGAAAGAAGCCTCACCAGGAAATGCTGTTCTTCGCTGGTCGCCCGCAAAAACAAGCTGCCCAACAGATCCCGTTTGCGCTGCTCGGAGCCTGCGCCGCGAACGGTCGAAATTTCATCCAGCACGCGATCCACTTCCAGAATTTCAATAGTCGAAGCATCCGCGCCTGCGGCAGCCATTGAAGAATGCAACGCCGCATAGCCGATTCCGATGCGGCCCTGCCGTGGAGCCCCCGCCAGAAACCCCGCGACCGTCTCGACCTCCTCTGGCTTGAGTTCCTTCAACAACCCGGCGAGCAGAGCCGTTTTCTCGAGACGCTTGCTGGTCTCCGTGATCCGCCGGGATGTTTCGACTACTTTTGCAAGCAGCATAGGCCAGAGCGTCTATTCCTGCGCTAGAAATTGCGGATCGATCGGAACCTGGCGGCCTGCGGCGAGTGCATTCGTCTGGTTTGCCATTCCTACCACCGCCAACAACTCGCCGAACATTTCTTCCGTCATCCCCTTCGCGCGCGCCGACGCCGAATGCGATGCAATGCAGTATGAGCATTGGTTCGTGGCGCTCACTGCGAGATAGATCAGTTCTTTCGTAAGCGGATCGAGCGCTCCCGGCGCCATGATCTGTTTGAGACTTTCCCAGGTGCGGCGCAGCGTCGCGGGATGATTGGCCAGCGCTTTCCAAAAGTTGTTAATGAAATCGGTTTTACGAGTCGTCCGGATGTCGTCGTACACCGCCCGCACTTCCGCACTGGCATCCGCGTATTCCACTAGCGTTGTCATTTCAATTTCTCCGAAAGTTATGAATTACCGATCAGAATGCCGGCCAGAAAGACCAGCACGCCGCCGAGCACTACTTGCAGCGCCGCGCGGACAAGCGGTGTTTCCATATAGTGCTGCCGGATCCAGCTAATGACCCCGAGTTCGACACCGACAACAATAACGGCGAGCGTCGTGGCGACACGAAAGTCGCTAATCAGGTACGGCAGCGTGTGTCCGATGCCGCCCAGCGTAGTCATCGCTCCGGTGACGGTTCCCCGAACGACCGGGCGTCCGCGGCCGGTAAGCGAGCCGTCGTCGGAAAGAGCTTCGGCGAACGCCATGGAGATGCCCGCGCCCACCGACGCCGCCAGGCCCACTAGAAATGCATCTCTCGTTTGATGCGTCGCAAACGCCGCAGCGAAGAGCGGCGCAAGCGTAGAAACGGAACCGTCCATCAGTCCGGCCAGACCCGGCTGAACATATTGCAGAACGAAGGCGCGCCGCGTCGCTTCGTCCTCTCCTTTGCGTACCGCTGTCGTGAGATATTCTTTCTCCACGCTTTCGGCCGTTGCCGTGTGTTTGGCTTCCGCCTCGGCCAGATCGCCCAACAATTTGCGAGTGGAAGCGTCTGTCGTGCGCTCGAGCGCAAGAGTGTAGAAACGGCCGGTTTCCGCTTCCATGGATTCGATCGTGCGCCGCACCAGTTTCGGACTGATCGGGCCCACCAACCAGAGCGACGGCCGCGAGACAAATCCCCTCACATCGTGGCGCCGGATGAACGGAATATGATTGCCGAAGCGCGACTGATAGAGATCGATAAGGCTCGCGCGATGTTGCGATTCTTCGGCCTGCATCTCATCGAGCAGCTTCGCCGTTGCCGGGTGGCTTTCACGCAGACTTTCGGCAAATTCCCCGTAAATGCGCCCATCTTCTTCCTCGAGCGTGATGGCCAGAGCCAGGATCTCGCGCTCGGACAGGTCTTTAAAATTCTTTGCCATAACGCTGAGAGCGACGCTCTCTCCGTGTCGTTATCTTAGCGAGATCGGCCTCGTCGCAACTCACTCCAAAGTCCTCAGCAGTTCCCACCGGACCGGCCAAGTTCCCAGGACTTCTTTCCGCACTCTGCGAAAGCTTCCCGCCGCGATCAACCCGGTAAAATCCGCCGGATTCGGTTGCTTGTGCGCCCGCTGCAATCCGAGCTTCAACATCCTCGTCTCGATCTCCAGCTGCGCCCGCGCTGTTTCGGCGCTTGCCTCGATTGGAAAAGCCGCTTTCAGCTCGACTTGGAACGCCGATTGCTTGTCCGTCGCCGGGCCCAACGATAAAACCACGCGATCGGCCGACTGCAGCGAAATCGCCAGAATGCGCATCGGCAAAGGCAGTGCATTCGGTTTCGACAGCACTGCTCTCGACACGCTCACCCAAACCGGATTGGTGGGAAACGCTTCTTCCATTTCGGGCGGCTTCCGCCGCAGAGTTTCCGCTGCTGCGCTGTTCGCGCTGATCGATAAACCGGCTACGTCGGATTGCACCCGCACGAGATTCGCCCAATACCCGGATTTGCTAGTGGGAACCGCGCAGGATAGCCGCCGGCATGTTCCATCATGCGCCGCTGCGTACTGCTTCAGCTTGTCCCATTGAAAACGGCCGCGCACCAGAAAGAAATATTGCTCACCGTCCGAAGCGCCGGCGAGCGCGTCCATGTCTCGCGTATAGTCGAACTGCGTCTGCCGCACGAATTCCTGGTAATCTTTTTCCTGAATCGGATTCACGCCCGTCAGCAAATGGAGAAGACCCGTTTTCCGCAGCGCGCCCAGATCGGCATAAAATCTCGTGAAATCGCCGGGCGGCAATTGCTTCACCAGGTCAATGCTCGATCGCACATAGCGATGCCGCTCCGTATCGATTACGGAAACGATAACCGCCCCGGCAAGCGCCAGCAGTCCTATCGCAATCCAGACCGTCCGCCGGCGCATTAGGCCGGAGCGAGTTCCGCCACACGCGCCGCTTTCCAAAGCGCTATATACGGCTTCATCTCTTGCATCAATTTACTGAACTGATCGAAAGTCAGCGATTGCGCGCCGTCGCTAATTGCCTTTTCTGGCTGCGGATGCACTTCCATAATCAATCCGTCCGCACCGATGGCTACTCCGGCCCGCGCCAGCGCCGGAACCAGGCTTCGCTTTCCCGTCGCGTGGCTCGGATCGAGTACCACCGGCAAATGCGACAACTCATCTAATACCGGCACTGCGGTGATATCGCATGTGTTGCGGGTGGCCGTCTCGAACGTCCGTATGCCGCGCTCGCACAGAATCACATTCGGATTGCCGTGCGCCACAATATACTCGGCCGACATCAGCAGTTCTTTGATCGTCGAGCTCAAGCCGCGCTTCAGCATCACGGGCCGCTGCGCTTTGCCCAATGCCTTGAGTAGCGCGAAATTCTGCATATTACGAGCGCCGATCTGCAAAATGTCGGCGTGCTCGGCAACCATCTCCACATCGCCGTCGCTCATCACTTCCGTGATGATCCCGAGGCCGGTCTCGCGCTTCGCCTTCTGCAGCAACCTCAGCCCTTCCAGCTCCATTCCCTGAAAATCGTACGGAGAAGTGCGCGGCTTGAATGCCCC
Organism: Bryobacteraceae bacterium; assembly: GCA_025924475.1. Taxonomy (GTDB): domain Bacteria; phylum Acidobacteriota; class Terriglobia; order Bryobacterales; family Bryobacteraceae; genus Bog-105. The sequence goes on from JAICIH010000372.1 coordinate 5,052, forward strand.
GCCGCGCAGAAAAGTCGCGCCGTGCTTCGCCACAAAGTGCGCCGTTTCGAGAATCTGCTTCTCGCTCTCCACCGAGCACGGACCTGCCATCACGATAAATTCGTCGCCGCCGATTTCCCGCCGGTTCGCTACGATGCGCGATTTCGTCGGCTGGAACTCCCGGCTGACAAATTTGTAAGGAGCCGAAATGCGCACCGCCTTTTCCACTTGCGGCATCGCCTCCAGCGATTCCAGACATGCCGTGACATCTCCCACGCCCACCGCGCCGATCACCACGCGCTCCTCGCCCGCGATCGAATGCACCTTGTACCCAAACTCCCGGATGCGGTCGCACACCGCATCGATCTCCTCCCGCGTCGCATGCACCTTCATCGAAATAATCATTTACCCCTCACGAGTGTTCGCATCAAAAATAAAAAGACCCACTCGTTGCCGAGTGGGCCTCCTTTTAACCGTTTCGCCGCTGTCTCAGTTTTTCGCGGACGCCCCTCGGCACAATTCTGGCGAGTGCCAAAATCGAAACCAAAAATAGCTGGCCGCGTAAGCAGGCATGAACTAGTAGTATGCCACAAACGAAACCGGCCTGATCCGGAAGATAGACTGGCTATATGCGATGGGTTTGCACCCTCACACTGTTTGCAACATTTCTTACAACACTAGCTGCCGCCCCGCCAGCGAAGTCTTCTCACAAACGCACCACCACCACCACGCGCCGCCGTGTAACTCGGGCCAAACGGCGAGGTCCGTCGTACCCAACGCATCCTGACGCCGCGCGC
>JAICIH010000373.1 GCA_025924475.1 Bryobacteraceae bacterium
AACGAGGCGTAGTCCAATTATTCCGTGGTTCCGGCGCCGGCCTTCAGCTTCTCGCGCTGCTCCTTCAAGATGGCCTTGCGGCTCAACTTGATCTTGTTGCCTTCGAGAGCGAGGACCTTAACCAGAATCTGGTCGCCTTCGTTCAGCTCGTCGCGAACGTTCTTGATGCGGCTCTCCGAGATCTCGCTGATGTGCAGCAAGCCGTCGGTGCCCGGGAAGATTTCGACGAACGCGCCGAAATCGGCGATGCGCACTACTTTGCCGAGATACGTTTTGCCTACTTCGGCAACAGCGGCGATGTCGCCCACCATCTGCAGCGCACGTTTGGCCGAATTACCGTCGGAGGCGAAGATATTCACCGTTCCGTCGTCGGTCACGTCGATCTTGACGCCGGTCGCTTCAATGATGCCCTTGATCACCTTGCCGCCGGGTCCGATCAATTCACGGATCTTGTCGGTCGGAATGTGCGTGGTGTAAATGCGCGGTGCGTATTGCGACAGCTCGCTACGCGGCTTATCGATCGTGGCGACCATCTTCTCGAGAATTTCGAGCCGGCCCTTGCGAGCCTGCGCGAGCGCTTCGCGCATGATCTTCGTGGTGACGTTCGGGACCTTGATGTCCATCTGAAGGGCCGTGATGCCGCCCTTCGTTCCCGCGACTTTGAAATCCATGTCGCCGTAGTGATCTTCAGCGCCCGCGATATCGGTCAGCACGGCATAACTATCGCCTTCGAGCACCAGGCCCATGGCGATACCGGCAACCGGCTCAGATACCGGCACGCCCGCGTCCATGAGCGACAGAGTCGCGCCGCAGACGCTGGCCATCGAGCTCGATCCATTCGATTCGAGGATGTCGCTGACCACACGCAGCGTATAGGGGAACGATTTTTCGTCCGGAATGATGCGCGAAACGGCCCGCTCGGCTAACGCGCCGTGGCCGATTTCACGGCGGCCGGGACCGCGCATAAACCCAACCTCACCAACACTGAACGGGGGGAAGTTGTAGTGGAGCATGAAGCGCTTTGAGGTTTCGCTCAAATCGAACATCTCGATGCGCTGCTCGTCGTCTTTGGTGCCAAGCGTAGTGGTGACTAACGCTTGGGTTTCGCCACGGGTGAAAATCGCGGAGCCGTGAGTACGCGGCAGCACACCGACTTCGCAGGTGATGGGACGAATTTGATCGAAAGCGCGGCCATCCGGACGGCGGCGATCTTTGAGCATCTCGTCGCGGAAAATGCGCTCGCGCAAGTACTCGAATACTTTAGAAGCTTCGGGTTTTTCGGCTTCGTCTGTGAAGAGAGCCAGCGCCTTCTCTTTGGCATCATCCACGCGGCTGTAGCTCTCGGATTTGCCGTACTTCTCGGTATTCAGCGCGTCGGTCAACTCGGTTCGTACGGCCGCCGAGATTTTGTCGAGTACGGGCTGATTCAACTGCGGCGGCGTGTAGCTGCGTTTCGGCTTCCCGGCAAGCTTCACCAGTTCGCGAATGCCGGCGGCGATCTTCTTGCAGCAATCGTGGCCGAATTCGATAGCTTCGATTACTTCCTCTTCAGATGCCGAATCCGCTCCGGCTTCCACCATCACGATGCCCTGCTCGGTGCCCGCCACTACAATGCTGAGCTTCGCCTCTTTGGTTTCTTCGTAGCTGGGGTTGGCGGTATAGACGCCCTTGATAAGGCCCACACGAACGCCGCCCAGGATGTGTTCGAACGGAATGTCGGAAATCGCCAGCGCGGCGCCCGCGCCAATGATCGCGAGAGTGCTGGGATCGTGCTGCGGACCGGCCGAGAGCACCATCGCAATGATCTGCGTCTCGCAACTATAGCCTTCCGGAAACAACGGCCGCACCGGCCGATCGATCAGGCGGCTGGTGAGAACTTCTTTCTCCGACGGGCGGCCTTCGCGTTTGATAAATCCGCCCGGAAATTTGCCCGCGGCGTAGGTGTACTCACGGTAATCCACCGTGAGCGGAAAAAAGCTGGCGCCCGGTTTGGGCTCGGAATTCGAGCAGGCGGAGACCAACACCACCGAATCTCCGGAGCGCACGACCACAGCCCCATGGGCCTGTTTGGCAATCTTGCCGGTCTCGATCGAGACCTTTGACCCGTGCAGGTCAATTTCAACTATATGTGACATGAATATTCCCAATCTGGGGATTAAGAGAGGGACTTAGAGCTGGGTGGGAACTGTCTACCAAGACAGCCTGAGGCCGTTTCCTAACGACGGATGCCAAGGCTCTGGATCAGAGCTTTATAGCGTTCCGGACTGCGATCCTTCAAATAGTTGAGCAACCTTCGACGCCGCGAAACCATGGTCAGCAAACCGCGCTCCGAATGATGGTCTTTTTTGTGCGACTTGAGATGCTCAGTCAGTTGCAGGATGCGCCGACTCAGAAGAGCAACCTGTACCTCTGGCGAGCCAGAATCCGATTTGTGGATTTTGTACTGCGAAATAACTTGCGATTTCTGCTCTACCGCCAGGGCCATGCTAGGAAACGATACTCCTCGTCTTTACCTTAATCTCGATTTATATACCCTCCGAGTGTAACACATAGACCCGTCATTGTTTATCAATATAGGGAATTCCGTGTTCCATCCAATCGGGTGTAGGGGCGCCTTTCAGGAAATGATCGAAGAATTGCTGTAAACGAACGGTGTAGTCCTTTTGATCGGCGCGCCGGCGCAGGGCGTGGAATTCTCCGTTATAGGAAAACAGGTACGCCTCCTTGTTCAGCCGGCGGAGGGCGAGATAGAACTCGATTCCCTGCGTCCAGGGCACCGCGTCGTCGGAATCGTTGTGCAGCAGCAGGAGCGGCGTCGAAATGTGGTCCGCCATGAAGACCGGCGAATTTTCGATGTAGCGCAGCGGGTATTGCCACAGGCTGCCGCCGATGCGGCTTTGGGTGCGCTCGTACTGGAACTGGCGAGGCAAGCCAGGTCCCCAGCGGATACCATCGTAGGCGCTGATCATATCGGCGACCGGCGCGCCCGCGGCGGCGGCGCGAAAACGGTTGGTGCGGGTAACCATATAAGCGACCTGATAGCCGCCCCAGCTATGGCCTTGAATGCCGATCGCCTTTTCATCGACTCCGCCTCGATCGACGACTTCCTGAATGGCGGGCAACACGCAATCCAGCGCACTTTGTCCCGGATAACCGAGCTTGTAGACGATATCCGGTTCAAGCACCAGATAGCCGTTGCTGACGTAGTAGCTGACATTAATACTGTGAAACGGGCGCGGCTCGATGAAGTTGTTGACGCCCTGCGAGAGGCGCTCATAGATGTAGACAAGCAGGGGATATTTCTTCGAAGGATCGAAATTGTCGGGCTTGTAGAGAATGCCTTGCAGCGGCACGCCATCGGCGCTCGAATAATGAATCAGTTCCGCCGAGCCCCAGGAGAAATTGGCGAGTTGCGGGTTGGCGTCGCTGACCTTGCGGAATTTAGCAAACGAATGATCGGTAACGAGCAGATCGGGGTATTCGCGGAAAGTGGACGCCGTGGTCAGGTACACATCGGCGTCCCGCGCTTTGGCGGGCGGAGTGAAATTCTTCGGCTCGAACACGAGCTTTTCAGGAGCGCCTTCGTCCCAGGTGAGGCGGTATAAGCCGGTGGCGTGGGTATCGTCATTTTCGGCGCGCAACAGCAGGGGCTGAGTAGAGTCGATCCAGCGCGCGGCGGGATCGTCGCTGGGCAGGCGCACCAGGCGAAACACGAGGTGTTCTTTTCGTCCAATGCCTTGCGTGAGATTGTCGCAGGAGGCGCCGTCGGGGCGGCAACGCCAGATATCGTAGCGATCGTACAGCAGGACAAAACGACCGTCGCGGGTCCATCCGGCGAGACCATAAGCGGGCGGACGGCCGCCGGCGTCGTAGTCTTCGCGGCCGAATTTCACGTTTAGCTTAGACGTGAGATTCACGGAGCCGCCCCCGGGGGCTGCACTTGCGATCCAATCCTTTCCATCGTAGAAAATGGTGTGCCGTGAATCAGACGACCAGGTGAGATGGCCGGTATGTTTGGGCGCAACCAGCTTTCTCTCTCCGGTCTCGGTATTCACAAAATACGAGTCTTCGTAGCTCGCTTCGTATTCCTGCACGCGGCGATAGGCGCGATCATCGATGCCGATGGCGTAGCCGCCGTCGTCGCTCGGAACAATTTCGTTCATGGATGGATCGGCGAGCTGCAGAAAACGCTTTGCGGCGACATCATAGACAGCACGGTAAGAGCGCGCGCGCTCGACTTCAGCGCGGACTTTCTGCATGGGTTGAATGTGATCGTCTTTCCAAGACCACAAATCGACAGACACTTCGCGCTTCGGCGCAGGTGGATCGGGCTCAGGCTCACGCACTGTCCCAAAAAAGATCTTGTGGCCGCCTTTGGAGAGCAGCAGTATCGCTTTGCCGGAAACGCTCCAACCGGACGGCAGAGACAGCTTGCAGAGCGCCGCGTGGGCGGATGCGCGATCCCATCGATAGAGCTCGTGGTCCTTCAAGAAGGCCAAACGAGTCTGATCTTCATCCCAGGCGAACTTGTCAAATTTTCCTTTGGCGGTCAGGAGTGAAGTGGGCGCCGGACTCCGATCCAGGCGAATGGCAGAGACGCCGTTCGCATCTTGCGAGTAGACGAGCAGCTTGCCGTCGCGAGTGATCGAGTACTCGCTCACTTTGGGGAATTTGCGCTCGGCGCCGCCGGCGAGGTCTCGTAGAACAAGATCGCCGCTGTTCAACTGGTACGCGACATGGGCGCTCCAGTCGATTCCAATCTGAAAGCTCTTTACTTGCGGAGCGCGAAAGACGGCGCCCGACGCCAGATTCAGAACGACGATATCTCCGGCGGGCCCGCCGTGCGGCGGAAAGGTTGTGCAGACCAGGAAACGGCTGTCGGCGGAGAACTTCAGAGCAATGCCGACGGCGGGCGGAGGCTCATCCTCGGGCTGCGGATTCGTGAAATTCGGCGGCGGAGGCGGTGGAAGCTCGCCAATAGGCTGGCGCAGCTCTTTTCCGCTTGCGAGATCGCGGACAACAATGTCCCCATTTCCCTGCTGCGGAAAGAGCGCATAGGCGAGATAGCGGCCGTCGTTCGAAAGTCTCTGATCTTGAATATGACGCCAGGAATCATAATCGGCGTGCGTCAGCGGCCGCTTGCTGCCGGAAGCGAATAAGATGCCCGTCAGGAGTACGGCTGCGAAGCGCAACAACATTACCGCCAGGATAGACTTACAGACTTGCCGTCGTCCTTCATCTCTCCGGCGAAAGCGTGGAGCTTCAGATCGAGGCCTTGTTTGGAGAATGCGCCTTCCATCCAGCCGACCGGATTTCCGTCGGCAAAGTTATAGCCGACGGCCGGAAGGTTGATCAGATGAACATCTTTGAACTTATCGAGCGAGTAAACGTGCGTGTGGCCGAAGACAAGCGCCTTGACGGCGGGCCGTGGAGCGAGGATGTCGAGCAAGCGGGCGGCGTCCACCAGCGCGCCATCGTTGTTGGGATCGGGCTGGTGATGCACGAAGACAATCGCCGGTTTGGCGGTTTGCGCATCGAGATATTCGGTAAGCCAGGTGCGCTGGGATTTTCCAAGCTGACCGGGCGTGACGTTGGTGGCAAGAAGCGAATCGAGCAGGATGAAACGCAGGTCGCCAGCGTCGATGGTGGTTACTAACTTTTGCTGAACGGGTTCGGTTTCGCCGGCGCGCCGGGTGAGGGCGGCACGGGCGTTCTTGCGGTCGTCGTGATTGCCGAGCGTGGCGACCAATGGAATTTTTTCGGCCAACGGATCGATGAAGGAATTGAAGGCCTTGTAATCTTCGGGCTTGCCGAGC